>JADJCV010000003.1:0-300000 GCA_016703025.1 Candidatus Avedoeria danica
TACGGTCTTGCGCGCGGGCGGTGACGCTGGCGGTGAGCGTGCTCTATCGAGGAAGAAGGTAGAAGTCGCGCGACGAGGCCCTTGCCTCAACCACATCCAGAAATCGTCCCCATCTAAGCAGCCATAGGGATGTCAACTGTACAAAGTCGCCCTCGGAATAGTTCCTCCCAATCTGTTCGGGGGTTTGTCGTCCGTGGGCAATTGCATTACGCTCGTCCACGATGGTGTCCAGGCGGTCCCATATCTCTTTGAGAATCACTCCTGGATCTCCAAGTTCAAAGAGATCGCAGAATGTGTTTACCTGCATCCGTTTCATATGACTTCCGTCGCTTGGGAACACACCAACATCAATTGTACATTCGCGCGTCGCGGCAAGTGCGTGGACGATTTCTCGGTCAGGTCCGGTCCATAACTTGGATGCCGACACTGCGCTCGCAGCCTGCATATGAGTGTGCGCGGCGAAGATGCGCAACCCTGGGCGTAAGCGACGATTGCCGGCGCGCAGGCGTGCTGCAGTTTCCAGCAATGCGCGACACAAGCTCGTTAAAGAAGCTCCTCGTATGAAGCATACTGGTAACGGGATGCCGAGACCACGCGCTTCCCGTCGCGCGTCAGGAGCCAAGTGATGCCCTTATGTCAGGGACGATGTGTGTTGCATCGATCAAGCGGGTAATACTGTCAACCCGCTCCTTGAGGCTGTCTCGTTGAAGTTGACAGCTAAGCATTGTGAGCTAGAAACCGATCGCGACAGAATTCAATTCGGCCACGCACTCTGGGTCTGCTATTGGTGGCTCCGGTAGTGAGTGAGCGAAGCTCAATTGAGTTGACCCAGCTTAAGTCACCAGGCGGGATCAAGTCGGGCCTGATGCCAAGGGCGAGCGACGCACCAACTGCTAGTCCTTCGAAGAGATTCACAGGCGTCTGGCCCTTCCGGGTTTGATGCCATTAGGGAAGCAGCAGGCGAGAAACGCGAACGTCACCATAAAGCGATTCGTACGTTCTGCGACGCGGGCATCATCGTAGGCATAGCGCGTGAAGTCGCGCAGGAAGTCCGTAACAGAATGTGCAAATGCCATGTAGCGTTCTGAGAATGCGAAGAAGCGGAGCACATAGTCTTCTGGCGTGCCATCGTGCATCCGCGAGTGCGGCAACACTACAACCGTCCTGAAGTCTGGCGTTGCCGCCAATTCTCCCAGAAGATTCATGAATGTGCCTCGATAGACACACTCGCGTATTTCTTGCGGAGTGAGGAGAATTCCGCCCGTATTGAGGCGTTCAAAGAGATCAAAGCGTACATCAAGATCACTCTTGTCGTTGAGCACAACTATCTTCAACGGCCGGTCAAGAAAGGTTGTCTGGATATCACCAGGAAGGTCAGCAAAGCCTGTTCGATCGAATGCGGTTAGCTTGTCTAGTTCTTGAAGCGTGAGACTCTCAGTTTCGAGACGGCAGCTATTGCGCGCTTTTTCACTGCCCGCGAAGTGTACGAGTGTCAATAGCCTCTGCAAGCCATCGACGACTTCCCATTGAACACGTTCGTCGTCTACGTGATTGGTTGCCATGAACAGAGGTGGAACGGGAATGCCCAGTAATACCGATTCAATCAACCTGGATTGGCGCTTATGGTCCCACCTGAATTCTCGCTGATAGATCGGGGCGATATCGATGCGACCCTCCTCCACGCGACGCAAGAGTTCATCGACAGTGACATCATACGTATCGAAGTCAACGCGGCGACGCTGCTCGGCCAACTGCCGTCTCTTCTCTGCTGGCGACGACTGGATGGGCATTATCTGGCACCTCGCTGTCAGTAGAATATGGAAGTAGGGCGCCTAACCTGTAGCGTTCGGCTCACTGTGATGGATTGAGGATAAAGACCCTTGCGTCTGGATTTCGAGTGTGGAGAACACTCGGCTCGAAGTCTGGGGGAAACGAGACCAGCGAGCCGACACTCTGCCAATACAGTCCAAGTATGTCGTACGCCGATTAGGGAAGCAACAAGATGGTGCCTGCAGCCGGAATGCAGAGGCAGACATAGTCGGACCGTGCGTTACAATTCATGTGTGGACGCTGAGGGCGTCCGGAAAGTTGTGTAACCGGAAGGTGGCGTAAGGTCGGAGGGAGAACGGTCTCCGGACGATGGCGAACCGGGCCAGGGCGCAAGAGCGCCCGGGCCCGGCTCCCCACCGCCCGGACTCTGGTGTAGGCTGGAGGTCCAGCAACGACCGGGGTCAGGGCGGCTTGAACCGTGAGCCGGCCGCGCAAGCGGCACAAGAAAGGACTCCTTCGTGAGTGAAAGGACCCGACGCGAGAGCGTGGCGCAGGCCTGGGCCGCGGTTGGCCGAGGCCGTCGTGGAGGCGACGGCCGGGCGGCCGGGGGTGTCGATGCCGTCGGCGGAACGCGTGATGGCCGAGTTTGGCAACGGCCAAGTCGGTCAACGACTTCTACGGCAAGGACGGGATCTTCGCCCGGCTGTTCGCCAAGACCATCGAGGAGATGCTCGAAGGCGAGATCACTGCGCATCTGGGCTACGAAGCGCACGAGGTCGTCGGCCGGAACTCCGGCACTTGGCCGAAACGGGCGCTATCGACGCACGCTCAAGACCGAGGGCGGCGAGCAGACGATTGCGGTGCCCCGGGATCGCAACGGCTCCTTCGAGCCGCAGATCATCCGGACCCTACCAGCGGCAGACCAACGAGATCGAGGAGAAGATCCTGGCGCTCTACGCCCGCCGGCCAGTCGGTGCGGGACATCCAGGACGTGCTTGAGGAGCTTTACGGCATCGACGTCGCCCCGGCGACCATCAGCGCCGTCACGGACAAGATCATGCCGCTGGTGACCGCCTGGCAGACCCGGCCGCTGTCCCCGGTCTACCCCATCGTGTTCCTTGACGGGCTGCATCATGCTGCGCCGCGAGAACAACCGAGTCGAGACCGTCGTCGTCTACATCGTCTTTGCGATCGATACCGAAGGCCATCGCGACGTCCTGGGACATTGGGTCAGCGACGGCGCCGAGGGCGCCAACTTCTGGCTGTCGGTCCTCACCGACCTCCAGAGCCGGGGCGTCGAGGACATCCTCATCGCCTCTATCGACGGGCTGGTCGGCTTCGACGAGGCCATCCGGGCCATCTTTCCCAAGGTCTGCCTTCAGCGTTGCGTGATCCACCAGATTCGGGCCAGCCTCCGCTACGTCACTTGGAAGGATTACAAGGCCTTCATCGCCGATCTAAAGACGGTCTACCGAGCTCCAACTCGGGACGAAGCAGAGCGCCAACTCTTACGCCTCGAAGAGGTCTGGGGCAAGCGCTATCCCGCAGCCGTGCGCTCTTGGCTCACCCATTGGGACGACCTGGCCACCTTCTTCGACTTCCCGGCCGAGATCCGCAAACTCATCTACACGACCAACCGCATCGAGGCGTACAATCGCCAACTGCGAAAGGTGATCAAGACCAAAGGCTCCTTCCCGACCGCCGATGCCGCCAAGAAGCTCCTCTACCTGGCCCACGTGAACATCTCCAAACGCTGGACTGGAGCCATCCAAGGCTGGCCTCTCGTCCTCAATCAGCTCGCCATCCGCTTCGATGACCGCCTTCCCCTCTGACCTGTAGCCGGCTGGTTACACAAGATTCCGAATGCTCCCTGGACGCTCAATCCGCCTCCTCCCCCCCCCCTTCCGACGCCACCCGCACCCCCCGCTCATCCCGCACCCAACCGTCGCCTCCCGACGCTCCACCCGCCCCCAGCGCGCTCGTCGCTCCCGCCCCGCCCGGCATCGACGCCGTCCCCGATCCGATGGCCGAGACAGATCCGATTGCCGCACCGTCCCGATCCACGCCATGTGCGTGCTGGGCGTGCCCATCCCCCCCCCCCTCCGGCCGAAAGTAGATAATCTGCTTCCAACACCGATTCACCTTATCCCCAAACACCAACACCAGATCATCCCTCTCCGCCATCCCCAACGCCCTCTCCACCGCCTCCGCCTCGTCGATCACAATCTCCACATCCTCCGCCTTCACCACCCCCCCCACCAATCCGGCGCCCATCCGCCGCCGCCCCCCCTGCCCCAGCAGCCACCAACCCCTCCATCAACATCCGCGGCACCTCGTCCACCCCCCGCCCCCGCGGATTGTCATCCCGCCGGCAGATGTAGTGATCGAAGTGCCCCGCACAGATCCCCGCGATCTCCCGGATGTCCTCGTCCCGCCGGTCTCCCGGCGCCGCCAGCACCACGATCCGCTTCCCTTTCGGCTCCAGCCGCTCCACCAGATCGACCATCGCCTGCACCGCCGCCGGGTTGTGGCCGTAGTCCAGGATCACGCGGAACGGGTGCTCGTTGAAGACGTTCAGGCGGCCCGGCGTTTGGAAGTAGCTCGTGTCGAACGTCCGCAGACCGTGCCGGATGTCGTCCGCCTTGAAGCCCAGCGAGTGCGCCACGGCCGCCGCGAACATCGCGTTCTGGACGTTGTGCAGTGCGCGGCCTTCCATCGTCGCGGGGATCAGGTGGGTCCAGAGCAGCGGCAGGTGGGTCGGGCCGTCGTAGAGCGTGACCATCTGGCCGTTCATGCCCTCCTCGAGGACGAGCGCCTTCCCGCCGGCGCGGATGTGCTCGCGGACGAGCGCGTGGCGGTGGTCCATCGTCACGTAGATCACGGTCTTCGCGGTCGTGTGCTCGGCCATCTTCAGGCACTCGGGATCGTCCGCGTTCAGCACGGCGGCGTCCTTGGCCACTTCCACCACGACGCGCTTCACCTTGGCCAGCTGCTGGAGCGTGTCGATGCCCTTCAGGCCGAGGTGGTCCGCCTGGACGTTCAACACGGCGCCGACGTTGCAGCGCTTGTAGCCCATCCCGGCGCGCAGAAGCCCGCCGCGCGCGGTTTCGAGCACCGCGATGCTAACGGCCGGGTCGCGCAGGATCATCCGCGCCGCCTGCGGGCCCGTCATGTCGCCCGCCACGGTCAGCTTGCCGTCGATGTAGACGCCGTCCGTCGTCGCCAACCCCACCACGTGCCCGCTCATCTTGGCGATATGGGCGATCATCCGCGACGTCGTCGTCTTGCCGTTCGTGCCGGTGACGGCCGCGATCGGGATGCGCGACGGCGACCCCGGCGGGAAGAGCATGTCCATCACCGGCCCGGCCGCGTCGCGCGGCGTGCCCTCGCTGGGCGAGACGTGCATCCGGAAGCCGGGAGCGGCGTTCACCTCGCAGATCGCCCCGCCGGACTCGGCGTACGAGCGGCTGATGTCGTCGCACAGGAAGTCCACGCCCGCCACGTCCAGCCCGATCGCCCGCGCCGCCCGCACCGCCATCTCGCGGTTGTCGGGGTGGACGATGTCCGTCACGTCGACCGCGGTGCCGCCCGTGGACAGGTTGCCCGTCGAGCGCAGGTAGACCACCTCGCCCGTCGCCGGCACGGTGTCCTTGGTGTAGCCCTTCTGCGCCAGCAGCCGCTCGGCCTGGTGGTCGAACTCGAGCCGCGTCAGTACCTTCTCGTGCCCGATCCCGCGCCGCGGGTCCTCGTTGGTAAGATCGACGAGCTCGCCCACCGTCCGCATCCCGTCGCCCACCACGTGCCCCGGCACGCGCTTGCTGGCGGCGATCAGCTCGCCGTGGATCACGAGCAGCCGGTGATCGAACCCCGTCACGAACTTCTCGACGACGACCGTGTTCGCGTGATCGCTCGCGTGCGTGAACGCCGCCGCCACATCATCGCCCGTCACGAGGTGGATGGACACCCCCCGGCCGTGGTTCGCGTTGAGCGGCTTCGACGACCGGGTACCCGATCCGCTCCGCCGCCCGCACGGGCCTCCTCGGCGTCGTACACCAACCGCTGCTCCGGCACGGGCAGGCCCAGGTCGCGCAGGATCCGGTTCGTCTCCTCCTTGTCGCTCGCGATCTCGACGGCGATGTGCCGCGTCTCGCTCGTCACGGTGGCCTGGACGCGCTTCTGGAACTTCCCGTGCCCGAGCTGGATCAAGCTGAACCGGTTCAGCCGCAGCCAAGGCACGTCCCGCTCCTCGGCCGCCTTCACGAGGCTGGCCGTGCTCGGCCCGAGCGCCCGCCGCTGCGCGAAGCGGATGAACTCGTCGCGCGCCTCGGCGAAGCTGTACGCCGCGACGCCCGCCGCACCCCGCGCCCCCGTCGTTCCTCCCCCCGCGCCTCCTCGGGCCGCAGCGCCTCCGGCAGCAGCCGGTGGATGAACTCGAGCCCCACCCGCCCCGCCTCGACGCCCACGTCCTCCTGCTCGTACTGATAGATGACGTCGTACTGCCCCTCGACGCCATTTCCCCGCGTCTTCCCGAACGTCACGTCCGCGCCCGCCTCGTTCTGCAGCTCGATCGCCACGTGCTCGAACACGTGCCCGAGCCACGTGCCCTCGCCTTCCCGCAGACGGCGGATGAAGCCGCCGGGCTCGCCGTACGAGCAGCCGTGCTCGTACAACCCTGGCAACGCACCCAGCAGCGGCTCGATGAACGATTCGCCCAGCCGCCCCGTCGGCCACGCCTCGAGTTCACACGTTCTGCGTGAGGATCTTCATAGACGACAACACCTCATTCCCCGCGGATTCAACCTCGCGTAGTGTACCGCATCCCACCACCCCGATTCCCGCCCCAGATGCCATGCCGCCGGCTGCGCTCCACCCACCGCGTAGGGGCGACGCGAACGCGTCGCCCGCAGGCCGTACGCCCCACACATCGCCCCGGCCTACCGCCCCGGCCCACCCGCCGCCCGCCCATCGCACCCACCCATCGCCCACGGAGCCGCCGACATCGGCGCCCAATGCCATCCCGCGCATCCGACGGAGGCGTGACGCGGGCATGCGGCCGATGGGGGGGTGCGTTGCATGGGGATCGGGCGACGCGTTCGCGTCGCCCCTACGCGGTGGGTTGTGGTGGACGCGGTGTGCCGGCATCATGGGCGGGCATCAAGGACACCGTGGGTATTGCAATGCCCCTCAATCACTACCACCTCGCCCTCCCCGTCTGGAACCGCCCCCCCTGGCGCGGTACGTTCTACACGCAGCGCACCCGTCCTGCCGACTTCCTGGCGGAGTACGCCTCCGTCTTCAACGCCGTTGAGGGCAACAGCACGTTCTACGCGCTGCCGTCCGCCGAGACGGTGCGGAAGTGGCGGGAGACCGTGCCGCCGGGGTTCCACTTCTGCTGGAAGGTGCCGCGCGCGATCACGCACGACCGGACGCTCGTCGACGCCGGCGCGGAGCTGGACGCGTTCCTCACGACGATCGCGCCGCTCGGCGACCGGCTCGGGCCGTGTCTGCTGCAGCTCGCGCCGTCCTTCGGGCCGGAGCAGCTGGGCGATCTGGCGCGCTTCCTCGAAGCGGCGGCCGAGGGCGCCGCGTCACGCGGCTTGGCGATGCGCTGGACGGTCGAGGTTCGCCACCCGGCGTTCTACCGCGACGCGGAGTTGGCCGCGGCCCTTTCCCTCATGCTCGCCGACCGCAGCGCCAGCCGCGCGGTCATGGACACCCGCGCCCTCCGCTCCGCCGCGCCCGCCGACGTCGCCCGGCCGCGTCCCGACGAGGTGGCCGAGGACACGGCGCGGAGGGTGAAGGAGGCGGCGGATGCGCGGCGGCAGAAGCCAAACCTGCCGCTGCCGCCGGACCTTTCGGCCGATTCGATCGGTCCGACGCCCATGCTCCGCTACGTCGCCCACCCCGATCCGGCCGCCAACGCGCCCTGGATCGTCGACTGGACGCGCGACGTGGCCGCGTGGATCCTCGCCGGCCGCCACCCGTACGTCGTCATCCATGCGCCGGACGATATCGACGGCGCGCCGATCGCGCGGCTGTGGCACGCGGCGCTCAGGGAAGCGATGGCGGAAGTGTCATCGACGGCGGGTGGCGGCGACAGGATGGACATCGGCGAGCTGCCGCCCTGGCCGGCGGAGCGAGGGCGGCAGCTCGGGTTGTTCAACTGAAGGGACGGAGCCGTCTTACGGCGTCGAATCCTCCGCCAACGCCCGCTCCCCCAGCGCCTGCACCGGCCGGTTGTTGCCGTCGAAGATCGCGGTGTAGGCGGCCAACTGCTCGGCCGACAGCTCGACGGGCGTCGTCATCACGTTCCAGGCCACGCCCTCCGAGCACGGCGGCGTCGTGAGCGAGCCGGCGTAGCGGAAGGTGGTCTGGACGGCGGGCAGGAGGGCGGCGGCGTCGACCATCGCCGTCACCTTCGTTTCGGGCGACTCGGCGGCCAGCAGGTTGTCCATCACCGCCTGGTAGGCCTCGTTCGCCGCGCCGTCGTTGAGCAGAACGCCGACGACGGCCAGCTTCTCGTCCGCCGACTTGTGCACGAGGTGGATCTCGGCTTCCGCCAGCACGCCGTCCACGCTGTGCTCGGACGGGGCGTGGAAGTGGAACTGCGCCAGGTCGTAGCGCATGCCGTCCAGCTCGATGTAGCTGCCGGCATCGTAGTTCACCTGGACGGTGTGTCCGTTATTGAGAATATTGATCGCGCTCGGGCTGTAGTGGAAGACGATGTTCGCCAGATCCGCCGCCGCGGGCTCGCCGATGTCGATGGGCGACTGCGCGGCGCCGCTGCCGCACGCGGCGAATTCCTCGCTGAGCGCGGCCCAATGATCAGGGCCTGCCTCGCCTTCGTAGGTCCAGTGCGGGGCGTCGTGCTCCGCCGGGGCGGCGGCGTGTTCGGCCGCCGTCGGCATGGCCACCGCCGGCTCGGCCGGCGCGGCTGCCTCTGGCGGGGCCTCCTGTGGGGCGCCGCAGGCCGTCAGGCCCGAAAGCAGGATCGAACACATGCCCATCAGGGCGATCGGGAACCGTTTGCTCAACGTTTTCTCCTTGGGTGAGCGCGTGCCGGCAGTGTATCGCGGCACGCAGGGTGCGTCCATCCCTGGACGAAGTCCGATCACTGCGCCCCGGCGGTCGGCTCGGCGCTTGCGGTCGCCTCCGCGGTCGCCTCGGCGCTTGCGGTCACCGTCGCCGTCGGCGTCGGCGTCGGCGGGACGGGCTCCTCGCGGAGGACGCGCGGCAGGTAGATCCGCGGCGGTGCCGGCGTCGGTGTCGGCTCGAGGGTGGCCGTGGCGGTGGCGGTCGGGGGCGGCGTGTTCGACGGCGTCGGGGTGGCGGTGGCGTCGGGGGTGGGTGTGGCCGTGCCGGGGGACCAGTCCGGCATGTAGCCGAACTCGAAGTTCGTGCCGACGTTCGGCGCCTGTGCGCCGCCGGCTGCGCCGAGCAGGCGCGTGATCGACTTCGTCGCCAGGTGGATGCGGTAGAGGCCGGCGTATTGCCCGCCCTGCCGAGTGGAGGCCGGGCCGATCGACGCGAATCCGGACGCGTCGAGTCCGGGCGCGATCGCGCGCAGGCCGGACCGGTAGATGTTGCCGAACAGGATCTCGTCGCCGTCCGGCGACCACGAGATCGTGTCGCTCGATCCGTCGATGTAGCGCTCGACGGATCCGGTGGCGAGGTCGAGGACGGCCAGCGTGCCGAACGAGAACGGTTGCGGACCGGTGATGAACGCCAGCTGTCCGCCGCCGGGTGCGAACCGCGGATGGCGCTCGTGGCTGGTGGGCCGCTCGACGAGAACCTCGGCGCCCGTGCCGTCCGTCCGGATCCGCCAGAGCTCCCAGCGATCCGTCGTGTTCGGCTTGTTGCTGCGGGCGGTGTAGACGATCGTCTCCCCGTCCGGCGACCAATCGGGCTCGCGCTCGTCGATGTCGGGCGTGTTCGTCAGGCGGCGGATGGTGCCCTTGGCGGTGCCGTCCTCGCACCAGATCTTCAGGTCGAGCCGCTTCTGATCGTCGTCGGACAGCCCGACGCCCCCGTCGTACACCAGGCACCGGCCGTCCGGCGACCATGCCGGATCGCCGCTCGTCCCGTCGCCCTCGACGACGGTGCGCGGCGCCCCACCCTCGCCGGGGAGGACGTGGATCGTCGTCAACCCCTTGGGATAGCTCGTGAACGACACGTGGCGGCCGTCGGGTGACCAGCGCGGCTGATCCTCGCCGGCGGCCGACTCGTCGATGTCCGACAGCCGGCGCTCGTTGCTGCCGTCCGGATCGCTCGTGAACATGTTGAACGTATCGAGCTCCTGGCGGGTGTAGACGATCCGACCGGACGCCGGCGTGCTGAATGGGTAGTCCTGCGCCAGCGCGCGCCCGGCCAGCGCCCCCACCAGCGCGACGGCCGCGATGAACGCGGCCGTCGAAGTTCGTCGCCCGTGCCATGTTCGGCGCCGCTGCCCGCGGCGCCCCAGTCCTCGTGTCGTCACCACTGTCCCCCTCCGCACGCGACGCGCCCGCCAAGGCGCTCTTGTCGGTCCATTATACGGTGGCGGGTGAAGGGGCGGCGGGTCGAAGGCGGCACCGCCGTTACGAACCGGCCACACTTCGTTTGCATTCTTCCCATCATCGGCTCATCCGGCCCTGCGATACTTGCGATCATCCAACCCCAGCCGACCGGCACCCCCGGCCGCCGGCACAACACCGAGAGAGGTTCCCCCATGAATCGCAAGACCACCCTTTCCATCGCCGCGCTCGCCTTCGCGCTGCTCGGCACCGTCGCCGTCGCCCGGACGGCCCTCGCCCACGGCCCGGGCGGCCGCGGCGGCGCCGGTGGCATGGGCCTCGCCGGCCTGGCGGGCCACGGCATGGGCCACGCCGGCGGCCAGGACGAGCGCGGCGAGCTCCTCGCCGCTGAGCTCGGCGTCACCGTCGATGAGCTGCAGGCCGCCCGGCTGCGGGCGTTCGAGAAGGGCATCGCCGCGGCGGTGAAGGCCGGCAACCTGACGCAGGACAAGGCCGACCTCATGCTCGCCGGCGCCAAGCTGGCCGCCGCCATCGACCACGATGCGATCACGGCCGAGGCGCTCGGCATCAGCGTCGCCGATCTCACGGCGGCGCGCGAAGCCGGCAAGACGATCCGCGATCTCCTGACGGAGCAGAACCTGGACGCGCAGACGTTCCACACGCAGATGCAGGCGGCCATGGACAAGGCGATCAGCAAGGCCGTCGCGGACGGCGTGATCACCCAGGCGCAGGCGGACGCGTTGAAGGCCGCCAAGGGCGAGCGCGGCGGTGCGCACGGCCGGCGCGGCGGGATGCCGGGCGGCCGGCGCGGCGGGATGCCGGGCGGCCAGCGCGGCGGTCGCGGCGGTTTCGGCGGACCCGGCATGGGCGACGATGCGAACGGCACCGCGCCGGTGTCGCCGACGAGCAACGACGCGTAGCGTCGGCCAGGGCAGCCACCGCATCCGGTACGGGTGCGGCTAGGCGATAGCCGATGGTAAGGGGCACGGCATGGCATGCCGTGCCCCTACGCGCGCGTGCCGACGACGATGGCCCCCACGGTTTGGTTCATCGACGGGCATGGGCACGGCACGCCGTGCCCCTACCGGTGGCTCCGCTTCAGCAACGGCAGGTTCGCCACCGCCGCGATCCACCCCTGCCGTGCCACCGACGCCCCGCCGAGATCGAACGTCCCCTCGAACCGGTCGCCGACCATGGCGCCCGGCCCGGCGCGCAGCACGACGTCCATGCGCCCGGCGCCGGCCGTGGGGGCCGGCATGGACAGCGACGTCGTGCCGTCCGCGAAGACCGCCGCGCCGGTGAGCGTGCCCGTCAGCACGGCGCCGGCCGGCTGGTTGCCGTACGTCACCTTCAGCAGCGTCGAGCCGCGCGACGACACGTAGAACGGCGTCCGCGGATCGCGGCCGAGGCTGAGCCACGGGCCCGACGGCGTGGCGGTCGGGGCGGGCGTCGGCGTGTTCGTCGGCGTGCGGGTGGCCGTCGCGGTCGGCGTCGGGGAGGCCAGGCGGGACGGGTCGGTGAAGCGGAGGATCGTGCCGTGCGTGCCGACGGCGTAGGCGATGCCGGGTCGGGCGATGCCGACCCCGAGCAGCGCGTCGCGCGTCACACCCTCGCCGACCCGGCGCCAGGAATCTCCGGTTCCGGCGTCGTCCGTGTACAGAAGCACGCCCTCGTCGCCGGCGGCATAGCCGTAGTGGGTGTTCTCGAACGCCAAGTCGTTGATGGACTTCGGCGGCTTGCTCTGGCTCGTCCACCGCGTCCCACCGTCCCTCGTGGCGCGGATCTCGCTGGCCGCAACCCATCCGACATCCAGGCTCGCGAACCACACAGCCAGCATCTTCGTCTGGTTGCCGAAGCCGATGTTCGCCCAGGTCTCGCCGCCGTCCGTCGTCTTGGCCAGCACGCCGTCGAGACCCGTTCCGAAGCCGGTGTTGGCGTCCAGGAACTGCAGGTCGGACAGCCCGTCCTTGATGTCGACCGCCACCTGCCGCCAGTGTTCGCCGCCGTCCGTCGTCTTGAGGATGAAGCGCTCGCCCGCCACGGCGATCCAGCCGAGCTGGAGGTCGTGGAACTCGACGCGCAGCAGCCGCTTGCCGGCCCCGGCGCCCGGGTCGAGCCCCTGCCAGCTGTCGCCGCCGTCGCGCGTCCGGTAAATCTGCCCGTTCACCCCGACGATCCAGCCGTGCATCGGATCGACGAAGCTCTGGGCGTTGAAGACCTTGGTGTCCGGTGGCGTGATCTCCTGCCAGGTCCGCCCGCCGTCCCGGGTGCGTACGACGATGACGAACTGGTTCTGCCCGCCGTTGCCGCCCGTGGCGAACCCGTTCAGCGGATCGACGAACTCGACCTCGCGCAGCGTGTAATCGGTGGGGCTGTCGACGCGCTCGATGAACGGCGTGGGCTCGTTCTGCGCGGAGGCGACGTCGGCGGACGGACCCGGCGCCGGCCCGGCGCGCAGCGCCGCCAGCGCGCCGATGACCGCGAAGGCGGCGGCGGCGCGGGCGAGGGATCGGGCGGGGGATGAGGCGGGGCATGAGGAACGGCGGCGGGGGGTCGGCATCGCGCACTCCTGACGGCAGCATCGTGATACGGGAACCGGATCCAGGCGGCGGGGAGGATAGTACGGCGGCCCGGGTTTCGTCATCTATGGCCGAGGCTATCCCGAGCCCATGCCGGGGTGGCCGAATGCCCCGCACGACTCGCCCCCGCACCGGGACCAACGGACTGCAAACGCGGCCGTGTAACGTTTGCGCAACGGTCGGTCCGTACGCTGTACCCAGCTCCTGGTGACCGATCGACCGCGACCGGCCGGACATCGACCTCCCATCGACCACCCGTCGACCTCCCATCGACACCCGCGCCGTCGTCCCATCGTCGTCCGTCCGACAATCCAACGTCCGCCCGGCATCATCGCCATCGTCACTGTCACCGCCTCCCATCGCCGCCTGCATCGGCCGTCGCCGCCTTCGCCACGCCCTGCCGCCGGCCGCCGCGTCATCGTCGCCGCCGTCGTCCCGTCGTTCGACGGTCGCCAGGAGCTCCGGCGGGATCGGGAAGCCGATCCTGTACGCAATCGCCCCCGGGCCCATAGCGGTCCGGGGGCGATTGTGATATCGGGCGATGAACTCGGTGCCGACGGTGTGCGTGGATCAATTCCCGGCGTGGGCGACCCAGGCCTCCTCGGCCTGCAGTGCTTTCACTTTGCCGGGGGCGATCTTCCGGTAGACGTGCTCCGGGGCGCGCAGCTCGCCGTCCACGCGGAGCAGCCGGTCGATCGTCAGATCGAAGTGCGCAGCGTTCATGTCCAGCAGCGGGGCGATGACGGCCCAGTCTTCCGGTGTGAACGACACGAACGCGCCGCCGTTCAGCTGGTCTTCCGTCACGCGCCGGTGCGGGTCGCGAACATAGATCGCGCCGCCCGAGGCCAGGCTGAACAGGTTGCCGCCGCCATAGGGCGTCGCCAGCTCCGTCCAGCCGCCGCGCCCGTCCGACCGCAGGCCGTTCAGGACCACGAAGCCGCCGTCGCGGAGCGGATCGCCCGCCATGAACGACTCGGCCAGATAGTCCAGGCACGTGCCGTTGATGACGACCCGCGGCCGGCCGACGGCGTTGATCAACGGCCGCCCCGCGGCATCGCCGCGCACGAAGGCGCGGCCGCCCTTGGCGCCGTACATGAACGCCTGCCCGACATCGCCGTGCACGACGAGCGTGCCGCGCTTCATGATCTGCGCCAGCTGGTCCTGCGCCCAGCCGTGGACGACGATCGTCGCCCCGTCGATTCCCGACGCCAGGTAGTCGCCGCTGGCGCCATACACGTCGATCCGGACCCCGTCGCTCTCCGGCCCCATCCCGGCGCCGATGAAGCGGTGCCCGGTGCACCCGACGACGATCAGGCGCCGCCACCCGGCCTGGACGGCCTCGACGAGCACCCGCGCCAGCGACGTCGGCCCCTCGATCTCGAGGCCCGTCGCGTCGATGATGAGCGTCGTCGCGGGCGCGGCCGGCGCATCGTCGCCCGGCCCGGCCCAGACGCGGTACCCCTCGCACGGCGCGACGGCGATGGCGGCGACGACGGCCTCGAGGACGGCGTCCAGCTGCGCGATGAGGCGGCTGGGGCGAAGCGCGCCGGGGTCGTACGGGCGGTCGTAGAGGGCATCCAGGGCGGCGAAAGCTGCCGCGCGCGCGGCGGGGTCGGCGGGGCGGGTGGCGGCGACGAGGGCGGTGAGGTAGGCGGTGGCGGTGGTGTCCGTCCATGTGGCGACGAGAGGGCGGGGGTCAGTGGCGAGTGCGCCGACGCTGTCGGCCAGCGACGGCCTAAGGCCCTCTCCCCCCGACCCCCTCCCCCAAGTCTGGGGGAGGGGGAGGATGCTGGGCGGGGGGGAGGAGGGGATTTCAGCGTGGCCGTTCGTGGCCGTTCGTATGGCCGTTCGTATGGCCGTTCGTATGGCCGTTCGTATGGCCGTTCGTCGTCGCGACATCGGTGGCCCGCACAGGTTCGACGATGTCGACACTGCTATCGCCCTCGATCCCGACGTCGGCCAGCGTGACGGCGCGGCCGAACTTGTCCGTGCAGCGCAGGTGCTTGGCGCCCTCGGCGTCGCGGGTGACCTCGAAGACGAACGCGCCGCCGTCCGTGTGGCTGCCGCCGCGGGCGGCCCAGTAGCGGTCGGCGCGGCGCCAGAAGCGGTCGTCGGCGGCGGCGAGCTCGTCCAGGACGGCGTCGATCACCTGCTTTTCGGAGCCGGCGAAGGCGATCTGGTGGGTCGGGCCTTCCTGGAGGGCGAAGACCTGCGGGCGAAGCATGCTGGTGTCCGTGATGCCGATCAGGCGCCACGCGTCGCGCAGGCTCTCGGCGATGATGAAGAACCACGGGCCGTCCGGCGAGCCGTGGATGTGGGTGGCCTGGATCGCGGCGTATGCCGCCTGCTTGTCCGGCGGGAGCTGCGTGAAGTCGCGCTCCGTCGTCGGCGCGAGGGATTCGATGACGTACTCCAGCGGGTAGCCGTACGTCCGGCGGTGGAGGTCGTAGACCTGGGCCGCGACCTCGGTGTCCGTCTGGAAGAGGGGCTTCAGGCCGCGCTGGGCCAGGTAGTCGCACATCGCCTGGTAGTTCGCGAAGTCGCCGTTGTGGACGAGCGCCTCGTTCAGGCCGACGAACGGGTGCGCGCCGCCGGGGTGCCAGACGCGGCCCTTGGTGGGGTAGCGGTGGTGGCCGATCCAAACGTGGGCCGTGAAGTCCTCGAGGCGGTAGTAGCGGATGACGTCCTCGGCGTAGCCGACCATCTTGAGGACGAGCAAGTCCTTGCCCTGGCACATCACGAAGGCGCGCGTCCCGCCCGGCCCGGCGTAGTAGTCCACGTTGAAGCGGTGGTTCGTCTGCTGGACGTACTCGTCCTCGACGCGCTTGGCGTGCGGGCCGAGGCCGTTCTGGGGCGTGAACTGCGCCCAGAACGCCGCCAGGTGATCCGCCCGCGGCCGGACGAAGTAGACGACGACCACGGGCGGGGCGACCTCGATGCCCGGCAGGACGCGCCAGTCGTCCAGGCGCGGCACCTCCCACACGTGGTCCACGCAGTACGCCGCGTGGAGCCACGTCCGCTCGACCTCGTCGCGCACGGCCGGATCCACATAGGCGACCGCCAGCAGGTAGTCCTCCGCCAGCACCTCCGCCGTGACGCCCATCGCCGCCGCGTCCAGCCCGACGGCCGCGATCCCGCCGCCCTTGCCGTTGCCGCGGTTGCGCATCTGGGCCAGCGGCGTGACCAGGTGGCGGCCGGCGATCGGCACGGTGGACGCCAAGCCGACGACGCCGCAGCCGCCTTCGGCCGCGGATTCGCGGTCGCGCGGGGCGACGGGGAGGGCGTGGCGCTGGGCGGTGACGTCGGCGATGAAGGGGTCGTGGGAGGCCCCCTCCAATCGAACCGATTCGCTCCTCATCGCCCCACCTCCCCATCGCTCAAGTACCGCAGCACATCCCGCCGCCCCCGCAGTTCGCGCACGCTTCCCATCCCCAGCCCATGCAGGATGTCGCGCAGCTGCCACTGCAGGCTCTCGTAGAGCTTGAGGAGGCGCATCGCGCCCCAGTCGGGCTGGACCCAGGCCTGGAGCTCGGGGTCGGTCGTCGTCAGGCCGTACGTGCAGCCGCGGCCGCGCTCGCAGTTCGAGCAGCGCGTGCAGCCCAGCGCCACGAGCTCGGCGGTGCCGATCACGCAGCCGTCGGCGCCGAGGGCAATCGCCTTGGCGATGTCGTGGGCCGTGCGGACGCCGCCGGAGGCGATGAGCGTCACCTGGTCGCGGATCCCCTCGGCCTCGAGGTGGCGGTGGACCTTGGGGACGGCGAACTCGATCGGCATCGCGATGTTCTTCTTGGCGATCTCGGGCGCGGCACCCGTCCCGCCGTAGCTGCCGTCCAGGTGGATGATGTGCGCCCCGGCGTAGTACGACCCGACGGCCACCATGTCCACGTCGGCCGGCGTGCTGACCTTGACGGAGATGAGCGCCGTCGGGTTGACGGTCCGGATCCAGTCGATGTGCTTCTTGTGGTCCTCGACGGAGTAGACGGAGTGGAACGGGAACGGGCTGAACAGCGACACCCACGGCACGCTCTCGCGGATGTTCGCCACCGCCGTGGTGGACTTGTCGCCGAGCAGGTGCCCGCCGAGCCCGGGCTTGGCGCCCTGGGCGTACTTGAACTCGACGACCGGCGCGTGCTGGATCGTCTCCTCGCGCACGCCGAACAGCCCGGTGGCCACCTGGGTGATCACGTTGTCCTTGAACGGCACGAGCCCCGGCGGGTAGCCGCCCTCGCCCGTGCACGTCAGCGTCCCCCACGCCTGCGCCGCCCGCGCCCGCGAGACCATCACGTTCTCGCTGACCGAGCCGAAGCTCATCCCGCCGCCGTACCACGGGGCGGTCAGGACGATCTGCCGGCCGTCGTCGCGCCGGTTCAACGGGATCGTCGTGTCGATCTGCGCGAGGACGTCGTCCGGCGCGCTGCCCTTCGCGTCGCCGACCCGGCGGTCGATCGAGGGCCGCCCGGCGTCGGATCGGCGTCGGGCGCGCCGGGGAACGCGAACGCGAGGCGGTCGAAACCGCCGCCGCTCGCGCCGACGCGGTGCTCGAGGTGGGCCGGCGGGCGGCCGTGCTCGGACTGGTACCAGCCGGCCATCAGCAGGTCGGCCGTCCAGCGTGCGTCGCCGAGGGCCGGCGGCGCCTCGTACTCGCCGTGGCTGCGGGCGTGGAAGCCGTCGTGCAGGTAGTGCGTGACCTTGTGGATGAGCGTCGGCGTCGCGACCTGCGGTTCAGCCGGGGTAGCCATCGATCCCTCCGAATGCTTCGTGCTCGAGGTCCGGCTGGAACATCGCCCGGCCAAGCTCGCCGCGCAGCCGGCGGACCTCGCGCAGGCCCATCGCGCCCATGATCTCCAGGAGCTGGTCGCGCCATGCGCCGCACAGGTTCACGATCCGCTGCGCCGCCCACGCCGCGTCGAGGCCGTCCGGCAGGGCGTAGCGGGCGGTGGCGGCCGTCGTGCCGCCCGCCAGCGGCCGCACCTGGAGCGCCGCGATGAGCGGCGACTCGAGCGCGACGGCGTCGGCGCCGCAGATGATCGCCTTGGGGAGGTGCTCGGCCATGACGAGGCCGCCGGAGGCGATCAGCGTCACCTCGTCGCGGACTCCGCGCGCGACGAGGCGGCGATGGAGGTCGACGAGGATGTCGCGCACGAACGCGGGCTGGTCGGCGGCATCGACGCCGCGGCCGTGCAGGTCGCACGCCACGTGGAAGACGCGGATGCCGTCGGCGTAGCCGCGCTCGAACGCCGTCCACCAGCCCGGGGTGGCCGCCAGCCGAAGCGCGATGACGGCGCCGGGCGCGTGCTCTGCGACGGCGGCGGACAACGCGATGTCGTCGACCTCGACGAGCCGCGGCGCAAACGGGAGCGCGGCCAGCGCGGCCGCGTCGTCCTGCCCGGCGGTCAGGCGGGGGGCGATGTGCGTTCCGTCGAGCTGCGCGCGGGCGATGACGTCCAGCGGCAGGATGGCCAGCGTCTCGATGGACCGCGCCGCCTCGGACCACGCCGCGACGACGCGGCGGTCCGCCAGCACGGCGTCCGGCGGGGTATCGAAGAGGAGCGGCAGCGGCAGCGTCGTGACGTGCGGCGCGGCCCCGAAGACGGCGCCGGCGGCGTCGAAGCGCAGGTGCATCGGCTTGGCGCCGAGGTCGACGGCCGTCGAGATCATCTCGCGGCCGTGGATCCCGTCGCGCGTCGGCCGGACGATCTCGCTCATGTCCGTCCAGATCGCGTCCCAGCCCTGCCCCCCGAACTTGCCGCGGTAGCCCTGGCCCTTCACCGGCACCGCGCCGGTGGCGGCCTCGGTCAGGACGGTCTCGACCATCGCGGGCTTGAAGAACTCGTCGCCCCACGCCGCCCAGGCCGGGTTGCGCTCGATCCTGACGACGTCCGGGTGCTGGATCGTGCAGCGCAGGCAGCCGACGCACAGGTTCGGGCGGGGCGCGAAGCCGCCGACCGGGCCGCTGAACACGCCGTAGACGCACGGCCGGCTGAGCACGGTCTCCCAATGGCCGAAGTACTGCACGAACTCGGTGACGAGCAGCTTGGCGAGTCCCGGTCGGCTCACCCTGACGAGGAAGCGCGATGGGAGGTTGGCCAGATCGGGCGCCGGGCGGGCGGCGATGTGGTAGCGGTGGAAGGCGGGGCGGGCGGGCGTGTCGGGCGGTTCGGGCGGGACCGATGCGCGCGCCGTACCGGCGGGTGCCGGCGCGCGCACGTCGCCCGCCGCGGCAAGCGTCTCGACGAGGATGGGGTTGGGCGCCAACGACAGCGCCGACCGCGGCGCTGCCGGGTCGGCGTGTTCGAGCGGGCGGGAGGGTCGGGGCGGGGCCATGGTCATGGGCGTCACCTCCAACAAATCGACGGGGCTGCGCGGATCTTTGCGGGACTCGCGAACGCGTGCGATCGGGGCCGATTTCGGACGCGCGGTTCGCTGGGCGAGGGCACGGAGAATTGTAGAAGGGAGGACCCGAGTATAGCCAGTTTTCGATGAAGAAAGCTTAAAGAAAGACCACCGGCCAAGCCAGATGTTGGGGCGAATCCCGCCGGCGCACCACAGGATGTCGTATCGATGCCGCATCGTTCGGCGAATCGCCGCGGCGGCCGTACAGCGGCGCCCGCGCCGGAGCCCCTGTGGTACCATGGCCGCTCGCCCGCCCCGATCGCTTGCCTGCCCCGATCGCGAAGGAGTGTTCCATGACCGTTCGACGGATCGCCGGCGCCGCTGCCGCGCTCGTCGCCATCGCCGCGCTGGCGCTGTTCGTGCTCGATGCCACGATCTGGGCGCCGGTCGAAGTCAGCACGGATGCCCCGGTCGCGCCGACGTTGGCGGCAGCCGCCCCCGATGTCGACGCCCTCGGCGCGACCGGCGCGACCGAGCCGTCCGTCGCGGCCGGCACGCCGGGCGGAGTGTCCCCGGCCGCCGCCGGCGAAGTCCGGACCTACCGGCTCGACCCCGCCCGATCCGAGGCGCGTTACGAGGTCGGCGAGACGTTCTTCGACGGCAACCGCTTCGTCGTGGCCGTCGGGCGGACGAAGGGCGTGGCCGGCGAGATCCGGATCGACCCGGCGAACCCGGCGGCCAGCCAGGTCGGCGAGATCGTCGTCGACATCAGCCAGTTGACGAGCGACAAAGAACGCCGCGACAACTTCATCCGGCGCAACGCCCTGATGAGCAGCCAGTTCCCGGAGGCCCGCTTCGCCGTCGGCTCCATCGACGGCTTCCCGGCCGATCCGGCGATGGACACGCCGCTGACGTTTACGATGACCGGCGACCTGATGGTCAAGGACGTCACGAAGGCGACGACCTGGGCGGTGACGACGACGCTCACGGCCGCGGCCTTGACCGGCACGGCCACGACGACCGTCAAGATGTCGGACTTCGGCATCGGGCCGATCGAGATTCCGATGCTGGCGACGGAGGACGACGTGTTGATCGCGTTCGATTTCGTGGCGGTGCCGGTGGTCCCGTAGGGGCGACGCATGCGTCGCCCCTACGGGGGGGTGGGATGGGCGGCCGGGGGGACGGGTGATGCGGGGGATGGGTTAGTCCACCACCAACCGATACCCCACCCCCGCCTCCGTCAACAAGTGTGCCGGCCGCGCCGGATCGGCCTCCAGCTTGCGGCGCAGCTGGGCCATGTAGAGGCGGACGTAGTGCGTTTCGCCGACATAATCCTCGCCCCAGGCGTCGCGCAGCAGTTGGCGGTGGGTGACGACCTTGCCACCGTGGCGGGCGAGGGTTGAGAGCACGTTCCATTCGGTCGGGGTGAGGTGCACGTCGCGCCCGGCGAGGCGGACCCGGCGCGCGGCAAGGTCGATCGTCACGTCGCCGCTCCGGACGATCGGCTCGCCGGCGTCGCTCTCGGCGCGGGCGACCCAGCGGAGTGCGACGCGCAGCCGCGCGCGCAGCTCCTCGGCGCCGAAGGGCTTCGTGAGATAGTCGTCGGCGCCGAGATCGAGCGCCGCCACCTTATCGGCCTCGCGGCCGCGCGCGCTCAGGACGACGATCGGGGTGGACGACCACTCTCTCAGGCGGCGGACGACGTCGAGGCCGTCGATGTCGGGCAGGCCGAGGTCGAGGATGACGACGGCTGGTAGGACGCGCGCGGCGGCTTCCAGGGCGGCGGCGCCGGTGTCGGCTTCGACGACGCGGTAGCCGTCCGCCTGGAGCAGGGCGCGCAGGAACCGCCGGATCGGCGCCTCGTCGTCGACGACGAGGACGAGCGGGCCGTCGGTGACGGCTGTCATGGCCCGTCGTCCGCGTCGGGTGAGCGGGTGAGTGAGCGGGTGAGCGAGCGTGCCGGCGGGAGCCCCTCGGGCGCGCCGGCCGGCGCGAGCGGCAGCGACAGCGTGAACTCGGCCCCGCCGCCCGCCCGGTTCGCGGCCGTCACGGTGCCGCCATGTGCGGCCGCGATGGCGCGGCAGATCGCCAGCCCGAGCCCGCTGCCGCCGCGGCCCGCGTCCGCGCGGTAGAACTTGTCGAAGACGCGGCCGATCTCGCCGGGCGGCAGCCCCGGACCGCGGTCGGCGACGCGGACGACGAGGCGGTTGCCGGCCGCGGCCGCGACGATCTCGATCGGGGTGCCGGGCGGCGTGTGGCGGGCCGCGTTCTCCAGGAGATGGATGAGCGCCTGCTCGATCAGGACCGGGTCGATCTGCACGAGCGGCAGATCAGGCGGCACGTCGACACCGAGCGGCCGGTCGTCGAGCACGGCCTCGGCGCGGCGGATCGCGGCGCCGATGGGCTCCTCGATCGGCGTCGGGCTGGCCGCGAGGTCGATCGTGCCCGACTCGAGGCGGGTCATGTCCAGCAGGTTCGCCACCAGTCGCTCCAGCCGGTCCGACTCGGCGGCGATGTCGGACGCCAGCGCGCGACGGGCGTCGGCGTCGAGGGCGTGGTCGGCGGTGAGGAGCGCCTCGGCGCTGCCGCGGATCGTCGTGAGCGGCGTGCGGAGGTCGTGCGAGACGCTGGCGAGCAGGCTGGCGCGCATCGCCTCGGTCTCGGCGCGGACGTGGGCGTGCTCGGCTTCCTGGGCCAGATGCGCGCGCTCGACCGCCAGGGCGGCCTGGTTGGCGAACGTCTCGAGCAGGTGCTGCTGCTCGGGCTCGATCGGCGGGGTGCCCGCGGGCGGACGCCACGTCAGGATGCCGGCGATGTCACGCGCCCCGCGGAGCGGCACGTGGACGCTCGGCGCACCGGGCAGCGTGTCCGTGTCGCGGCCGGCCAGGCGGCCGTGGTCGAGCGCCCAGCGCGCCACGCCGCGGTCGTCGTCGGCGAGCGTCGCGCCGGGGGGCACGGCGGCGCGCGCCGTGAGCCCGCCGTGCGCGTCGGGCACGTGCAGGACGACGTCGCCGCCGAACACTGCGTGGACGTGGCGGGCGGTGGCGGCGAGCAGGCCGTCCAGACCGCGCGTCTTGGCGAGGTCGCGGCTGAGGTCGAACAACGCCGATGCCCGTCGCTCGCGCGCCTGGGCGGCCGTGGCCTGTTGGCGCAACCGGGCAGTGAGCGAGCTGATGAGGATGGCAACGCCGAGCATGACGAAGAACGTGAAAACGTACTGCGTGTCCGACACGGCAAACGTCAGGTAGGGCAGCACGTAGAAGAAGTCGAAGGCCGCCACGGCCAGGACGGAGGCCACGATCGCCGGGCCGCGGCCGAGGCGGGCGGCGACAAGCACCACGCCGGCCAGGTAGGCCATGACGAGGTTCGACTCCCGCGTGCTCGGCGGGAGGAACTGCGCCACCGCGGTCACGACGGCGACGACGGCGGTCGCCTTGACGTAGGCCGGGCCGCGGGACGACGGCCGGAGGACGGGACGTCGCTCCGCCGCCTCGGCCCGATCGCCCGAGATGACCGAGACGTCGATGTCGCCGCTGCCGCGGACGACGTCGTTGACGAGCGACCCGAACAAGATGTCCCGCCAGCGCGGGTGCGCCGGCTTGCCGAGGACGATCTTCGTGACGTTCCGCTCGCGGGCATAGGCCAGCAGCGTCCCGGCCACGTCGTGCCCGGCCAGCGTCACCGCCTCGCCGCCGAGCTGCTCGGCCAGGCGCAGCGCCGCAACGACCGCCTCGCGCGCCGCCGCCGGAAGCCGGGTCACGCCGGGCGTCTCGACGTGCACGGCCGCCCAGGGCGCCCGGAGGCCGTCGGCCGTGCGCTTGGCGCCGCGGACGAGCTTGGGGGCGAGCGCGCCCGGCCCGACGGCGACGACGATCCGGTCGCCGGCCGCCCAGGTGGCGTCGATCCGGTGCTCCGTGCGGTACGCCCGCATCTGGGCGTCGACGCGCTCGGCCAGCGTCCGCAGCGCGAGCTCGCGCAGCGCGATGAGGTTCCCCTTGCGGAAGAAGCCGCGCAGCGCGTGGCCGGCCTGCTCGGGGATGTAGACCTTGCCGGCGCGCAGGCGCGCCAGGAGTTCGTCCGGCGGCAGGTCGATCAGCTCGACGTCGTCGGCCCCCTCGAGCACGCCGTCCGGAACGGTCTCGCGCACCGTGACGCCGGTCACGGCGGCGACGATGTCGTTCACGCTCTCGAGGTGCTGGACGTTGACGGCGGTGTAGACGTCGATGCCGGCTTCGAGCAGTTCTTCGACGTCCTGCCAGCGCTTGGGGTGCCGCGAGCCCGGTGCGTTCGTGTGCGCCAGCTCGTCGACGAGGATCAGTGCCGGGCGGCGCAGGAGCGCCGCGTCGAGGTCGAACTCGGCAAGCGTGTGATCGCGGTAGGCGATGTCGCGCTTGGCAAGAACCTCGAGCCCGACGAGCTTGGCCTCGGTCTCGGCGCGCCCGTGCGTGTCGACCCAGCCGACGACGACGTCGATGCCTTCGGTGCGGCGATCGTGCGCGGCCTCGAGCATCGCGAACGTCTTGCCGACGCCGGCTGCGGCGCCGAGGAAGACCTTGAGGCGGCCGCGGGCCGCGCGCCGGTCGTCCGCTTGGACGCGGGCGAGGAGGGCGTCGGGGTCGGGGCGGTCGGGGGGTGGGCGGGTGGGCACGTGGCGCATCTCGTTCGTTTGGACGGGCGTCTGCGGGCGACGTATGCGCCGCCCCTACGCGGCACAGGTGGATTACGGCACGTCGGTGGCGTTCCACCGCTCGGGCAGCCCGCTCTGCGTTGCCGACGGCGTCACGAGCGCGTCGGCCGCCGCCTGAGCGACGGCGGTCTTATCGTCCAGCGCCAGGTTGAGGAGCAGCACGTTCACGCGCCGCTCGCCGAAGAGCCCCAGCGTTCGCGCCTCAGTGTATCGTGCGACGAGCGCCCGCACCGTGGCCTCGTCGATCGCCCGAGCCCGCGCCACACGGCGTATCTGCCAATTCGCCGCGGCCGGGCTGATGTGCGGGTCGAGCCCGCTGCCGGAGGCGGTTACGAGGTCGACCGGGATGGGCGCTTCGTTGCCGGAATCGGACGCCTGCAGCGCTTCGATGCGGCCCTGGATGGCCTCGATCAGCGCCGGATTCGTCGGCCCGAGGTTGCTGCCGCCGGACGCGGCCGCGTTGTACGGCCCGCCGCCCGTCGCGCTCGGCCGGCCCCAGAAGTACGCGGGATCGTCGAACGCCTGGCCGATCAGGCGCGAGCCGACGACGGTGCCGTCCGCGCCCCGCACAAGGCTGCCCTTGGCCTGCGCGGCGAACAGCGTCTGCGCCAGGGCGGTGACGGCGATCGGATAGACGACGCCGGTGAGGAGCGTGAGGACCACGACAAGGCGGGTGGCGGTCCAGAGGGACTTGAACATGGTGGATTCCTTCCGAGATCGTCTTGTGCGAACGATGGCGACGTCGTGTACCGCTGCCTACGCCAAGCCGAGGGCGACGAGCACGAGGTCGATGATCTTGATCCCTACGAACGGGGCGACGAGCCCGCCGAGCCCATAGACGAGGAGGTTGCGGCCGAGCAGGTCGGCCGCAGACGCCGGCCGCCAGCGGACGCCCCGCAGCGCGAGCGGGATGAGGGCGACGATGATCAGCGCATTGAAAATCACGGCAGACAGGATCGCCGAGTCGGGCGTCGCCAGCCGCATGACGTTCAGCGCGTCGAGCTGCGGGTAGACGGTGGCGAAGGCGGCCGGAATGATCGCGAAGTACTTCGCGATGTCGTTGGCGATGCTGAACGTCGTCAGCGCGCCGCGGGTCACCAGAAGCTGCTTGCCGATCTCGACGATCTCGATGAGCTTGGTGGGGTTGCTGTCGAGGTCGACCATATTGCCGGCCTCTTTGGCCGCCTGCGTGCCGCTGTTCATCGCCACCGCCACGTCCGCCTGGGCCAGCGCCGGGGCGTCGTTCGTGCCGTCGCCCGTCATCGCCACCAGCCGGCCGCCGGTCTGGTGCTCGCGGATGAGCTTCAGCTTGGCCTCGGGCGTCGCTTCGGCCAGGAAGTCGTCCACGCCGGCCTCGGCCGAGATCGCGGCGGCGGTCAGCGGGTTGTCGCCGGTGATCATGACCGTCCGGATGCCCATCCGCCGCAGCTCGGCGAACCGCTCGCGGATCCCGCCCTTGACGATGTCCTTGAGGCGCACGACGCCCAGCGGCCCGGTCGCGTCGGCGACGACGAGCGGCGTCGCGCCGTCCCGTGCCACGCCGTCGACGATCGCCGTCACGCCGCCGGGCGTTGCGACCCCCTGCGCCGCGAGCCACGCCTGCACCGCGTCCGCGGCGCCCTTGCGGATCTGCCGGCCGCCGAGGTCGACGCCGCTCATCCGCGTCTGGGCGGTGAACGGCACGAACACCGCGCCGAGGTCGACGAGGTCGTGCTCGCGCAGACCGAACTTCTCCTTGGCCAGCACGACGATGCTTCGACCTTCAGGCGTTTCGTCGGCCAGGCTGGCCAGCTGTGCCGCCTCGACCAGGGCCGCGACATCGACGCCGGGCGCCGGAAGGAAGTCCGTTGCCTGGCGGTTGCCGAGCGTGATCGTGCCGGTCTTGTCGAGCAGCAGGACGTCGACGTCCCCCGCCGCCTCGACGGCGCGGCCGCTGGTGGCGATGACGTTCGCCTGGATGAGGCGGTCCATGCCGGCGATGCCGATGGCGGACAGCAGACCGCCGATCGTCGTCGGGATCAGGCACACCAGGAGGGCGACGAGAACGGTGATCGAGACCGTCGTGCCGCTGCCGGCCTCGGCGACGGCGTGGTTCGCGAACGGGCGCAGCGTGGCCACGGCCAGCAGGAAGATGATCGTGAACTTGGCCAGCAGGATCGTGAGGGCGATCTCGTTGGGCGTCTTCTGGCGCTTGCTGCCCTCCACGAGGGCGATCATCCGATCGAGGAAGCTCTCGCCCGGGTCGGCGCTGATCCGGACGATCAGCCAGTCCGACAGGACGCGCGTCCCGCCGGTGACGGCCGAGCGGTCGCCGCCGCTCTCGCGGATGACGGGCGCGCTCTCGCCGGTGATCGCGCTCTCGTCGACCGAGGCGACGCCGACGGCGATGTCGCCGTCGCCGGGGACGGTCTCGCCGGCGCTCACGAGGACGAGGTCGCCCTTGCGCAGCGCGCTGGCGGGCACCTCGGTGGAAGGCGCGTCCCGCTCGGCGCGGGCCACCTTGTGCGCCACGACGTCCTTGCGTGCGGCGCGCAGCGTGGCCGCTTGGGCCTTGCCGCGGCCCTCGGCCATCGCCTCGGCGAAGTTGGCGAACAGGACGGTGAACCACAGCCAGAGCGTGATCGCGCCGATGAAGCCGGCGGACGCTTCGCCTTGGCCGCGGACGGCCTGCAGCCAGAGCACCGTCGTGAAGAGGCTGCCGATGAACACGACGAACATCACCGGGTTGCGCACCTGGACGCGCGGATCGAGCTTCTTCAGCGCGTCGACGGCGGCGCCGCGGACGATCTTGAGCTCCCAGATGGGGCGGGCTTGGGTGGGCGAGGACATGTCAGGAACTCCTAGCGCCGGCAGACGGGCCGGCGGTAAACATTTCGAACGGTCGCAGCGGCGAGGGTGCAGCGGATCGGGAGTTCATCGCATCGACCACAGCGAGAGGTGCTCGGCCACCGGCCCGAGCGCGAGCGCCGGGACGAACGTCAGCGCGCCGACGATGACCACGACGCACACGAGGAAGCCGATGAACAGCGGGCGATGGGTGGGCAGCGTGCCCGGACCGACCGGGATCCCCTTCTTCCCGGCCAGCGCGCCGGCCATGGCCAGCACGGGGACGAGGATCCAGTAGCGGCTGATGAACATCGCCGCGGCCCCGGCCAGGTTGTAGAACGGCGTGTTCGCGCTGATGCCCGCGAAGGCGCTGCCGTTGTTGTTGCCCATCGACGTGAAGGCGTAGAGGATCTCGGAGAAGCCGTGCGCGCCGGGGTTGGCGCGCGAGGCGAGCGCCGCGGGCAGCATCACGGCCGCGCCGGTCAGGATGAGCACGACGGCGCACGGCACGAGCACGGCCAGCGACGCCATCTGCATCTCGTACGCCTCGATCTTCTTGCCGAGGTACTCCGGCGTCCGCCCGACCATCAGCCCGGCGATGAACACCGTGACGACGGCGAACATGAGCATGCCGTACAGCCCCGAGCCGACGCCGCCGAAGACGACCTCGCCGAGCTGCATGAGGAACAGCGCGATCATGCCGCCCAGCGGCGTGAAGCTGTCGTGCATGCTGTTCACGCTGCCGTTGGAGGCCGCCGTCGTCGCCGCCGCCCAGTACGCGCTGGCAGGGACGCCGAAGCGGAGCTCCTTGCCCTCCATGTTGCCGCCGGGCGCATCGTGCCCGGCCGAGCCGTCGACGCCGAGCGCGGCGACGTTCGGGTTGCCGGCTGTCTCGGCCGCGTACATGCCGGCCGCCAGCGGGATGAAGAGCACCGTCATCGCCACGAGCAGCGCCCACCCCTGGCGCACGTCGCCGACCATGCGGCCGAACGTGATGCACAAGGCGGCCGGGATGAGGAGGATCGCCAGAACCTGGAGCAGGTTGGACAGCGGCGTCGGGTTCTCGATGGGGTGGGCCGAGTTCACGTTGTAGTAGCCGCCGCCGTTCGTGCCGAGCTGCTTGATCGCGACCTGCGAGGCGACCGGGCCGACCGGAATCGTCTGCGTCGTGATGGGCGCACCGTCCGCATCGACGCCGGCATCGACGACGGTCGCCTGTACCGCCGGGGCGAACGTCTGCACGACGCCCTGGGACACGAGGGCCAGCGCGAGCACAAGCGCAAGCGGCACGAGGATGTAGAGCGTGCTGCGGACGAAGTCCACGTAGAAGTTGCCCAGCGCCGACGTCTCGCGGCGGGCGAAGCCGCGGGCGACGGCGACGAGGACGGCCATGCCGGTGGCGGCGGAGAGGAAGTTCTGGACGGTGAGCGCGCCCATCTGGGTCAGGTAGCTCATCGTCGTCTCGCCGCCGTAGCCCTGCCAGTTCGTGTTCGAGGCGAAGCTCACGGCCGTGTTCAGCGCCGAGAACGGCTCGACCGCGCCGAGCCCGTCCGGGTTCAGCGGGAGCACGCCCTGGAGGCGCTGGAAGGTGTAGACGGCGACGAGGCCGACGGCGTTGACGGCAAGCGCCGCCAACGCGTAGCCGCGCCAGCCCATCTCGGCCGACGGGTCGATCCCCGCCACGCGGTAGCAGAGCCGTTCGACGGGGCCGAGGACGGAGCCGAGCACGCCGGGGCGGCCGTCGTAGATGCGGGCCATCCACTCACCGAGCGGCTTGGCGAGGAGCAGGACGAGGCCGAGCGTGGCGGCCATGGAGAGCCAGCCGAGCGTGGTCATCAGAAGATCTCCGGACGCAGGAGGGCGACGACGAGGTAGACGAGCAGGGCCACGGCGATGACCGCAGCCACGGTGTCAAGGGTGCCCATTATCAGCGCCTCCCGAGGCGGTCGCAGAGGACCAAGAGGCCGTACGTCAGCGCGAACGCGCCCAGCACGGCGGCGAGAGCATAGATGTCGTTCATGGGGTTGCCTCCCTCCAAGCGATCCGCACACGGGTGTTCCGGACGCGGCGGGCGGTCCACCGCTCGCCCTGCCGGCAACGCGCGGACCGTGTTGGCAGCATAATGCCGCGGCCGTGGGACCAGCGTAAGGATGATTCAGGGGGCCGTATGGATTCCGTAAGCAACGTACACCCGATCCACCCGAGACGCCATCCGGGCCGGTCGACGTTCGCCGTTGCAGCCGTCGCCTGCGTCATGCTCGGCGTTGCCGGCCGCGCGCAAGAAGGGAGCGGCACAGGCAACCGCGCCGACAGTGCCGTGCATGCTGCCGGCTTCGCCGACAGCGCGGACATCGCCGATAACGCGGACGTCGCGGATTTCGCGGGCATCGCCGACATCGCCGACACGCCCGCTCCCATCCAACTCCTCACCGTCGCCACGAACTTCAACAACCCGATCGGCATCGACCACCACGCCCCCTCCCAGGGGGTTGTCGTGTCCGTGAACTACCCGGACGGCCGCCCGCGCAACTTCGAGCTCGTCCTGCCGACGGGCCGGCACCAGCGGTTCAGCGGCCTGACCGGGTTCACCGAGGAGGTGAAGATCGGCTCGATCTGGGAGAGCGGGTGCCAGGCCGGCTTCACGCCCGGCGAGCTCTTCACCGGCACGGGCGACCCCGGCGTCATCGCGCGCATCAGCGCCGACGGCGACCGCGTGCAGCGGGCGTGGGTCCGGCTGCGCGGCGAGTCCGGCCTGCTGCGCGGCAGCCTGTTCCAGGACCGCTTCTGCGTCTTCGGCGGCGACCTGATCGTCGTCACGACGACGGGGGGCGTTTGGCGCGTGACGAGCGCCGGTGCCCAGACGCGCGTCGCCGACCTCGGCGCGCACCTCGAGGGGCTCACGACGGTGCCGAACGACGCCGATCGCTTCGGGCCGTGGGCGGGCAGGATCCTCATCGGCGCCGAGGGGCAAGGGCGGATCTACGCCGTGGCGGCCGACGGAACCGTCGAATCGTTCCAGCTTGGCCTGACCGTCGAGGACCTCGACATCGTCCCGCCGGACGCCTCGTTCTACGGCGTCGACTACGCGGGGCGGCGGATCGTCACCGCCGGACCGGAGCAGTGGACGGACAAGGTGGGGGACATGGTCGTCGCCGAGGAGAACGGCCAGCTCTGGGACGTACGGTGGAACGCCGCGGCCGGCGCGTTCGTCAAGGTCCAGCTGGCGCGTGTGGCGCAGTGGGAGCACGTCACGTTCTCGACCGCCAGGATCGTTACCCGCCCGCCGACCCGCACCCCGGAGTCCTCCCCGCCGCCCCCGCCGACCCCGACGGTGCCGACGCCCACGCCGACCGACACGCCGGTGCCGACATCGACGTCGACCCCGACCCCGTCGCCCACGGATACCCCGACCCCCACGGATACGCCGACGTCGACCCCCACGCCGACGCCCGCCGTATTCCGCGCCTACCTCCCGATCGGCGTCGATGAGACCTGCATCGCCAGCCACAAGCACGCGGATGTCGTCCTCATCGTCGACACCTCGACCAGCATGCTGGCCGCGGCCGGCGACGGCGTGCGCAAGATCGACGCCGCGCGCGCTGCGATCGCAGCGTTCCTGGCGCAGCTCGACCCCGCCAGCGACCGCACCGCGCTCGTCGCGTTCGACGACACGGCCACCGTCGCCGTGCCGCTGACGGGCGACCTCGATGCCGTCGCCGCCGCGCTGGGCGCCCTGCCGCACCACGAGGGCACGCGGCTCGACCTCGGCCTGGCGGCGGCGCGTGATGCCCTGGCCGGGATCGCATCGACCCCCGACCGCATTCCCGCCGTCGTCCTGTTGACCGACGGCCGCCCGAACCGCGTCCCGACGCCCGATGGCGGTGGACGGCAGGAGGACACCGTGCGGGCCGTCGCCGCTCAGTTGAAGGCCGGCGGGGCGCATGTCTACACCGTCGGCTTCGGCGACGACGTCGACGGCGCGCTGCTGGCGGACGTCGCAAGCACGCCCGGCGACGCGTTCATTGCGCCGGATGCGGCGGCGCTGGCGCGGATCTACGCGGCGGTGGCGGTGGCCATTCCGTGTGGGGGGGTGTATTGGCCGCTGGGGAGGCCGTGATTGCGGCAACCGCGAAGTCCGCGGCCTCAAGTTGGACGTTTGCCTGATCGCAGCGGATCGAGCGTCGATCGACCCCATTGCTTTCCCTTCACACTCGCCGCACCATACGCGCCCGACATCGACCGGATCCGACGCATGACCCGCCGCCCAACCCTCGCCCGCCCCAAAGGTCCCCCCATGTCCCTGCGCGAAGACGCGCTCCACTACCACCGCACCGGCCGCCCCGGCAAGATCGAGGTCACGGCCACCAAGCCGCTCCTCACGCAGCAGGACCTCGCGCTGGCGTACTCGCCGGGCGTCGCGGCGCCGGTGCGGGAGATCGCGGCCGATCCGGAGGCGGTGTTCGACTACACGGCGCGCGGCAACCTCGTCGCCGTCCTCTCGAACGGCACGGCGATCCTGGGCCTCGGCAACCTCGGGCCGTTGGCGGCGAAGCCGGTGATGGAAGGCAAGGGCGTCCTCTTCAAGCGCTTCGCCGACGTCGACGTCTTCGACATCGAGGTCGACACGCTCGATCCCGACGAGATCATCCAGGTGGCGCGGCTCATCTCGCCCACGTTCGGCGGGATCAACCTGGAGGACATCCGGGCGCCGGAGTGCTTCTACATCGAGGAGAAACTCCAGTCCCTGGTGGACATCCCGATCTTCCACGACGATCAGCACGGCACGGCGATCATCTCCGGCGCCGCCCTCGTGAACGCGCTCGAGCTCGTCGGCAAGGAGATCGGCGGCGTGCGGATCGTCGTGAACGGCGCCGGCGCCGCCGGGATCGCCTCGGCCGAGTTCTACGTGGCGCTCGGGGCCAGCCGCGCGAACATCACGCTCTGCGACAGCCAGGGCGTGATCTGGGACGGCCGCGAAGAAGGCATGAACGTCTACAAGGCACGCTTCGCCGTCGACACGGAGGCCCGTACGCTCGCCGACGCGATGGTGGATGCCGACGTCTTCGTCGGCGTGAGCGTGGCGGACTGCGTCACGCCCGAGATGCTCAAGGGCATGGCCCGCGACCCGATCGTCTTCGCCCTGGCGAACCCCGACCCGGAGATCCGCTACGACGTCGCCGTCGCCACCCGCCCGGACTGCATCATGGCCACGGGGCGATCGGACCTGCCCAACCAGGTGAACAACGTCCTCGGCTTCCCGTTCATCTTCCGCGGCGCGCTCGACGTGCGGGCGACGGCGATCAACCAGGCGATGAAGGTGGCCGCCGCCAAGGCGCTGGCCGACCTCGCCCGCGCCGACGTCCCGGACGCCGTCCTCAAGGCCTACGGCCTGGACCGCCTGCACTTCGGCCGCGACTACCTCATCCCCAAGCCCTTCGACCGCCGCGCCCTCCTCCACGTCGCCCCGGCCGTCGCCGGCGCCGCCATCGCCAGCGGCGTCGCCCGCCGGCCGCTCGATCTCGAGGCCTACCCGGAGCAGCTCGCGGCCCGCCAGGGCGTCCGCTTCGCCGGCGTGCGCGCCGTCATCCGCCGCGCGCAGGCGGATCCCCAGCGCGTCGTATTCGCCGAGGGCGAGGAGACGGCGATCCTGAAGGCGGCCTGCCAGCTGGCCGAGGAGGGCATCGCCCGCCCGATCCTCATCGGCCGCCCGAGCGTGATCGCCGCCCGCCTGGAGGACCTCCGCCTGCCGTGCGATCTGCCGATCGTCGACCCGGAGCACTGCCCGACGGACGCCCGCGAGCGCTATGCCCAGTGGCTCTATCAACGGCGCCACCGCAAGGGCATGACGCACGCCGCCGCGTTGGAGGCCGTCACCCAACCGAACACGCTGGGCGCCGTGATGCTGGCGGTCGGCCACGCCGACGCGTTCCTGTCCGGGTTCAGCTACAACTACGTCGACGTGCTGCGCCCGGCGATCCAGATTGTCGGCACCCGGCCGGACGTCAGCATCGTCAGCGGCGTCTACCTCATGATCGTCCGCAACGTGCCGTACTTCTTCAGCGACGCCACCGTCAACGTGAACCCGACGGCCGAGCAGCTGGCCGAGATCGCCGCCAACGCCGCCGCCGTCGCCCAGACGTTCAGCGTCACGCCGCGGATCGCGATGCTCTCGTTCTCGAACTTCGGCAGCGCCCGCACGCCCGAGAGCGAGAAGGTCCGCCGCGCCGTCGAGATCCTGCGCGCCAAGCGCCCCGACCTGGACGTGGACGGTGAGATGCAGGCCGACACGGCCATCGACTCGGCGCTCGTCGACGAGCACTTCCCGTTCAGCCGGATCCGCGACGCCAACGTCCTGATCTTCCCGAACCTGGATGCCGCCAACGCCTCCTACAAGCTTCTCAACCGCCTCGGCGGCGCCGCTGCCGTCGGCCCGATCCTCCACGGCATGGCCCGCGCCGTCCACGTCATCCCGACCGGCGCGTCCGTGCGGGACATCGTGAACATCGCCGCGTTGGCCGTGGTGGACGCGCAGCGGTTTGCGGAGGAGTTGCCGCCGCGGTTGCCGGGCCTGTAGGGGCAGGTCCCCGTGCCTGCCCCTACAGGCCCACCCCACCCCACCACCACTAAAAATGCGATCACGGCACCACCCAAGGCAACACCACCCGATACACCCCCCGCCACCCATCCGGCATTCGCCACGGCCGGAACGCCCTGAGCCCGATATCGGCCTCGGCCGCGAACACCAGATCGCCTATCGCCGCCAAGCCCTCCACGTTGTTCCACGTCGGCACCGCGGCCACGACGTCCGCGGTGTCCCCTCGGAGCAGCATCAGCCTGCCCGCCCATCCGAGCCGTCCGTTTTGCGAACCGGCGGCGACGACGTCCTGCCCGGTGAAGGCGAGATCGCTGACGTCGACGTCCATCTCGCGCTCGGCAAGCTTGCGGATGTTCGCTGGGTCCTGCACGTCGAGCACGGCCGCAAACCAAATTCCGCCGATCACAACCCGATCGCCCCGTGCAGCCACGGCCATGACGTCCCGCTCGTCGCCGTTCGCCATCTCGTTGTGCATTTCGCCCAGGAGGGTAAGCCCGTCCGGGCCGCCCGGAGCGAACACGTAGAGCCTGGACCCGGCCGCGACGTAAAGGCGTCCGGCATCGACGGTCATATCCCATACGGGAAGATCATCCCACGGGGTGCTTCGCCGCACGGGATGCGCGGGATCGGACAGGTCGATGAGCGCGATGCCGTGGCCCGGCACGTACAGATCGACCACGGCGAATTGGCCAACGAGTGCGGCCACGAGCGGCTGCGCAGGCATCTGCGGCAGTCCCCACGCCAGCTGTCCAAGCCGCCGCGGAGGCGATGTGGCGACGTCGAACACGACCATCCCCTCCATACCGGCCACGATCGCGCGGTCCCCGGATAGCGCCATCGCGCCCGTCCCGTCGATCATCCGCGGGAACGACCGATTGTCCTCGATCGGCAGCACGGACTCGACCGGCCGGCCGCCCCCGTCCCGCCGGACCAACCGGACCGTGTGGTCGTCGAACACGAGCAGTCGCTGCCCATCGGTTGCGACGTCCCACACAAATTGGCCATCGTCGCTGCGTGCCCGCAGCACGGGATCGCCGACGGGCCAGTCCCACACCTCCCAGCCGCGCTCTTGCGTGGCCGTCAGGAGCCGTCCGGCGGACTCGATGGACGCGAGTGGGTAACCGCCCGCGGGTGTGTCCGCGCAGGCCCGCGGTCCGACCTCCGTCGGCTGCACTTCGGCGATGCGGACTTCGATGCAGCGCAGGCCATCCCCCGGTCGCCAGCCCGGCAAGCTGACGACCGCGTGATCGCCGATGCGGGTCATGCCTTCGACACGGACCTCGGAGTCCCACCGACCGACGAGGCGAGGGGCCTCCGGCGCCGCGATGTCGAAGACGCGGATGCCGGCGCTCGCTTCGGCGCTGCGTTCGCGCATCACCCAGCTGAACGTCACGGCCACGTGCAGGAGGTTCCCGCGGAGCGATGCGGCCACGTAGTCGTTGTACGGGCCGCCCCGTCCGACCAACCGGATCGCCGTCGAATCGCCGACGTCGAAAATCGCGACGCGTGACGTGGAAGGCTCGTCGTCCCCATAGCGTTGGGAGACGACCGCCAGCCGATCACCGGCGATCCAGAGACCCGCAGGCATATCCTCCGCGTCCACCGCCTGCTCCGCCACCGACCGCAGCTGCTGCGGATCCGTCGCGTCCACGGCCACGAGCGCATAGCCCTTGTACGGTGAGCGCGCCGGCGTGGCCGACAGCAAGACCGTCCGGCCCCGCACGGCCATCCAGCCGACATACCGCTCCACGCCGGCAGCATCCGCCGGCAACGTCCACCGCCCGAGCTCGCTCAGCCGCGCCGGCCGGCTGGCGTCGAAGACGATGAGCCGCGACCCTGTCGCCACGTACAGGCGACCGGGCGCGGCAGCGACAGCCGTCACGCGGTCCGCGAAGAGGCGGCGGCCGATGGAACGCGGCGGGTTCGCCGCCAGGTCCACCACGTCGACCGCCGTTTGGCGGGCGACATAGCCCACCGCTCCATCGGCGGCGACGCGGTTCGTCGAGCCGCCCCAAAGCCCCGCGGGATCGAGGCCCGCGGTGACGTTGTCCGACGCAGCGGCGGCAGAGGCAGGATCAGACCATCCCATGTCCGTCTGGCGGGCGGAGCTGGCGAGGACAGCGACGATCACCAAGGCGCCAAGAGTCAGGCAAGCCACTCGACCCATCGCAATCGTTCCGACATGCCGCATGGCGTCTGGCTCCCTTCGATGTTCCGGGCGGCACGTCGCCGGCATGCGCGCCGATGCGCTTGAAAGCAGGCGGATGGTACTCCCTTGGGTACTCACGCGCCGCCACGTGTCGAGGCGCGTGCACCCGCGTATCATCGTCGTCATGCCCAATCGCCCCGACCCCGCCAACCCGTTGTCCGGCGTGCGCGCGTCCGCCAGCCGGGCTGTCCGTGCCGCCATCGACGACGGTCCACCGCAGGCCGTCCCGTCCGCCCGCGCCACCGCCGACGCCAACCCCACCCCCCCCCACCGCCCCCGCCCCACCCTCGCCGACGCCCGCACCGTTCTCACCGCCTTCGCCGCCCGCACCGCCCCCAGCCCGTGGCGCGCCGACCGCGCCGCCGTCGCCGCCCGCCTCGCCAAGGTCATCGACCGCCCCGACCTTCTCCAGCAGCGCCGCCTGAACCTCTGCGGCCCAGCCGCCTTCCTCCGCGCCTGGGCGCATCATGACCCTGCCGCCTTCGCCCGCTTCGCCGCCGCGCTCTATGACGACGGCGCCGCGTCGATCGGCCCGCTCGTCGTCCGCCCCTCCGCCGGCTCGCTCGTCGACGCCGACCACGCCGCCCTCGCCGAGCGCTTCGGCCGGGGCTTCCCGGAGGCGGCCGATTGGATGCTCATGGGCGCGCTCCGCGACAGCGAGAACCGCGTGACCAAGTTCCGCGGCCTGCCGGATGACGCCGTCAGCGGGATGACGTTTCCCGGCGAGATCGTGCGCTGGCTGCGTGCCACCGGCGCATACGCCGACGTCGCCGACCGGACGACGCGGCTCGTCCCCGCCGGCATCGAAGCGGCCTTCGCGCTCCGTCCGTCCGCCACCACCGACGTCCTCGTCCTGATGAACCTCCACCTGCTGCGCGAGATGCAGAGCCCCACCGGCCGCCGCCGCGCCGCCAGCTACATCCTCCGCGGCTTCCCCGACCACTGGGCCGCCCTTGTCGCGCCCGTCGCCGATCGGCCCGGCGACCGGATCGGGCTTCGCATCTGGTCGTGGGGCACGGTGCTGGAGGGCGAGGTGCCGAAGGAGACGTTTCGGGCGAACTTCTACGGGGCGATCATCGCGGACCGGCGATGAATCACCGCCGCCGAACGCGCTCGCGTTCGTGCCCACCGCAGGAATCCTGCCGGCTCCGTTCCTGCCAATAACCCGTCCACCCGTCCTCCCCCGCCCGTCACGCCCCTTCCCGCTCCACCATCACCGTCACCGGCCCGTCGTTCACCAACTCCACCGCCATCATCGCCCCGAACACGCCCGTCGCGACGTTCACCCCGTGCCCGCGGACCCGCGCCACGAACCGCTCGTACAACCCCTCGGCCGCCTCCGGCCGCGCCGCCCGCGTGAAGTCCGGCCGCCGGCCCTTGCGCGCATCGCCGTACAGCGTGAACTGGCTCACGACGAGGATCTCGCCGCCCACATCGGCCAGCCCGAGATCGAAGTGCCCCGTCGTGCCGCCGAACAAGCGCAGCCCGACCACCTTGTCGGCCAGCCAGTCGGCTTCGGCGGCCGTGTCCGTCGTCCGGACGCCGAGCAGCACGAGGTAGCCGCGCCCGACCGCTCCGACCACCGCGTCGTCGACCGTCACGGATGCCCGCGCAACGCGTTGGACGAGCGCCCTCATCGCCGCAACGGCGCCGCCACGCCAAGGCTCACGATGCCCATTACCCCCGCGGCAACGGCGGCACCGCCCCGTACCAGCCGCGCAGCACATCGCGCTGCGCCGTATCGCCGGACGCCCAGTAGGCCGCCGCGATCGCGCGCATCACCGCCGGTGACTTGGTGCCCTGCGTGAGGCGGGCCAGCGCCTTTCGCGCCGCGGCCGCGTGCCCCGGCAAGCCGGCCGTGCCCATCGTCCACAGGAAGTCGAACGCCTGCGGGTCCTCGGTCACCCGCTCGCCTGCCAGCCGCGCCGCGTGCACCGGCTGCGGCGTCGGGCCCTCCAGCAGCCGCCGGCACATCGCCAGCACGCTGTCGCCGCCCGCCTCCGCCGACGCCAGCTGGATCAGGTGGCGATCGATCTCGGCCACCGCGAACTGCAGGAACGGATCCACGGCCTCGGACGGGATCGTCCCGAGCACCGCCAGGAGCAGCGCCACCGTCCGCGGCCCCCGGCGCTCGACGATGTCGCCGAGCGCCGCCGTCCAGCGCAGCCGCTCGTCCCCTTCCACTGCCGCCGTCCCCCGGCACACCACGTCGACGTCCCGCGCCAGCCGCTCCGCCTCCTGGATCCGGTCCGGATCGCCGTAGACCCGCAACGCCTCGACGAGCCCCTCCCGCACCCGCGCGTCCGCGTCCACCACGGACTGCACGACGATGCTCGGCGCGTTCGGGAAGCCCATCGCCAGCATCGCCCTTCCGGCCGCCACCCGGGCCTGCGGTTGCGGATCGCGCAGCTGTTCCATGAAGGCGTGTGTGAGCAGATCCCGCAGCCGGACCTGCCCCGCCCCGAGCGCGGCGAGCGCGCTGAGCGTCGCCTCGCGCACCGTCACGTCGCGGTGCCGCAGCAGGCCCTCGAACCCGTCCACGGCCCGATCGACCGGCAGCCGGGCGTACCGCGCCGCCAAGCGCTCCGCCACGCCGGCGCGCATGTGCGCCGGCCCGTCCAGCGCCGACCGCAGCGCCTCCAGCGCGACGTCCTCGGCCAGCGGCCGCTCCGGATGGTCGATCGCCGCGATACCGGCCGCCAGTAGGTGCGGGTCGCCGCTCTCGACGAGCACCTCGATCACCCGCCGCCGCAGCAACGGATCGCCCACCCGCCCGCTCAGCACCGGATCCGCGGCCTCGAGCGCCGCCCGCCGCACGGCCTCCTCCGGATCGCGCAGCGTCTCGAGGACCCGCGGCAGGAGGGCGATCAGCCGCTCCGTGTCCAACCCGAGCGTCCGCAGCTGCCGTGCCTTCTCCTCGCTGCTTCCGCCCAGCATCGCCGCGCCAACGCCCGGCCGCGCCTCGCCCCGCAACCGCAGCTCGACGTCGCTCGCCAGGCGCCGCACCTCAGCGTCCTGGCTCCCGAGCGCCGCGTCGGCCAGCGGCCGAACGGTGGGGGCCACCGCCTGCAAGACCGCGTCGTCCAGGTCGCAAAGCGCCGCCAGCGTCGCCGCGTGCAGCTCGGACTTCGGGAAATTGAACAACGTCGTCAGGATCCGCGCCCCTGCCCGCGGCTCGCCCGGCGGGAACGGCCCGACGGCCGCCAGCCGCACGAGCGCCCGCACGGCCGCTTCCACGGTCGGCGGATGACGATCGGACAGCGCGCGCTCGAAGCCGGTCCGGATGCGCAGGACCAGCGGGGCCCAGTGGTCGGCCGGTCCGGCGGCGATCGCCTCGGAGAGCTTCTCGATCAGCACGCCGCGCGACCGGGCCTCGACATCGCCCGCCAGCGCCAGCAGCTCGCCGACCGCAACCTGCAGGGCCGGCCCGCTCTTCTCCGGCAGGTCGAGGTTCGCCACGTACGCCGCCAACAGCCCGCGCCGCAGCTGGTCGGCGATGACCTCGCGCGGAATCGGGGCATCCGCGAGGTCGTAGATCGTGGCGTCGACTGCGGCGCCGACTGCGGCGCTGGAATCGGCACCGGCAGTCGCACCGGTCCCGGCCCCCGTGGCAAGGCCCCCCGGCGCCACCAGCAGCCGCGCCCCGTCGAGCAGCCACAGCGCCTGCCCCGTGGCGGCATGCACGCCGAGCGGGAAGCCGGGCTCCGCGTGCACCTCACCCGACCGAAGCGGGATCGAATGCGCGTGGTCCACCCAGCCGTCCACCTGCACGGCCAGCGCCACCATATCCCGCACGCTGCCCACCTTGTCGACGCGATCGATGAGCGCGAGCGCCGCGTGCAGTCCCTTGGCCGTCAGCCGCATCGTCGTCTCCCATCCGGTGCGTTGGGCATTCTACACGGACTGCCGCTGCGCGGCCCCGGCAGGGCAGCGGCGCGTCGGTGATTGCGCGCGTGGCCCGATGCGCCGGTCGGCCCGCCGGGCAGCGTCGGACGGCTGGACGCCCCGGCACCCTTCTTGCAACGCGCCCGCGCCGCGGCGATAATCGCGGCCCCCGCTCCCCAGCGCACGCCCGCCATCCCCACCTGCAGCACGAGGAAAACCGACATGAAAGACGATTCGATCCACCTCCCCAACACCGACGACCCCGAGGTCATGCACCGCGCCGTCGCGGCGGCGCTCGTCGCCCTTTGCTGGGACGAGGTCATCCGCACCGCGGATCTCGACCACCTCGACGACAAGGCCATCGAGGTCTTCACCCGGGTCTACGAGGGCATCGGCAAGGCCTTCAAGTAGCCGACCCACCCCACCCGCCGGTGTCGCTCGACGCGCTGGCGGCCGCCGCCCTGGCCGACGACCTCGGCTCGTTGGCCGGTGCCCGCGTGCAGAGCGTCACGGCGGTCGATCCGCGCACGCTGTGCTTCGAGCTCTACGCCGGCGAGCGCCGCTACCTGACGCTCTCCGCTGCGCCCGACCACCCCGGCGTCGTCGTCGAAGCCGCCCCGACGCGCCGCGGCGGCGGTGCGCCGTCGCCGCTCGCCCTCGTCTGCCGTGCCCGCCTGGACGGCGCGCGCCTGTCGGCCGTCGTCCAGCCGCCCCACGAGCGGATCCTGCGCTTCGACTGGAAGGCCGCCGCCCCGATCTCGCTCGTCGCGGAGCTCACCGGGCGCCTCGCCAACCTGATCCTCGTCGATGCGGACGGCACGATCCTCGCCGCGGCGCACGCGGTCACCGCCGCCCAGTCGCGCGCCAGGACCGTGCTCCCCGGCCGCCCGTACGCCCCGCCGCCCGCGCCGCTCAAGGTCCCGCCGGAGTCCGTCACGCCCGACGACATCCGCGCCTGGCTCCACCTTGCGCCGAACGGCGAGGTCGCCTGGCGCACGCTCGTGGCGCACGTCCGCGGCATCGGCCCGCAGACCGCGCGCGAGATCGTGTTCCGTTCCGCCGACAACGCTTCCATGCCTGCCGCCGACGCCGATCCGACGTCGCTGTCCGCCGCCCTCGCGGCCATGGCCGCGCTGCCGGCGTCGCATGCGTGGGCGCCGACGATCGCGGTGTCTCGGACGTCGACGGATGGGGACGATCCGGGCAACGGCCGCGCGGTCTCGACGCGAGAGGACGGGGCCGGCGATGCCGCCGAATCCGGGCAGTCCACACCGCGCACCGCAACCGTCCTCGCCTGGGCCCCCTACCGCCTGACCCACCTCGCCGCCCCCGATGTCGCCCTCGTCGACTGCCCAACGACGCTCGATGCCCTCGCCCGCTGGCACGGCGCCCGGTCCTCCGCCGACCGCTACCGCGCCGCCCGCGCCGGCGTGGTGACCGCGTTGGCGGCCGCGACGGCCCGGGTACGGCGGCGGCGCGAGGCCCTTGAGCACCAGTTGGCCGGGGCATCGCCGGCGGCCATCGAGTCGCTGAAGGAGGCCGGTGACCTCATCCTCGGGTTCCAATGGCAGATCGCGACCGGCGCGACGACGCTCATCGCCCCGCTCGAGCCGCCGGTGACGATCCGCCTCGATCCCGATCTCACGCCCGTCGCGAACGCCCAAGCGTACTTCGACCGCTACCGCCGCGCCCGCCGCGCCGCCCGCGGCGTCCCGACGCGCCTTGCCGCCGCCCGCGCCGCCGAGGACACGCTCCTGCAGCTCGGCACCGACCTCGCCCTCGCCGAGAACCGCGCCGAGATCGACGCCGTGCTCGACGCGCTCGCCGCCACCGGCCTCGCCAGCAGCGTCGCCGCCGGCGCGATGAAGCGCCGCACCACGCCCACCGACGCCACCAGCCGGCCGCGCCGCTACACCTCGACGGACGGCCTGACGCTGCTCGTCGGCCGCAACAGCCGCCAGAACGAGGTCGTGACGTTCCAGCTCGCCGCCCGGGGCGATGCCTGGCTGCACGCCCGCGACGTGCCCGGCGCACACGTCGTCGTCAAGGCGGCCGGCCGAAGCGTGCCCGAGGCCACGCTTGACCAGGCGGCGGCGCTGGCCGCGTGGTTCTCGGCGTCGCGCGACGCGGCGGCCGTCGCCGTCGCCGTGACGGATGCGCGCCACGTCCGACGGCTCAGCGGCGGCGGCGCCGGCATGGTCACGCTGACGCACGAGTCGACGCGCACCGTGCGGCCGGCCTCGCCGCGCGCCCTCGGCCTCGAGCCCGAGGCGTGATCCGCCAGGCGAGGCCGTCAGCTCGCCCTTCCCGGCAGACCTCATCTCCCGATCCAATCCGCTATGATCGTCCTGTGCACCCTGAAGGAAGGCCGTTATGAGACTCGCCGGGCGGATGGCCCACCTCACGCCGTCGCCGTCGTTCACCACCCTCGCCCGCGCCAAGGCCATGGAAGCGGCCGGGCACGACATCATCCACCTCGAGGTCGGCGAGCCCGACTTCGATACGCCCGCCAACGTCGTCGAGGCGGGCGTATCGGCGCTGCGGGGCGGGCACACGCGCTACACGCCCGCCGCCGGCGACATGGCGCTGCGCACCGCCATCGCGCGGCACGTCGGCGAAACGCGCGACGTCGACGTCGCGCCGACGCAGATCCTGGTGGCGCCCGGCGGCAAGCCCGTCATCTACTACACGATCATGGCGCTCGTCGAAGCCGGCGACGAGGTGATCCTCCCCGACCCGACCTTCCCGAGCTACGCCACGATCACCGCCTACGCCGGCGCGACGCCGGTCTACGTTCCGCTCGACGCCGAGCGCGGCTTCGCGTTCGACGTCGATGCCTTCGCTGCCGCGCTCTCGCCGCGGACGCGCCTCGTCGTCCTGAACTCGCCCTCGAACCCGACCGGTGCCGTCCTGTCGGCCGACGACCTGGCGGCCATCGCCCGGCTGCTGGCCGATCGGCCGGACGTCGTCGTGCTGGCCGATGAGATCTACAGCCGCATGGTGTACGACGGCGTTCACCGCTCGATCCTCACCGAATCCGGAATGGCGGAGCGGACGGTCGTGCTCGACGGGTTCTCCAAGACGTACGCCATGACGGGCTGGCGGCTCGGCTACGCCGTCCTTCCGCCCGCGCTCGCGCCCATCCTCATCGACCTGCAGAGCAACATCACGAGCTGCGCCGCCGACGCCACCCAGGTGGCGGGCCTGGCCGCCCTCGATGGCCCGCAGGCCGATGTCGAGGCGATGGTCCAGACGTTCCGCACCCGCCGCGACCGCGTCGTCGCCCGGCTGAACGAGCTGCCCGGGATCCGTTGCGCCCGACCCGCCGGCGCGTTCTACGCCTTCCCGGACATCCGCGGCACCGGCCTGGACGACCTCTCGCTCGCCGAGGAGCTCCTCACCCACACCGGCGTCGCGCTCCTGGCCGGCCGCGGCTTCGGTCCGGCCGGCACCGGCCACCTCCGCCTCTCGTACGCCAACGCCATGCCCAACCTCGACCGCGCCCTCGATCGCATGGGCGAGCACCTCACAGCGCTCGCCCGCGCCGGCGCGTAAACAGCACTGCGCGCAGACACCACTGGGCGTAGACAGCACTGCCCCTAGACCGCACTGCCCTCAGACAGCACTGCCCTCAGACAGCACGAACGGAGTCCAACATGCGACTACTCGACCTCCCGCCGATCAAGCGGACCCGCCGCAACCATGCGATCGAGCATGCCGCCGTCCACATCCTCGCCGCGCGCCTCCCGGGCCGCTCGATGGCCGGCCGCTCCGACGCCGGCGGCTTCTTCCTCTTGGGCGATCTCGAGACGCACGACGTCGAGCACGCCGTCGACGAGGCACTGCGCCGCCTGCCCGCCGAGCCCGAGCTGGCGATCCACCCGAACTGCGGCACGAACATGGTCGTCGGAGGACTGATCGCCGGCGCGGCCGCGACGCTCGCCGTGGCGTTCGTCCCGGCGCGCCACCGCGCGGGCGGGCTCGCCCTGTTGCCCCGGATGCTCCTGGCCGGCACGTTCGCCTCCGTCGCCAGCCAGCCCCTCGGCCCGGCCGCCCAGCGCCGCTGGACGACGCTGCCCGACGTTGCCGGTGCGCGCGTCGGTCAGATCACGCGCTCGAAGCGCGGTCGGCTCACCGTGCACCGGATCACGATCGAGGACGGCCCTTCGACGGATCCGGCCGATGGGGCGGGTGATGCCGATGCCGTCGACAGCCGGCCCCCTGCCGTTCGCACGCCGTGATCGAGCTGCTCCACGGGGCGGACGCCTTTGCCGTCGCCGAGCGCGTGCAAGCCATGCGCGCCGCGTTTGCCGCGGAGGACGCGATGGCCGAACTCAACGCTTCCGTGCTGGACGGCGCTCGACTCACCGTGCCCGAGCTGCGGGCCGCTGCCGACGCGCTGCCGTTCATGGGTGGGCGGCGGCTCGTCGTCGTGCGCGGGCTCGTCGGGCGCTGCAGTGCCCGCTCGGGCGAGAAGAACAAGGAGCGCCGCACCGCGCTCGCCAACGCGCTGCTGGCCTACCTGCCGCACGTCCCGCCGACGACGGACCTCGTCCTCGTCGAGGGCGAGATCGAAACCGACAATCCGGTGGCCGGCTGGCTGCGGACCGCCGCCGGCCGCGCTTCGCCCGCAGACGGTGAGGCGAATGCCGTCGTTGCGCGCGCGTTCGACCCGCCGCCGCCCGAGCGCCTGCCGGCCTGGATCACCGCCCGTGCCGTCGGACGCGGCGGCGCGTTCGCACCGGCGGCCTCGTCGGCGCTGGCAGCCGCCCTGGCGCCGGACGGACCGGCCGACCTGTGGCGGGTGGACAGCGAGGTCGAGAAGCTGCTGACCTGGGCGGGCGAACGGCGCGTCGAGGCCGACGACGTGGTGCGGCTCGTCGCGCCGATCGACACCGAGAACGTCTACCGCCTCATCGAGGCGCTCGCCGAGCGGGACGGACCGGCGGCGGCGACGCTGCTGCACACGTTCCTGTCCAGCGGCGAGGAGCCGATCTCGCTGTTGAGCAAGATCGCCCGCCAGTTCCACCAGCTGGCCCACGTCCGGGCGCTGATGGACGGCGGCGTGCCGCCGTCCGAGCACGCGCGCGCGGTGGGCGTTCCGCCGTTCGTCGCCCGAAAGCTGGCCACACAAGCCCGACGCTTCTCGGCGCCGTTCCTCGACGCGGCTCTGAAGCGTCTCCTGGACATTGACGTCGGGATCAAGACGGGTCGCACCGTCGCGGTGACGGCGTTGGACCTGTTCGTGGCCGGGGTATGCGGTACGGGTGCCGCGGCGAGAACGCGCTGATGCCCACCCCTCGTCGCCGCACTGCTCGATGGTCTTGGCGCCTGCGAAGGCAGGCGCGCGGTGGCGTGAAGCGCCACCCTCAGCGACGGCTTCAGCCGTTGACCTGAAGGCCTGAGTCCGGACTTCAGACCCCCTGACTACATCTTCCCCGCCACCGTCGCCACCACCGCCGCCTGCGCCGCCGCGAACTTGGCGACACCTTGGTGCGACAAGTCCTCCCCGACGGCCTCGAGGTCGATGCCGAGCGCCGCCAGCCGCGCCACGATGGCATCGGCCGTCGCAACATCCGCGTCGATCGTGCGTGCGACGTGGCCGTGGTCGCGGAAGGCTTCGTACGTGGCCAGTGGCAGCGTGTTCACGGTGTCCGGACCGATGAGCGGAGTCACGTACTTCAGGTCGTCGTACGCCGGGTCCTTGGCGCTCGTGCTGGCCCAGAGCACGCGCTGAACGCGCGCACCGTGGCGCGCCAGGCGCGCAAAGCGGGTGCTCCCGAAGACGTCCTGGAAGCGCCGATAGGCCCGTTTGGCGTTCGCCACGGCCGCCTGCCCGCGCAGGAGCGCGACGTCTACCCCGTCGGCCGCCAGCTTGTCCAGGCGATCGTCCACCCAGGTGTCCACCCGGCTGACGAAGAAGCTGGCCACCGACGCAATCGCATCGATCGGCAGGCCGTCGTGCTCGCGGCGCTCGAGCGCGTCCAGGTAGGCATCGGCGACCGCATCGTAGTGGCACAGTGAGAACATCAACGTGATGTTCACGTTGATCCCGTCCGTCAGGCAGGTGCGGATCGCCGGGATCCCGGCGCACGTCGCGGGGATCTTGATCATGACGTTCGGTCGATCGACCGCTGCCCACAGACGTCGGGCCTCGGCCACCGTGCCCGCCGTGTCGTCGGCCAGCGCCGGTGCCACCTCATGGCTGATGTAGCCGTCGACGCCGCCGGTGCGATCCCAGACCGGACGGAAGACGTCGCACGCCGCACGAATATCCTGCAGGGTCACCGCGTCGTAGGTCGCGGCCGGATCGAGGCCGTTGGCCGCCAGCGCGCCGATCTGCGCGTCGTACGCCGCGCTGTCCGCCACGGCGGCCTGGAAGATCGCCGGGTTCGAGGTCACGCCCCGGAGGTCATCCTCGGCGATCCAACGCGCCAGCGTGCCGTCCGCGAGCCACTCGCGGCGCAGCTGATCGAGCCACGGGCTCTGCCCGGCGGCGGCGAGCGCCGCAAGCGGGTTGGACGGAACATGCGGTTCGGACATCGAGGAACCTCCGCGGGACTTGACTGTCGCGCTCCGCGCAGCGACGCGGGCAACCGCGAGGCGAGGCTACGGCGCCGCGCGCGGCAGCGTCAGGCCGCGGAGGATAGCATCGACCCGTCCAGCGTGCGGATCACGGCGATGACCTTGCCCTGGATCTCGACGTTCGACGGCGCCGCATAGATCGGCTCCATCGTCGGGTTCATCGGTTGGAGCCGGATGCGGTCGGGGTCGCGCTCGTGATAGTAGCGCTTGAGCGTGGTCTCCTCGCGGTCGCAAATCCAGGCCGCCACCATGTCGCCGTTGTTGGCGGTCTCCGCCCGCTGCATGACGACGATGTCGCCGTCGTTGATCAGCGCGTCGATCATCGACGTCCCGCGCACGACGAGGGCGAAGACGTCCTCGCGACCGCCCACGAGATCGCGCGTCACCTCGATCCACTCGTCCGGGTCCTGGTCACCCGGCACCGGGATCGGCTGGCCGGCGGCGATGCGGCCGAGCATCGGCAGCCGCATGCGGCTCGAAGGCCGGAAGATCTGGTTGAACTCGTGCCGCGCCTTCTCCGTGATCGACAACCCGCGCGAGATCCGGTCGTCGCGCGCGATCAGGCCGCGCTCCTTGAGCTTGTTCAGGTGGTAGTTGATGACGCTCGTCGAGCTGATCTGCACGGCTTTGTGCTCGCCGATCTCGCGGATCGTCGGCGGGGAGCCGCGCTCCTCGATGCGCTGGACGATGAACTTGAGGATCTCAAGCTGCCGTGCCGTGAGCGGTCGTTCCGGTCGCGCCATGTCCTGCCTCCTCGCCCTGCGGGTTTGCCGGGTCTGCAGGCCAGTGTAGCGGAACACATGTTCGATGTCAAGATGTTCGTTGAACGTAAGTTCGACGACTGGGGCCGCCCCTGAGCGGGCCCTCGCCTCACCGCAGCCCGACGCGCGCCTCCGGTGACCAGCGCCGGACGCCCGAGCGCGCCTCGGCCGGCAGCGCCGCCAGCAGCTCGCGGACCGTTCGCCGCAGGCCCGGGTGGACGAGGTCGGGCGCGACGTCGCACAGCGGGACGAGGACGAAGGCGCGCTCCGCCAGCCGCGGGTGGGGCACGCTCAGTCCGGGCGTTTCGAGCTGCGCATCGCCGTGGAACAGGAGGTCGATGTCGATCGGCCGGGGACCGAAGCGCGGCGCGCCGGCGTCGCGTCGGCGCCCCAGCGCTCGTTCGATCGCCAGCGCGGCCTCGAGCACCCGCCTGGCCGGCCAGTGGGTCCGGCCAAGGACGACGAGGTTGATGAAGTCGCGCTGGTCCGCGAACCCGACGGGCGTCGTCTCGTACCACGGCGAGATCGCCACGATGTCCACGACCTCGCCGAGCTGGGCGAGCGCGCGCTCGATGTTGTGCGCCCGGTGGCCCTCATTGGCGCCGAGGGAGAACGCGACGAGCGTGCCGACCGGCGCCTCCGGCCGCACCGAGCCGCCGCGACCCCGCCGCTTGGCCTTGGCCGGGCCGGCCGCGCCGGCGACCGCCACATCCGTTGCCCCGACGCCCGCGTCGACGACGTCGTTCAGGACCCCGCGCGTGCCGTCGGCGACGCGGGCGGTCGGGCGAACGCGCGCGGACTTCACGGCCGCCGTACCGCCGGCGGGAGCGCCGGCCCGGCGACCGCGTCGCGGCGTGGCCGCGGCGTGGAACGCGCGAAGCGGTAGCCGAACGGCAGGTAGATCTCCGGGGTGCCGGGGTCGACGATCGCCCGCGTGGCGGTCGGAGTGGCGGTCGCGGTAGGCGCATCCGGCGTTTCGGCGGTCGGCGGTGTCGCGGACGGCGTGAGCGGTCCCGGCGTCTCCTCGGGCAGCGACGTCGCCGACGGGACCGGCGCGGTCGTGGCCGCGGTGGGCGGCGGGGCGGTGGTGGCGGACGGCGCGCCACCGGTCGGCGTTGGGGTGGCGGTCGGCGTCGCCAGGATGGTCCGCGTGCCGGTCGGGGTGCGCGGCGGGGTGAGCGTCGGGGCGCGATACGTGACGCACAGGCGCGGCCGCTGCGCCGCCGCCGCGCTCTCGCGGCTGGTGAACTTGGCGCGCAGCTGTTGGGTGGGCAAAGCGTTCATCGGCTCGATCACGAGGCCGTCGTTGCTGGTGCCGGCGAGCCATTTCTCGACCTGCGGCAGCACGTCCCAGGCTTTGTAGCCGTATGTGGTGTCGAGGACCGGCGCGTCGATGTCGTTGCCGGAAGGCGGACGGTTGTTCCACGTGATGCGGTTCTCGACCCAGGCGCGGGAAACCGTCGAGATCTCGGACAGCGGCGGTGTGGTGAGCGGCTGGAGGCCGCGGAGGTAGAGTTCGACGCTGGCGGCCTGCAGCTGGCTGCCGGCGGGCAGGGCCGAGACGTCGAACTTGAGGTAGATCGCGGTCTTCTCGGCCCCGTCGTTGTAGAGCTGGAGTTCCCCGCCGATGCCGAAGTTGTCGTCGGGCGACGTCTCGCTCACGTAGGCATCGTCCTCCACCTCGATGCAGACGGACTCCAGCCCGCCGGGCGTGCCGGTGCCGGGGGCCGGCGTGTCGGTCGGCGTCAGCGTCGGGCTTGGCGTCGTCGTCGGCGGGACGGTGGGGGTCGGGATGAGGTCCACGATCGGCGAGCCGTCGAGATCGCGGACCCAGACGCCGGAGCGGCCGGCGGCGGCGAACAGCCGGCCGGTGGGCTCGGTGCCCGCGAACGCGAAGTCAGTGGCGGCCACACGGCCGAGCGAGAGCTGGCCAAACCAGTCCGTGCCGCCGGTGTCGCTGCCGTAGATCGTCGGCACGTCGTCGCCGTCGCCCTGCTCGCGCCCGAGTCCGAGGAACACCGTCCGATCGCTCCGGAAGTTGGGCGACAGGGCCACGCTGCGCGGCCGGCCGCGCGCGGCCAACCCGCCGAAGCGATCCTCCCACGATGTGCCGCCGTTCGTCGAGACGAACACCTTGGCCCGCTGTGCATCGGCGGTGTCCTCGACCGCGACGAACAACGTCCGGTCGAGGTCGAACCGCGGCGAGATCGCCAGATCGTGCACGATGCCCTGACCGGCCAGCAGCCGGACGGTGCTGATCGACTCGAACGTATGGCCGTCGATCGTGCGATAGATGACGCCGCGCTGGGTGATGAAGTACGCCGTGGAGTCCGTGTCGAATGTCGGCGAGAACACCGCGTCGACGATGTCGCCCGTGCTCGCGTCGAGGTCCTGCCAGCTCGCCCCGCCCGTGTCAGAGTACAGCAGGCCGCTGCCGCCCGAGGTGCCGTTCCACGGTTCGCGCAGCCCGAGGAGCAGGCTGTACGTGCCCGAGACCGGTCCGACGGCGGTGACGTGCGGCCGGCCGCCGTCGGGCAGCGCGGCGAGCTCGGTCCAGGCCTGTCCGCCGTTGCGCGACAGCCAGCGGTCGGAGTAGATCCGCTTGTCGCGCGCGTAGTTCGTCGAGGGCAGGAGCTTGGCACCGAACGTGCCGCTGACGAAGCGCCGCACCCAGATCCGGCCCTCATCCGTGGAGTCGTACAGCACGGACAGCGTCGGCTGGCCGCCGCCGACGCGGTCGAGCCGCTTGGGCGTGATCCGCGCCAGCGCGAGCGCACGGTGCTCCGACTCCCAGTTCGGGGCGATGATCGACAGCGCCTGCGCCGGCACCGCACCCGTGACGCTGACCGTCGGGTTCGTGCCGGTGCCGATCCGCAGCAGGCCGAAGCCGTCGAGGCCGACCCATGTCTCGTAGTTGTGCGGGTCGACCTGGATCGAGAGCGGCGCGATCGGTGCCGTCGTGATCAGGCTCCAGGACTGGCCGCCGTCCGTGGAGCGGAAGACGCGCCCGTCGGCGAACCCGACCCACGTCGAGTGCACGCCGAACCCGGCCTCGCCGGCGCCGATCGCCGTCGGCTCGGCGTTCGGCTCGGCCGGCCAGCTGGCCGGCGTCCAGACCGCACCGCCGTCCGTGCTGGCGACCATCGTCCAGACACCGCCCTGCTTGCCGACCGCGTACACCCGGCGTCCGACGCCCGCCGCGGCAAAGCCCACCGCAAGCGTCGTCGTCGTGGCCGAACTCGGCCCGAGGGCCAAGCGCCAGACGTCGGGTACGTTGTCGGAGGTGTACAGCCGGTCGCCCGTCTGCAGGAACAGCTGTGGGCGGTCCGGGGCGGCGAAGAGGTCGGCCAGCTGATCGTTCCCGCCGATGACCGGCGACACCTGCGTCCATGTGTCGCCCTGGTTGTCGGATGTCGACAGCGATGTCGTCCCGGTCTGCGCCGCGTACACCCGGCCGGTCGTCGTCGTGTCGAGCAGGTCCATCCGCGTGATGCCGGGCGGGCCGTCCCGGGTGGTCCACGTCATGCCGCCGTCCAGCGAGCGTGCGAGCAGCGGACGGGATTGCAGACCGACGTAGAGCTTCTGGCGTTCGATGTCGTCGCGGCCGAGGGCAAGCGCCCGGACGACGGTCGTCTCGGGCCGCGCCGTGTTCGGGACGATCGGCGACCAAGCGTCGACCTGCGAGCCGGCCCGGAACAGGCCGAAATCGTGGGTGAACAGGGCGTAGTGGCGAAACCCGCCGCGGCGCGTGTCGCCGATGAACTCGACGGCCGCCACGTTGTCGCCGTACATCCCGGTGATCGAACGCCGCCACGCCGGCGTGGCGGCGGCGCGCGCGCCCTCAGCCGCCGGCGGCGCGCGGACCGCGGTCAGGAATGCAGCGCACGCCGCCGCCAGCACGACGCACGAGAGTACGACGTACCGTTGCGCGGCGCGGCGATGCGCATGGAGGGGCGAACGGAACATAAGCGAACGTTCCTGTTGGGGCGGGCCCCGTGCCCGCCCTCCGCGGGCCGACGAAGCACCCGAAAGTCCGGTCGAATGCCCGATCGTCCGGTCGACCGTCCGACAATTCTCTCGAAGGACCGATGCCCCATGCGATTGCGTGCAGAGGCGATGACACGACCAAGGCATCGATCAGGACGCACGCCGAGGGAATCACGTTACGCCCAGTCGGACAGGGCGGGCGAACCGTTCAGTCGGCTCTGTCGCCCAGCCGCCACCCGGGCCGCACGTGCATCGCCTCGAGCCAGGCCCCGGCGACCAAGCCCCACACCAGCCAGGACGCGAACAGCACGCGGCCGTCGACCTCCCGCAGCAGCACCGGATCGAGCGCCGGCGCGACGGCCCAACGGACCAGCGCCCACGCGCCGATGGCTGCCGCGATCGCCCACGCCCGACGCGGCTCGTCGGGCGCGCGGCCGAGCAGTGCGCCGAGGCAGCCGCCGAACAGGGCACCGCCCGCGACGACGAGCACGGCGCCGAGCGGGGTCGCATCGGCGTACAGCCCGTCGAATGCCTGGCTCTGGCCGATCTGGAGCCAGCGGACAACCGTCGCGCCGACGGCGTTCAGCGGCACGGCCCAGCCGCGCACGCCCCCGGCCAGCAGGCGGGCCTCCATCTGGGCGCCGCCGACGAGCGCCAGCAGCGCCGCCGCGCCGGCGACCGCGCCGCCGATCGCGCCGAGCCATGCCGGATGGGCCGGCCGCGCCCAAGCACGTTCGGGGTTCACACCGCGGTTCGGATGCGGTAGATGCACGTGGCGCTGCCGTCCATCCGCCATTCCTCGCGCTCCACCGCGCCGCCGACGACGGCCTCGATGAGCCGTTCGTCCATGCAACAGACCTCGCGGTGCTGCTCGCCAAGGGCATGGAACGGGCACGAAAGCTGGTGCAGGACGAAGCCGTCCCCCTCCGGCTGCCAGCTCGTCGTGAACCCCTCGGCCGCCAGGAGCGACACGACCGCGTCGAGACGGTCTTCGACGGGCCGGTCGGCGAACGAGCCGCGGTTCGTGTCGGCGATCGACTCGGCCATCGCCGCGAAGACGCCCTCGACCTGGCCGCGGTCCGCGGCGCGCATCGCGTCGAGGAGCCGCGCGGTCAGGACGGCGAACCGGTTGTCTTCCACGATCGCCTGCCCGCCCGTCTGCGACAACCGAAACACGTGCCGCGGTCGCCCGCGCCCGGCGGGCTCGGCGGCGACATCGACGAGACCATCGTCCCGCAGCAGGTGCAGGTGATGGCGCACCGTCACCGGCGCCAGCCCGACCGCCTCGGCCAACGCCTCGACCGAGCCCGTGCCGTGCTCACGCAGGTACTGTAGGATGTCGCGCCGGGTGCTCTGCATGGGGCGATTATACCGTCTCGAGACGATGCGGGTGCGCCCCGGCATCGCGGGACGTTGATCGGGAGGATGATCGGGTGGTTGAGCAGGTGGTGGATCGGGTGGTTGATGCGGGCGCGCAGTGCGGATCGCACGTGCGGCCGGCCGCCTCACCGCTGCCTGCGCTGTGCTACACTTGCGGCATCGTCCGAGTCCGTCGGCAGGCCGATCGAGCCGTCGTCGGATCCCCGTTTTCGGATCACCAGGGACCCCAACAGCAGGAGTGCATGCCATGATCCGCGAAGATACTGCCCCCGCCGTCCGCACGACGACGTTCGTTACGCTCTCCCCGGTCACCCTGTCTTCGACTGCGGCGGTCAAGCTGTCCGAAGTCATGGCCCAGAAGGGCATGACGGATGCGGCGCTGCGCGTGTTCGTCAGCGGCGGCGGCTGCTCGGGCCTGCAGTACGGCATGGCCTTCGACAACGAGATGGATGAGGCCGACCAGGTCTTCGAGAGCGAGGGCGTCAAGGTCGTCGTCGATCCCGTGAGCCTCCCCTACCTGCAGGGCGCCACGATCGACTTCACCGACTCGCTGATGGGCGGCGGCTTCAAGATCGAGAACCCGAACGCCGTGTCGAGCTGCGGCTGCGGCACGTCGTTCAAGACGTCCGATCAGGCATCGTCCGGGGCCGAGGGCGAGGCCAAGGCGCAGGGCGGCGGCTGCGGCAGCCACGGCAGCGGTGGTGGCGGCTGCGGCTGCAGTTGATCGAAGGCGGGACTGAGCCGATCGCGGCGGCAACGACGTCGCTGATGCCGCAGGCGGCTTCGGTCTCGGCCGGCTCCCCTGTCGCCGATCCCGTGCCCGGTCTCGATCCGGCGGCCATCCGACGTGACTTTCCGCTCCTCGTCGCCCATCCCGAGCTGATCTACCTCGACAGCGCCGCAACGGCCCAGAAGCCGCAAGCGGTTCTCGACGCGCTCCTCGACTTCTACACGCACCACAACGCGAACGTCCACCGGGGCGCCTACACGCTGGCGGCCGACGCGACGCTGGCCTACGAGGCGGCCCGCGCCCGGATCGCCCGCTTCATCGGCGCGCGCGATGCGGCCGAGGTCGTCTTCACGCGCGGGACGACGGAGGCCGTGAACCTCGTGGCCGGCGCGTGGGGACCGGCGAACGTCTCCGCTGGCGACACGATCGTCGTCACGGAGATGGAGCACCACAGCAACCTCGTGCCGTGGCATCTGCTGGCCGCCCGGACCGGCTGCCGGCTGCGCGTGGTCCCGATCACACCCGACGGCCGCCTCGACCTCGACGGGCTCGACGGCCTGGTCGACGAGACCGTCAAGCTGATCGCAGTCGCCCACATCTCGAACGCCGTCGGCACCGTCAATCCCGTCGCCGACATCGTCGCCGCCGCGCGGCGCGTCGGTGCGAAGGTGCTGCTGGACGCGGCGCAGAGCGTGCCGCACCGGAAGGTGGACGTCACCGCGCTCGGCGTCGACTTCCTGGCCGCCAGTGGGCACAAGATGATGGGCCCGATGGGCATCGGCTTCCTCTGGGCGCGGGCCTCGATCCTGGCCGGGATGCCGCCGTGGCAGGGCGGCGGCGAGATGATCCGGCGCGTGACACCGACCGACAGCACATACGCCGATCCGCCGCAGCGCTTCGAGGCCGGCACGCCGTCCGTCGCGGATGCCGTCGCGCTCGCCGCCGCCGCCGACTACCTGGACCGCCTCGGCCTCGACGCCTGCGCCGCCCACGATGCATCGCTCGTCGCCTACGCCCTCGAGCGGCTCGGCGACGCGCCCGGCGTCCGCATCGCCGGCCCGCTCGACGCCCCGTCGCGCTGCGGCTCGGTGGCCTTCACGGTCGACGGCGTGCACGCGCACGACCTGGCGACGCTGCTCGACGGCGACGGCCTGTGCGTCCGCGCCGGCCACCACTGCACGATGCCGCTGCACGCGCGGTTGGGGCTGGCGGCGACGGCGCGGGCGAGCTTCCAGGTGTACAACGGTACGGCGGACATCGACGCGCTGGTGGCGGGGATCGCCCGGGCGCGGGGGGTGTTTGGGGTTTAGACAAAGGGGCTCGCGTGGCCGAGGAGGCCCCCGCCCCCGGCGCGCTGTCGCGCGCCGACCCCTCCCCCAATACTGGGGGCGGGGTGCAGAACGAATGCGACTCGTTCAAGACCCTCCCCCAGAATTGGGGGAGGGACAGGCTGGCCGCAGGCCAGCCAGGGCGGGGGCCTCGCCGCACACCACAACCCCATCCGCCCATCCATCGTATGATCCCCCCGTGCTGCGTCCCCCGGACGGCACCGTGCCGCCCCGACGCACACGCGCAAGGAGGATCACACCAACCATGAGCCCGTTCGTCTGGCTGTTCCTGGCCGTCATCGCCCTGCCGACGGCGTGGTGGCTGTTCCCGCGCTTCAGCGGCATCCGCTTCATCCCGAACAACCGCGTCGCGATCGTCGAGAAGCGGTTCAGTGGGCGCGGCTCGCTCAAGAGCGGCTTCATCGCCCTCAACGGCGAGGCCGGCTATCAGCCGCAGGTGCTGCGCGGCGGGCTGCACTTCCGGATGCCGCTGCAGTACAAGATCCACAGCATCCCGCTCGTCACGATCCCGCAGGGCAAGCTCGGCTACATCTTCGCCCGCGACGGCGCGCGGCTCGAGCCGGGGCAGACGCTGGCGTCCAACTCACGCGTCGTGAACTTCGAGGACGCGGATGCGTTTCTGCGCGGCGGCGGGCAGCGCGGGCCGCAGCGCCAGGTGCTCCGCGAGGGGATCTACGCCTTCAACCTGGCGCAGTTCGCCGTGATCACGGACGAGAAGGTCTACGCGCTGGCGCTGTCCGGCGAAGAGGCCGAGATCATCAAGCAGATGGCCGACATGATCACCCAGCGGGACGGCTTCCGCGCGGTGATCATCAAGGACGCGGACGACCTCGCCGGCGTCGTCACCGTCCACGACGGGCCGTCATTGCCGCAGGGTGCGATCATCGCCCCGACGATGGGCGACGACCCGGCCCACGCCGACACGTACCACAACAGCTTCCAGGACGCCGACAAGTTCCTGGCCGCCGGCGGCATGCGCGGCCGGCAGCTGCAGGTGCTCGTCGAGGGCACGTACTACCTGAACCGCCTGTTCGCCACGGTCGAGACGATCCCGAAGACCGTCGTCGACGTGGGCTACGTCGGGGTCGTCGTGTCCTACATCGGCGAGGTCGGCACGGACATCTCGGGCACGGACTACAAGCACGGCGAGCTCGTAACGCGCGGCAGCCGCGGCGTCTGGAGCGAGCCGCTCCTGCCGGGCAAGTACGCGTTCAACACGTACGCCGGCAAGGTCAACATGGTGCCGACGACCAACTTCATCCTGAAGTGGGTGCGCAGCGAGTTCGGGTCGCACAACCTGGACGAGAACCTGTCCGAGGTCTCGTTGATCACGAAGGACGCGTTCGAGCCGAACCTGCCGCTGTCGGTGGTCATCCACATCGACTACCGCCAGGCGCCGCTCGTGATCCAGCGCTTCGGCGATGTGAAGCGGCTGGTGGAGCAGACGCTGGACCCGATGGTGTCGGCGTACTTCAAGAACATCGGCCAGACGCGAACGCTCATCCAGCTGATCCAGGAGCGGAACCAGATCCAGGAACAGGCCAGCATCGAGATGAAGGCCAAGTTCCACCACTACAACCTCGAGCTGGAAGAGGTCCTGATCGGCACGCCGGCCTCGAGCAGCGGCGACGACAAGATCGAGGTGATCCTGACGCAGCTGCGCAGCCGCCAGATCGCCGAAGAGCAGGTCGAGACCTACAAGCGCCAGGAGCGGGCGGCCTTCCAGGAGCGCGTCCTGCGCGAGGCCGAGGCCAGGGCGCGCCAGCAGCAGAAGCTGACGGAGTCAGAGGTCGAGATCACGATCCAAAGCAACCAGGGCAAGGCGGACTACCAGCGGGCGTTGCAGCAGGCCGCCCAGATCCGCGCGCTGGCCGAGGCCGAGGGCGAGAAGGCGGCCCGCATCGGCATCGGACAGGCGATGGCCATCGAGGAGCAGGTGCGGGCGTACGGCGGGCCGCAGTTCCAGGTGATGCAGGCGGTGATGAACCGGTTCGCCGAGGCGATCGAGGCCTCGGGGGTCGACGTCGTGCCGAAGATCCTCATCGGCGGCAGCGGCGGCGGTGCGGGCGGCGATGGGTCGTCGGGCGGCGGCGGGGCGTTCGGCGGGGGCGGCGGGAGCGGCAGCCTCGTCGAGGCGTTGCTGGCGATGCTGCTGAGCGACAAGGTCGGCGGGCTGGCGAGCGCGGGCGGTGGCGACGGCGAGGGGGGCGGGCGGAGCCCGGAGGTCGAGGCGATGCGGAAGCAGATTCGGGAGGGGATGTTCAAGAAGGTGGAGGAGGTGTCGGAGGCGGTGGCCGCTCCGCCGGCAGCGCCCGCACAGTCGACGCCCTCGGGCACGGGAACACCCGGCGCGCCGGCGGGATCGACGGCAGGGGCGACGCCGGCGTGAGCGCGCTAGCGCATCGCAACGGGTAGCCAGACACGGGACCGCGGCGCCGGCTTTGGAAGCGGCGTCGCGGTCCCGTGTGGTTGCGGCGAAGGCACGGCCGTCGGCCCCAGTTCGGCCTCCCGGATCAGCCGATCGAGCGTGTCGAAGCCCAGCGCGTCGTAGATGGCGGCCAGCGCCCGGTCCGGCTCGTCGCCGTCCGTCATCCAGGTGCGACCGTCGAGTGCGACGAAGTACGGCTTGTTTCGGCGGCGGAAGAACGTCGATGTGTGGCTCGTGAAGCCGACGATGGCGTCGTCGCCTGTGGCCAGATCGAACGCGAACGTCGAGTACACGTCCGGCATTGCGGTCGCTGTCGGCAGTGGCAGCGAGGCCTCGAGAGGCGTGTCGGCAAGCTCATCCAGGAATGTCGCCATCGCCTGATGCGAGATCGTGACCGCTTCGGACGCCTCAAGGACAAAGCGCCACTGCCAGGCATCGACCTTGAAGTTGGCCGTGCCGTGCCAGGCATCGGGTGCCCGCTGGACGTTGATCGATGCGTCGTCGGTCCGGCCCAACGTCATGAAGCGGTGGCTGACGTGCAGGCGGTCCGTCGCCGCCAGGTCCGGCATCCGCTCCACCCCCGCCGGCCAGAGCTGCTCGGCAAAGAACGGCGCCAACGTCGTCATCAGCTCGATGGGCATGTACGGCGCGTGCCCCTTCCCCTCCAGCGGATGGTACGCGAACGGCACACCGACGGCCTCCGCCCGATCGCGTAGCTTCGTCGCCTCGCCGAACGGCACGATGTTGTCCGCCGTGCCGTGGACGATCGCCAGCGGCGGCTCGCCGGCTTCGAGGTCGTTCACTTGGTTGTAGAGGCCGCCCCAGAGGTCCATCACAAGGGCGACGTCGGAACCATCGTCGGACGCGTCGTCGGCACCGCCGCCCGCAGGGCGCGCGACGTCCGTGTAGGCCAGGAAGAGCGACGTGATCGCGCCGGCCGACGAGCCGCCGATGACGATGCGGTCGGTGTCCAGGCGGTACGTCGCCGCGTTCGACCGCAGCCAGCGCACGGCTTGGCGGGCGTCGGCGACGGCGGCCGGGATGCCGTCGCGGGCGATGTCGCCCTGGTTCAGGCGGTAGCTGATCGCCACCGATACGTAGCCGCGGCGGGCCATCTGCTCCGCGTAGACGCGCGGTTCGAGCTCTTTGTTGCCGGAGACGAATCCGCCGCCGAACAGGAAGACGAAGACGGGGCGGGCAGGGGAGGAGTCACCGGCCGGCTCGTAGATGTCCAGCTTGAGGTCGACGGGGCGGCCGGTGGGCTTGTCGATGGCAGTGGCGTAGGTGAGGTCGTTCGTGCGGGTGACGCGGTCGAAGGCGAGGTCGACGTAGCGGGTGGGGGGTGCTGGCTGGGCGTGGGCCGGTGGGGGAGCGGCGGGCAGGGCGTGGGTGGCGAGGAAGGGCAGCGCGGCGAGGGCCGCGACGCCAGCGATGCGGGCAGGGGCGAGCGAGCGCGCGTTGGCAGGCATGCGGGCATGATACGCCGTAGGGACCCGGACGCGAACTTAGCGCGCCGTGGATCCGAAGGGCCGTGGCTTCACCGCCCGCCAACCCCGCCTACTTCGCACCACGGAGCCGAACGGCTCGGAGTGCACGATCGGCTGCTCTGACGCAAGATTGGTGAGCCAACGTTCCGCATCGCCTTGATGGAGTCCCCGATGACCACTCGCCCCAACATCGGCGCACGTCGCCCGCGCCCCGCGCTTGCCGCCCTCGTCACGGCTGCCGTCGCCGCGCTCGTCCTCGCCCTTCCGCGTGTCCGTCCCGTGCATTCCGCCGCCGCGCCCCTTGCGGCCGCACCCGCCGCCGTGAACGCCCGCCCGCTCGCTGCCGATCCCGTCCCGGCCTTCGCCGAAGGCAACCTCGGCGCCTATGTCGCCGTCGCCGATGCGTGCTCGTACTACCCGCTCACGACATGTGGCGGTGCGGTCATCCAGGTCTCGGAGAGCGCCCCCGGCCAGCTGGCGGGCTACGTCGGGCGGGACGTCCGCATCGAGCTGACGAGCGCGGTCTGCGGCTCCAGCATCGCGGGCCGTCCATTGGAGGGCCCGGTCGCAGTCCGCGTCCAGATCGCCGGACCGTGCGGGCCGCCGTTGACGCCGCAGGCATGCCCGAAGCTCGCCAACCGCGTTCCGGCCGTCGTGGTCGATGCCGCGCTCGCGGACCCGAGCCGTGTGCTGGGGTGGGGCGAGCGATGCAACACCGCCGTCCCGTTCGGGCCGTTCAACCCGCGCAAGTCGCGACTGACGCTGCTGAATCCGGGCGTGCCGTTCCACCCGACGCTGAACTCGGTGGTCTTCAAGTGCGGCTGTCCGTAGGCACGAGCCGGGAGAAATCGCGCTGAGCGCTCGGACCTGCGGCGAGGTCCGAGCGACCGGGGATCCTGCCCGCGCGCCAGGCAGCCGAACGCCCCGATGCTACAATCCACCGTCCCCGCCCCCTCCCCGAAAGTGACCGCGCGCATGTCCACGCCCCTCGCCAATCCGCCCCAGACGCCGCCCCCCACCCGCCCCGAACGCGACTCCCTCGGCGACGTCCCCGTCCCCGCCGACGCCCTCTGGGGCGCCTCCACCCAGCGCGCCGTCGACAACTTCAGCGGCATCAGCGGCCTTGTCTTCTCCCGCCGCTTCCTCCACGCCCTCGGCCTCGTGAAGCTCGCCGCCGCCGGCGTGAACCAGGCGCTGGGCGATCTGCCGGACGACCTCGCCGATTCGATCGAGGCCGCCGCGCGCGACGTCGCCGACGGCGCGCACGACGCGCACTTCCCGATCGACGTCTTCCAGACGGGCTCGGGCACGTCGACGAACACGAACGCGAACGAGGTCATCGCCAACCTCGCCAACCAGCGCCTCGGCCAGCCGCTCGGGACGAAGGCGCCCGTCCACCCGAACGACCACGTGAACATGGGGCAGTCGTCCAACGACGTGATCCCGACGGCCATCCACGTCGCGGCGGCGCTCGCCATCGTCGACCCGGCGGACGGCCTGCGCGCATCGCTGCTGCACCTGGCGGACGCGATCGACGTGCAGGCGCGGGCGAACGACGATGTCGTGAAGACCGGGCGGACGCACCTGATGGACGCGATGCCGGTGACCGTCGGCCAGGCGTTCGGCGCCTGGGCCAGCCAGATTCGCGCCGCCGTCGGACGGATCGACGCCCTCCTGCCCGAGCTCTCGCAGCTGGCGATCGGCGGCACGGCGGTCGGCACCGGCATCAACACGCGCGCCGGGTTCGGGAAGGCGGTCGCGGCGCGGCTGTCGGCGCTGACGGGCCACCCGTTCAGCGAGGCGGACGACCACTTCATGGCCCAGGCCACGAGCGACACCGCCGCGGCCGTTTCGGGCGCGTTGAGCGCGACGGCCGTCAGCCTGATGAAGATCGCCAACGACCTGCGCTGGATGAACTCCGGCCCGCAGGCCGGGTTGGCGGAGATCACGCTGCCGGCGCTGCAGCCGGGCTCGAGCATCATGCCCGGCAAGATCAACCCGGTCATCCCCGAAGCGGTCACGATGGTCTGCGCGCAGGTGATCGGCAACCATACGACGATCACGGTGGCGGCGCAGGCGGCGAACTTCGAGCTGTCCGTCATGCTGCCCGTCATCGCCCGCAACCTCCTCGAGAGCATCGCCTTCTTGTCCGGTGCCGCCCGGGCCCTGGCGGACCGCGCCGTGCGGGATCTCGTCGTGAACCGTGACCACATCGCCGGCCTGGTCGAGCGCAACCCGATCCTGGTGACGGCCCTCAACCCGGTCATCGGCTACGACCGGGCGGCGAAGATCGCCAAGCAGGCCTACGCCGAGGGCCGGCGGCTGAAGGACGTGACGGCCGAGCAGACCGACCTCACGGCCGATGAGATCGACCGCCACCTCGATCCGGTGGCGCTGGCGCACCCGCACGCGCGGGATTGACGACCCTTGCGCTGCGCAAAGTGCGGCCACAAGATTCGCGGCGCCACATGGTATTGCCCGTCGTGCGGCACGCCCGTCGATGACCTGAACGTCGCGGACAGCGTCTACGCCTCCGGCTGGTCGAGGCTGTGGGTGCGGATCCTCTCGGCCGCCGTGGCGCTCTTCGCGCTGGCCGGCGTCGTCTTCCTGACCGGGCGCGTGCTGCGGGGCGTCGACCTGGCCCGCCGCACCGCCCGCCCGACCGCCACCGCCGCGCTGCCCGCCGCGCCATCCGCCGCGGACGCCGGCGCCACCGTCAATGGGCCGATCGAAACGCTCGTCGCCGCCGGCGAGCGCAGTGCCGGGCTCTACCCGGACGGTGCCGTCGACGCGCCGCCCGGCGTGGCGACGGCGTTGCCGACGGGTGAGCCGACGGTGGTGGCGCCCGCGGGTGTGCCGACGCAGCTTGCCGCGCCGAGCACGGACGTGCCGGCCCGCGCCACGCCGCCCCCGACCGCCCCCGCCCGCCCGGATGCGCCCGTTTGGGCCATCCCGCGCATCGGCAGCACGCTGCAGATGGACGGTTGGCTGGACGACTGGCCGACCGCGCCGCTGTCGATTGCGGACGTCGTGTTCGGGCGAGGCGCGTGGTCGGGGGCGGACGATCTGTCGGCCACCGCTCGCATGGCGTGGGACGAGCAGATGCTCTACCTCGGCGTCGAGGTGACGGATGACGTTTTCAGCCAGGGTGCGTCGGGCCGCGACCTGCACATGGGCGACGGCGTCGAGCTTCAACTGGACACCGACCTCGCCGGCGATTTCGACAGCGAGGCGATGAGCGCGGACGATTGGCAGATCGGCATCTCACCCGGCGACCTGGCCGGCCGTGCGCCGGAGGTCTACGCCTGGCGCCCGCGCAGCGGGCCGATGTCCGGCGTCCGCCTCGGCGCCCGGGCGACCGACACCGGCTACGTCCTCGAAGCCGCCCTCCCGTGGGCCGCGATCGACGTCAACCCGCAGGCCATCGACACCATCGGCGCTTCGCTGAACGTCACCGACAACGACACGGGCGAGAGGGCACAACAGACGATGATCGCCTCGAGCGCGCGCCGGGCGTGGGGGGATCCGCGGACGTGGGGGACTTGGGTGTTGGGGCGGTAGAGGACGGTAGGGGTCGCGGAATCGGGACAGGGGCACGGCGCGCCGTGCCCCTACGGGCCGTCGACAGTCAGACCCGGTCCGTAATCGAACACCTGCTGCGAACGCGACGTGATCCCGGACGCCTCGTTGTCCACCTGCTGGACCAGGATCCGGCCGTTCTCGGCACCGATCCAGATCTCGAACGTCGAGGTGAACGCCGTGCCGCCGCTGGCGGCGGCGACGACATAGCTGTAGTGCTTCGCCGGCACGCCGTTGACGGTGGAGGTGCCCAGAACGCGCGCCTCGGCCATCGAGCGGGCCGCGTTGGCGACGACGGCCGGGTTGCGCAGCGGGTCGAACGTCGCTTGGAGCGTCGCGACGACGGTGTCGTCGGGGTGCCACTCGCCGCCGAGGTTGAAGTACCCCTTGTCGCCGATCCGGGCGGCGTGCATGCCCGGCGCGACCATGCTGTAGCGGTCGGGGGCGACATAGGTCAACGTCATCGGGAAGGTCTGGTTGATCGTCTGCGTGGTCTGGCGGATCCGGAAGGCGTCCGCGTCGGCCAGCTGGAGCTGCGCGGCGAAGATCTCGGCGACGGCCTGCGGCTCGCCGTGGTCGGCGACGGTGGGCAGCGCGGCGGGCATGGTCGAGTTCGATGGGTCCGTCGACCCGGTCGTCGTCGAGGCCGTGGTGTGGGTCAGCACGGTCGCCGCCCCGGCGGCCGAGTCCGGCGTCGGCGCCGCGCCGGGCGCATCGAGCGACCGCGTCGGCGCGAGCGGCGCCGGATCGGCGGCGTCGCTGGCCGCCGTGCCGCCGGCCGCCTGCCCATCGGACGGCCGCGGCGCGCACGCCGCCGTGCCGACGATCAGCGCCACGATCCACCCGGCGGCCAGGACGCTCTTGAGCGTGTGCCACGCCAGCGTCGCGCACTTCACGCGCATCGGGAAGCGCCGCACGCCGGACAGCGCGGCCAGCGGGCCGACGTCGGCCGCCAGGCTGAACAGATCGTCGTCTGCCGTGCCGATGTCCGTGCCGGCGACGTTGCGATCGTCATCACCATCGCCGTTACCATCGCCGTCGCCATCGCCCATGATCAAGCCGTGGACCTGCGTGAACAGCGCCTCGGCCTCGCCGAACGAGCGGCCGATGACGGCGTCGCACAGCATCGAGGCCGAAGCGATGCTGATCGCACAGCCGTCGCCCTCGAACGAGACATCGACGATCCGGTCGTTCGCGGCGCGGACGAAGAGCTTCACGCGGTCCCCGCACAGCGGGTTGTCGCCCTCGGCCGTGCGGACGTCGGGGCCCGTCAGAGGACCGTGGTGATGCGGGTGGCGGCTGTGCTCGAGGATGACGGTCTGGTAGAGGTCGAGTAGGTCGGACATGGTGTCTTTCGGGGTGATGAGGCGGGGAGCGGGCGTTGCCAGCAGAATCGCGCCGACGGGCACCGCAGGCGTGACGATCATCGTAGGGGTGGCGGCGACCTTGGGCAAGGTGGCATCGTGTGCGGCCCGTGCTCCGGCCGGCGTTGGCCCGCCCGGGGATTCCGCGATACCCTGTGCGCCGATGTCCTCCCCCACCCGCCCCGCCACCCCTGCCCGCCTGCGCCGCCTGCATGCCGCCGGCGCGCTCGACGCCGACGGCTATCGGCGGGTGCTGGCCGCGGCGTTGGCGCTGCCCCCCGCGGCGGCATGGCGGCGGTTCCTGGACCGGTTGATGCTGGCCATCGGCGCGACGCTGACCGTCACCGGCATCGTCGCGTTCTTTGCCTACAACTGGGCCAGCCTGGGCCGTCTTGGGCGCGTCGGGCTCGTCGAGCTCGCCCTCGTGACGGTCGGGGGGGTGGCGCTGTGGGCCGGTGTCGACCGGCTCGGCGGGCAGCTGGCGGGCATGGCCGCCGTGGCGCTCACCGGCGTCCTCCTCGGGGCGATCGGCCAGGCGTACCAGCAGGGCGCCGACCCTTGGACGCTCTTTGCCGTCACCGCCGCTCTCGGCCTGCCGTGGCTGATGGCGACGCGCTTCGCGCCGCTCTGGCTGCTCGAGTTGATCCTGGCGAACCTCGCCCTTGGGCTGTGGTGGATCATCGACCTCGGGGACGACGGTGGCGCCGTCGCGCGTTTTCTCCTCGCGCTCAGCGCGCTGAACGGCGGCGCCTGGCTGTCATGGACGCAGGGCGCGGCGAGCGCCGGACTGTCGGCGGGGCGCTGGCTCCCGCGCGTCGTCGCGCTGGCCGCGCTGGCGCCGCTGGCGATCGGTGCGGCGGCGTACGTCGCCATCGACGTGCTGCGGTACGATGCCGGCCCGGATGACCTCCGGTTCGGGCCGAGCGGGCTGGCGGTGTTCGTCGTCTGGCTCATCGTGACGGCGGCGATTCTCGTCCTCTTCCGCCGCCGCTGGCCCGACCTGTTCATGCTGGCGGCGGCGATGCTCGGAATCTGCACGGTGCTCACGGCGGCCATGTTCCGCTGGCTGATCGAATGGGTCCAGCGGTCGAGCGATGTCGGCGGGCCGTGGCTCGTCATGGCCGCGTTCCTGTTGGCCGAGGGCGGCCTGACGGCGATCTGGCTGCGGCGCCAGCAGCTGGCGATGGCGGCCGCGGAGGACGACGCCCCATGATCCTCCCCCCGCCCACGCTCGGCGATGCCCTTGCGGCAGCCGGCCTCCCGCGCGACGCCGGCGCCGGCGGCACCGGCGCAGCGAACGCCGGCGGCAGCCCGTGGTACGTCCGGCTGCTCGTCGCCGGCTTGGCCTGGGCCGCCGCGCTGTCCGTGACGGGCTTCCTGGCGGCCACCGGCATGATCGACGAGGACGCCTTCGCCTATTGGGGCATCGCGGCGGCTGCCGCATCGATCGTCCTCGCCCGCCGGGGCCCGTCCGACGCCGACGCACGCGGCGCGGTGGCCGACTTCGTGGCCCAGCTCGCGCTCGTGCTCAGCCTGCTCGCGCGCGTGCTCGTGTTCATCGGCGTCGGGGCGTGGGCGAACGGTGACCAAGCGGTCATCGGCGGGGCGATGGCCGCCCTCGAGATCGTCCTCTTCATCGCCTACCCGGACTTCTTCCAACGCTTCCTCGCCAGCGGCCTTGCCTGCGCCTGGCTGCTCGTCGTGCTCGGCGACGTCGACGACGTGCTGTTCGTGGCCTACGCGCGGGACGTCGTGACGCTGCTTGCGGCCTTCGGGGGGGCGTGGCTCTGGATCGATCGCCCGCGCCTCCTCGCCGGCCGTCTGGCGGACTACGCCGCGCCGGCCGGTTATGGGCTGGCGGTCTTCGTCGTCGGCGCGCTCCTGCAGGAGACGATCGCGGCGTTCGGCCGGTTCTTGCCCGGCGCGCGCTGGCCGGCCACCGCCGGGCTGGCGATCGGCGTCGTATGGCTCCTGCTGTGGGTGCGCGGGCGGCTCGGCCGGCCGATCGTCGATGCCGGCGCCGGCGTGCTCATCGTCCTCGTCGCCGCGCTCGCGTACGCCACCCGGATCGAGCCGGGCATCCTGGCCGCCGTCGGCGTGCTGCTCCTCGGCTTCCTGGCGCGCGACGGGCTGCTGCACGGCCTCGGCGTCGCGGCGATGGGCGCGACGGTCTGGCACTTCTTCTACAGCATGAACCAGACGATGCTCGTCAAGAGCGGGATCCTCGTGGCCGGCGGGCTCGTTCTCCTGGGCGGGCGCTGGGTCTGGCTGCGGTTGGCGGGCGATCCGAACGTGGGCGACGGCCGATGATCTCCCGCCGCACCCTTGGCGCCCTCGGCCTCGTCGCCGCGCTCGCCTTCGCCAACGCCCAGTTGGTCGGCCTCGAGCGCCTGTTCGGCGGCGAGGGCCGCCAGGTCCTCATGCCGTTGGCCCCCGTTGATCCGCTCTCGTACATCCAGGGTCGCTTTGTGGCCCTGCGCTACCGCCTCGAGGGGGACGAAAGCCTGATCACGACGCCCGTGCGGGTCGACGGCGAGGAAGTCGAGCGCTGGCGGATGTGGCCGCGCGTCGGCAAGATGGCCGTCGCCGTGGATGCGAACGGCGTGGCGACGGCCATTCGGCTGCACGTCGAGAGCGTCCCCGTTGCCCCGGACGAAGTCCTGTGGCGCTACCGCAAGTCGGACAGCGACCTCATCATCGGCACGGACGCCTGGTTCTGCCCCGAGGAACGATGCGCCGACTTCGAAGGCACCGCCCGCTACGGCGTCTTCCGCGTCGACGCCACCGGCCGCGTCATCCTCGTCGGCCTGGCGGACGAGGACCGCGCCCTCGTCGCCACCCCGCCGCCGCGCTGGTGGACCGGTGAAAGGGTGGCCACGCCGACGCCGAGCCCGTAACGGATCGCTGTCCAGCGGCCCATGGGCGACGCATGCGTCGCCCCTACGCGGTGTGGGATGTGGGAGCCGAGGTGCCGGCATCCGGGGCGGGGATCGGTGACGCGGTGGCCTGTGGTCGCACTTGATCGCATGGGGTCGCCCACAACGCATGCCGCGCCTTGAGCGTCTATCGTTGTCCACCATGATGCACCCGCCTCGCTCGCCCATGCTCACGCGCACCGCCGTATTCGTCGGCCTCGCCGCCGTCGCGTGCGCGGTCCCCATCGCCGTCGCCGCCCGGCGCGCCGACGTCGGCGCCACCGCACCTGTGCAGGCCCGGCCCCGGGCCCAGTTCCTGGCCCAGTCCCAGCCGCAGCCGCCGACCGCATACGCGTTGGCCGGCGAGTGGGTGTGGCCGGAGCGGCCGATGCTGCCGGTGGATGTCGCGTTTCTGGAGGACGGGCGCGTCGTGGTGGCCGATGGTCGGAACCCGCGCGTCGTCGTCGTCGGCCCCGAGGGGGACGTCGAGGCGGTGTGGCGGACGGCGTACGAGCCCGTGGCGCTGGCGGTGGATCCGGCGGGCGGGCGGGTGTACGTGCTGTGCTTCGCGCAGACGCGGGCGCGCGTCGGGCGGGATGCCGTGGTGACGACGCACGAGGTTCTCGAGACCTGGGCGCTGGACGGGCAGCGGGTGCGACAGGATGTCCTGCCGGGATGGTCGACGGCCAGCGCCGACGAGGCGCCGAGCTGGGATGTCGCGGTGGCGTGGGGCGGGGCGCCGGTCGTGCAGGCCGACAACGTGCTCTACCGCGTGACGCTGTCCGATGACGACGCCGTGCCTGCGACGTTCACGCCGCTGTCGGGCCTCTCGCGCGGCACCGCGGTGCGCCCGGTTCGCCTTGCCGCGGCGGACGACGGGCTCGTCATCGCCCAGGCTGCGACCGGCATCGTGTCCCGCGTGGACGCCACCGGGCGCACCGTGGCGCGCCGAGACTGGCCGGGCGAGCGCGTGCTCGACGTCGCGATCGACCGCCGCGAGCGGGTGCACGTCCTCGTCGGGCCGGGCGAAGGCGGTGCGGGCGGCCGGGTGCGGCACATCGTCCTGAGCGCCGCGCTGGCACCGCTGGACGATCGGCCGTTGGCGGACGACGCCGCGCCTTCGGCGACCATCGCCCCCGCACAGGCCGCGTTCGCCTGGGCGCTCGACGTGTACGGCGACGGCGTGGCGGTCGTCGGGGGCGGGGCCAACCTGTCGCTCCGGCGCTGGACGGGGCCGGTGTCGGACGCGCCGGCCGTCGTGCAGCCGTTCGGTGCGCGTCCGGCCGCGTTCGACGCGCGCGACAAGCGCGTGGCCGGCAGCCGCGCGCTGGCCCTCGGCGCGCTGCCCGACGGCCGGACGGTGGCCCTTGATGGGCCGCAGGCGCGTGTCGTGGCATTCGACGCGTCCGGTCTCGGGACGAACGTCGTCACGTTCGCGGGCGACGCGGTCGATGCGGCCGTGGCGGAGGACGGGACGGTGTGGGCGACGTTTGCCGACGGCACGGTGCGGCGCGTGACCGGACCGGGACTCGGGTCGCTTGGCGCGGCGCCTGACGACCCATCCGCCGCGCGATGCGAATGCCCGCTCGGCGGTCGGATCGCGGTGGACCGTTCGCGCGCCTACGTTTCCCGGCCGACGAGCCGAACGGTGGCCGGGATCGCCGGTTTGGCCGGCCTTGCGCCCGACGATGCACCGGGCGGTGCGTCGCCGCGGCTGCTCGCCTGGGCGGAGGGCGTCGGCCTCTGGCCGAGCGACATCGCGGTGGCCGCCGACGGTACCGTGCTGGCGGCGGATGCGATCGCGGGCGAGATCGTCGGGTGGTCGCCGGGGTCGCTCGAGGGTGCGCCGCCGGACCGGCGCTGGCCGGCGGGGCTGCTGGCCGGGCCGCGGCGGCTCGCGGCGGGGCGCTTCGGCGGGCCGGGCGGCCTGGATCTGGTGGCCGCCACGCTGACGGACGGTGCCGTCGAGGTCCACCGCGGCGACGACGGCGGACTGCTGGCGCGCTTCACGCCGGTTGTCGACGGGGCCGTCGTGTCGGCCGAGGACGTGGCGCTGCACGCGGATGGGCGGATCGTGTTGGCCGAAGCGGTCTCGCGCCGGGTGCACGCCTTCGTGCCGTCCGCGGCGCCGGTCGACCCGACCGAGCCCGGCGGGCTGGGTGCCACCCCATCGCCGACGCCGACGCCGTCGGACGGGAGCTGTCGTGTGAGCGGCGACAAGCGGGTCGGGCCGGAAACGATCGTGCTCGGCCAGACGGCCGCCGTCACGTTGACGCTCTCGGCTGATTGCCCGCCGCGCGCGCGGCTAGCCGGGGCCGACATCGTCCTCGTGCTCGATCGCTCCGGCTCGATGTACGGTGAGGCGATGCAGCGCGCCAAGGACGCGGCCCGGACGTTCATCGAGCTCCTCGATGTCCGGCGGCACCGCGCGGCGCTCTTGTCGTTCGCCGGCTTCGTGACCGTCGACGCGCCGCTGTCGACGGACAGCGCGGCGGTCATCCGGGCCCTCGACACGCTCGTGCCGGACGGCGGGACGAACCTGACGGACGCGATCCGCCAGGCCGGCATCGTGCTCGGCCGCGAAGGGCGGGCGGATGCGTTGCCGGTCATCGTCCTGATGACGGACGGGCGCGACTCGAACGGGCGCGACGGGCCGCTCCAGGCGGCCGGAGATGTGAAGGCGCAGGGCGTCCAGATCTACACGATCGGCCTCGGGCGCGACCTCGACGAGGGCGGGCTGCAGGCGATCGCAACGCGCCCCGACCGCTACTTCCACGCGCCGACGCCCGACGAGCTCTTCCCGATCTATCGCCAGATCCTGCGCTTGGTGGAGACGAGCCTCGCCGGCAACCTGATCGTGACGGACCGGCTGGGCGACCGGATGGCGATGATCGGTGGTTCCTCGGCACCGGCAGCGCTCGAGGGCGCCGACCGTCTGTCGTGGGGCCGCTCGATCCTGCCGGCCTCCGGTGTGACGTTCACCTACCGCGTGCGCCCGATCGAAGCCGGTCGCTGGCCGGTGAACCGCGAGGCCGTCGCCCGCTACGCCGATGCGGACGGGGTCGAGCGCTCGTTCGTCTTCCCGGTGCCGCAGATCCTCGTCCTGGCGCCCACCCCCACCCCCACCGCCACACCGACCTCGACCCCGACGCCGACGACGACGCCCACGCCCACCCGCACGCCGACGTCGACGCCGTCGCCGACGCCGACGCACACCGCGACGATCACGCCATCCCCGACCGCGACACGCGTCCCGCGGCCGATCTACCTGCCGCTCGCGCTGAACAGCCACTGCATTCCGACCGGCCAGTACGTCGACCTGATCCTCGTGCTCGACACCTCGGCCTCGATGGCCGGCGACAAGTTCGCGGCCGCCCAGGCGGCGGCCCGGACGTTCGTCTCGCTGTTCGACCCGCCGCGCGACCGCCTGTCGCTCATCAGCTTCAGCGAGGTTGCCACGCTCGTCGTGCCGCTCGGGTCGAGCACGACCCGTCTGCGCGCCGGCATCGACGGCCTGGCCCTTGCCCCCGGCACGCGAATCGACCGCGCGCTGGAGGCGGCACGGGCCGAGCTGCGCTCGACGCGGCGCCGCGCGGCGAACAAGCCCGTCGTCGTCCTGCTGTCCGACGGCAGCCAGTCCGGCGAGACCGCACCGCTCCTGGCGGCCGCCGACCGCGTGCTCGCCGACGGCGTCACCGTCCACACGATCGGCCTCGGCCCGGACGCCGACCGCGCGATGCTCGAGCGGATCGCCTCCCGGGGCGGGTTCCGGTACGCGCCGGGAACGGCGGAGCTGGAGGGCGTGTACCGCGCGATCGCCGGGCAGACGCGGTGCCGGTGACGAACTCGCACGTCCCCCGCGACATGACTAGAATGAGCGTTGGTCAGAACGAATGTTCGCATCCGCCCGCCCGATCCCCGATGGAGCACTGCCCATGAGCTTCCAACAGCGACCCCAACGCCGCACTCCGCGCTGCCCGTGGTGCGATCAGGAGATGGTCCCGAGTCCCGACAGCCGCGGCGGCCGCCTCTTCTGCCCGACGGGCGAGGCGGTCGAATACCGTTTGAGCGGCGGGCGGTGGTACTTCAACGGGCGCCTGAACGGTCTCGACGAACCGATTCCACCGGCGCCGGATGACGGTGATCCGACGGGCGCGGGCGAGGATGAGGCTGCCGTTTCCTCGAAGCGGGTGGAGATGCGCGATCGTACGGATGCGTCGGCTCCGTCGGCTCCGTCGGCGCCGCCGGAGCCGACGGAGCCGGTTCAGCCAGAGTCGCTCGATCCGCTCGATGCGTTCCGACAGATCGCCAGCGATGCGTGGGGTGCGGCGGATGCGGACGAAGAGGCGGAGTAGGGTCGCGTTGGGGTGAGGGAAGGCGTAGGGCACGGGAGGAAGTGCAGAGCCGGCGGGCGGGGGTGGTTGGGGACGGGGCATTTTGGTTCGTGCATTTTGTTCGCAGGGGCCGCTTGGCCCCTGCACCCCAGCCAGGGGGCGCAGCGCCCCCCTGGACCCCCCGCATCGGAATTTCCGGTCGTTCAAGCACGCGGTCTCGCGCCCGGAAGAGGTCTGGCGGATCGAAGTGCGGCACAGAGTAGTTGGTGGACCGCCCCGCGGCGTGCGGGCCAAAAACGTCAACGAGCAAGATGACATCCCAACGATCTTGCTCGATCAATTGCCTGCTCGTTCGACGGGATTGGGGCGTCCGCTCCAATCTACGCGCCGACGACAATCCGCGGCGGCCATAGAAGCGAAACCTGGTGCGGGGGGTCCAGGGGGGCGCTGCGCCCCCTGGCTGGGGTGCAGGGGCCAAGCGGCCCCTGCGAACAAAATGCACGAACCCAAAAAGCCCCGTCCCCAACCACCCCCGCCCGCCGGCTCTGCACCCCGTCCCCTGCCCTACCTCTTCCCTTGCCCGACCTCCCACACACCCCCCCCCAACGCCCCACGCGTCCGATCACACCCTGCTATCCTTCCCCCCCGGTCGCGCCTTCTACCTCCTGCCGCACGCCGTTCGCGCCCGACGCCCAGCCGGGGGAGCCTGCATGTCGATCCAACCGAAGGCCGACCCCCGGTCAGCCACGACGCTGTGCGCCGCCGCCACTCGAACCCCCATCCCTCGGGCCCCGCGCCTCTCCTCCGCGGTCGCCGCCTGTTGGGCAGCTGCACTCACGCTCGCCCTCACACTCGCCGTTGCGCTCGTCCCAACATCCCATGACGCCGCATCCGGCAGCCCCGCCGCCCAGCTCACCGCCGCCGCCTGGCGCAACACCGCCACCCACCTCCTCCCGCCCCCGCCCCCCTTCCCGCTCGCCCTCGCCTTCGACGACGCCGGCGGCCTCTACATGGCCGACGGCCGGACGCGCCGCGTGGCGCGCTACGACGGCGCGGGGGCCGTCACGGGGGGGTGGGACGTCGACGGCGTGCCGCTGGCCCTGACGTGGGACGCGACCGAACGGGTGGTCCTCGTCTTTGTCTTCACCGGCGCCGGGCCGTTTGTCGAGGCCTGGCGGCCGGACGGCGTGCGTCTCTGGAGCGACCGCGTCACGGACCAGTTCGTCCGCGGCCTCGAGGACCAGCTGTCCGTCGATCTCGGCTGGGCCGTCGGCGACGTCGGACCGACCGTGCTCTTCAACGGCGAGGCGTCGCGCTACGACCGGGCCAGCGGCCTCCTCCAGCGCGCCGGCGGGCGCTGGATCGCCGCCGACGGCCGGCCGATGCGGATGGCCGTCCTCTCCGCCACGCTCCTCGCCGCGATCGAGCCCGCGCAGCAGCGGCTGCTCTTCGTGGACATCGCCCGCGGCGTCCGCGCCACCGTGCCACTCACGGACGTCGTCCCGCTGGCCGTTGCCGCCGGGCCGGTCCTGGCATTCTCGTCCTCCGCCGGTACGACGACCGCCCCGCCCGTCGTCGCTCACGTGCTGGCCCGCGGCGTCGAGCGCGATCGCGTCGGCCTCGTCGTGCTCAGCATCGCCCCGGACGGCCGCGAGGTCGGGCGCTGGGCGGTGCCGCCGGCGCTCGGCGGCGCGCCCGGCGACGACGCGGCGCGCTGGTCGATCGCCGTCGGCGCCGACGGCCTGGCCTTCACGCGCGGCGTCGAGCGCTTCAGCCTCGAGCGCTTCGGGCCGGGCGGGCAGCACCGCTTCAGCGTGCCGATGGGCCGCATGGCCGGCACGTTCGGTCGCCGCGCCGCCCGGACCCGCGCCAATTTGGTCAGCGGCTCGGCCGCCCTCGGCCTCGCCGCCGGTCCGGACGGTGCGCTGGCCGTGCTCGACGGCCCGGGCTCGCGGATCCTCGCGCTCTCCGTGGACGGTGCGGCTGCGGGCAGCGTGCTCCAGCAGACCGTCCTGCCCTACGACGTCGTCGACATCGCCTCGGATGCGGACGGGGCGATGTCGAAGCCCGCCACGGCCCGCTACTTCGTGTCGCTTGCCGACGATCGGATCCGCCGGGTGAGCGCTGCCGCCGATGTCGCGCGCTTCACCGACCCGTGGACGGCCGACTGCGGCTGCCCGCTTGGTGGACGGATGTCGATGGGCGGCGGACGGCTCTGGCTCACGCGGCCGGCGACGCGCCGCGTGGCGGAAATGGAAGTCGATGCCGGGTCGGTGCGCGAGGTCGTCAAGGCGGGCGCGATCGGGCTCTGGCCGGCGGATATCGCGGCCGGCGAGGACGGCAGCGTCTGGGTGGCCGATGGGATCGTCGGGCGCGTCGAGCGCTGGCGGCCTGGGGCGTCCGAACCGGCAGCGGCGTGGCAGGCCGGTGTGCTGAACGGCCCGCGCCGGCTCGCGGCCGGACGATTGGCGGACGGGACGGACGCCGTTGCCGTGCTGCTGGCCGACGGCCATATCGAGATCCATGAGCGCGCCGGCGGCAACCTCATCGCGGCGTTCAAGCCGCGCCTGATCCCCGACGAGCCGTTGCTGGCGGACGACTTGTTCATCACCGCCGGCGGTTCCCTTGCCCTGGCCGACGCCGCGCGGCGTGCCGTGCACATCTTCGCTCCCGTGGGTGCGGCGACGCCAACGCCCGACGCGACGCCGAACGCAACGCCCGACACCGTGCCGACCAGGACGCCCGGCGCAACGCCGACGGCGATCGTCGGCGGCGGCACGTGCCGGGTCTCGGGCGACAAGGCCGTTGGGCCGAACCGGATCCTCCTCGGCCGGACGGCGGCCGTGACGCTGACGCTCAGCGTCGACTGCCCGGGCCAGCCGCGGCTACTCGGGGCGGACGTGATGCTCGTCCTCGACCGCTCGGTGTCCATGTCCGGAGACGGGCTGGCCGGGGCGAAGGCGGCGGCGCTCCAGTTCGTGTCGCTGCTCGACGTGCGCGTGCACCGCGTCGGCCTCGTTTCGTTCGGGACGGACATCCGGTTGGAGGCGGCGCTCGGCGCCGACCCGGTGCCGGTGGCCAACGGGATCAACCGACTGGTGGCCGGCGGCGAGACGAACCTCGGCGCGGCGCTCCTGGCCACCGGGCGCCACATGGAAGCGCGGCGGCGCGCGGACGCCCAGCCCGTCATCGTCCTCCTGACGGACGGCCATGACACCGTCCAGGACGCCGACCCGGTGGCCACCTCGCTCTGGCTGAAGGGCTGGGGGGTCCAGATCTACGCCGTTGGGCTCGGCGAGAGCGCGGATGCCGCATCGCTCGACCCGCTGGCGACGGACCCCGCCCACGTCTTCCTCGCGCCGTCGCCCAACGAGCTTGCGCCGATCTACGCCCAGATCGTCCGCCGTGTCGGGACGTCCGGACTGGTGGCCAACCTCAGCGTCGACGACGATCTCACGCCCGGGATCGGCCTCGAGCGCGGCTCGGCCCAGCCGCCGGCCCTCGAACGCCCGGACGGTCTGTCGTGGGGCCGGGCGGTCCTCGGCCCCGAGGGGTTCGCCGCCGAGTTCGTCATCCGTCCGACCGCGGCAGGTCGCCACGCGGTCAGCCGCTCGGCCGTCGCGCGCTGGACGGACGCCGACGGCGCCGTGTACGCCTTCCCGTTCCCGCCGGTCGAGATCGAGGTGTACGTTCCGACCGCCGTGCCGTCCCCGACGCCGACAGCGACGCCGGAACCGTACCGCGCCTACCTGCCCGTCCTCTGGCGCTCGGCCTGCATCCCGGCGCCCAAGCCGGCGGACGTCGTGCTCCTCATCGACACGTCCAGCAGCATGACGGGCGACAAGCTGGCCCAAGCCAAGACCGCCGCCAAGACGTTCGTCGGCCTGCTCGACCTCCCGCGCGACCACGCCGCCGTCGTCTCGTTCGACGAGGAGCCGCGCGCGACGACCGGGTTGTCGGGCAGCCTGGCGGCGCTCGAGGCGGCCATCGGGTCCCTCACGAACGGCACCGGAACGCGGATCGACCGCGCCCTCGAGGCCGCGCACGCCATGCTGGCCACGACCCGTGCCGATCCGTCGCGCCGCGCCGTCGTCGTGCTCCTGACGGACGGCGGCCAGTCCGGACCGCTCCCGCCCGTTCTCACCGCCGCCGAAGCGCTCCGGACCAGCGGGACCGTGCTCTACGCCGTCGGCCTCGGCCCGGACGCCGACCTGGCGCTCCTGCGCACCGTCGCCGGCCCCGGCCGCCTCTTCACCGCGCCCACGCCGGCCGATCTGGCGGCCATCTACGCGGAGGTGGCGGCGGTGACGGGGTGTCGGTGACTGCTGCCACCCCGTGACACGCGCGCCCGTTGGTTCTTTTCAGCGCCGCCCCGCCCAAGGCAGCCAAACCACCCGTTCGCGCCCCGGCGTGAGCACCGGCGGCGGCGTGCGCGGCTCCGGCGTGCCCGTCGGCTCGATCGTCGGCCGCGGCGTCATCGTCGGGGGCGGGGTGGCGGTCGGGAGGAGCGTGTCCAGGAAGCCGGACGGGAAGTAGGCGTAGCCGGACTGCTGACCGAACCGGTACGCGAGGCGCGTGAAGCGCGTGCTCTCGCCGATGCGGGCCGCTTGCGGCCGCACGACGACGCCGATCAGCTGCGGCCGGCCGCGCGGCAGGCGCTCGAACGTCCAGATCGCTTCGGCCGGGTGGTCGGGGTCCAACGTTCGTGGCAGCGGCACGTACTTGTCGAAGTCGGGCTCGATGTCCTCCGGATAACCCTCGATGATCTGAATGGCCGTCGGCTGTACATTGCCGAGGTCGGCGGCGATGCCCTTGAACAACTCCACGAGCAGTGCGCTGTCCGGGGCGAGCAGCGCATCGGGCCCGCTCGAGGCGACGGATGCCAGCTCAGGGTCGCAGTCGCCGGCGCAGACCGTGATGATCCGGATGCCCTTGGCCTTCATCCCCGTCGCCGTCGCGAGCATCACCGGCGCCGCGCCGGCCGCCTCGCGGCCGTCCGTCAGGAGGACGACCGCGCCGACGGCGTCCGGCCGGCGGGCATCGAGCAGTCCCTCGGCGGCGACGAGGGCGCTCGTGATCGCCGTCCGGCCGTTGGCCTCGAGCCGGGCGAGGGCGCTGCGGACGGCCCGGAAGTCGGCGTCCAGCGGCAGCCGGGCGTCGACCTCGGTGCTGAACGTCACGAGCCCGACGCGGGTGCCGGACGGCACGCCGTCCAGGAAGCCCTCTGCGGCCCGCACGGCGTTCGTCAGGCGAGACTGGCTGGCCATCGAATCGGAGTGGTCGATGACGAGCACGACGTCCAGCTTGGCGGTCGTCGGCGGGCAGACCAGCGCGGCGGAGAGCGTGAAGGTGATCGGGTCGCCGGCGACGGCACCGGCCCGGCGCGGCAGGCGATCGAGGTCGGGCGTGCACGGACCGGCGGTGCCGGGGGGGAAGACCGTCACCGCGGGCGATGCAAGGCGGGTCGTGGCCGAGCGGTCGACCTCGTCGACGAACGTCAGGCGCGTGTCCGTGCCGAGCGGCAAGTCCGTGCCGAGCGCCTGTGGCTGGACTGCATAGCGCACCGACTCGCTGCCGGCTCCGGAGCGGGTCGTCACGTGCCACGTCAGCCGCTGGCCATCGATCGCATCGGGCGGCGGCACGGCCGAGTCGGCGACGTAGCGCATGTCCGGCGGCAGCGTTTCCTCGATCGTGGCTTGCTTGATCCGGATCGTGCCGTACCGGTGGGCGAGGGCGCTGAGGAGCCCGTCGAGCCCGGTCGCGTGAACGGTGTGGTGCTCGCTCGGGCCGCTGGCCGACTGTTCCAGCGCCGGGTGGCAGCGCACGTCGATGCAGATCGTCGTGACGCGGACGCCGTCGGACTTGAGCCGGTCGGCCGCGGCCAGCAGCGCCTCAGGGGCCTGGTAGCCGTCGGTGATCAGGATGACCCCGGCCGCGGCGTCGGGGCGCCGCCACTGCAGCTCGTCACCGGCGGCGGCCAGGCCGGCGGACATGTTCGGCTCACCGAAACCACCGCCCGTGATGTCGCCCAGCGAGTCGAGCGTGCCGTGGATGCGGTCGAGGTTGGCCGAGAGCGGCACGCGCAGCACGCGCTGATCCAGCGTCACGAGGCCGGCGTTGACGTCCAGCGCAGCCGTCTCGTAGAGCAGCGTCCGCACCGCACCGCGAATCCGCGAGAGCTCGTCGACCGTCATCGTCACGCCGGCATCCAGGACGATGACGAGGTCCTGCCGCCGCAGATCGGTCGGACAGTTCGTGTCGAACGCCACCGTCACGTTCACCGGTTGCGACAGCACGACGCTCGGCTCCCAGCGCGTCTTGACCGCCGGCGGCGTGCAGGCGGTGCCGGCCGATGCGGCGATGACGGACAGCGGCGCGCCGGGCAGGCGCAGGCGGGCCGAGCTGTACGCGTCGTTGTACACCAGCCGCGCCGTGCCCTCGCCGGCGTAGCGGACGGGGCCGAGCGCCGCGGCGGTGAAGCTGTAGCGCACGTGCAGCGGTACATCCACCTGTGCCGCGAGCGGGCCGATGTGGAGCCCGGCCCCGTCCGCGGTGACCGAGCCGGGCGTGCTCGTCACGGCGCTGCCGGGGACGTACCGTGCGCCGAGCGGCAGCACGTCGTCCACGGCGATGGAAGTCAGCGCGGCGGCCGTGCCGCGATGCTCGGTGAGCACCCGGCCGAGGAGGATCGCGTCGCGCAGGCGCTGCAGGTCGGGGAAGTCGTAGGCCCACGTGAGCGCCGGGTCGCAGCCGCCACCGACGCAGATCGGCACGATCTCGATGCCGCGCGCGTCCGCTCGCTTCAGCGCCGCCGCGACGGCGGACGGGGAGGACCGGACGGCCAGCGAGTTGCCGATGTAGTACACGATCTCGTGCGACAGCGGCTGGCGCACGATCGTGTCGATGGCGGCGTTCAAGGCGGCCACGGCGGTGCCGCCGGACTCGCCCCGCCAAGCGCGGATCGGGGCGTTCAGCGTGTTCACGTCGCGCGTCGGCGGGACGACGACGGGCTGCGGCGCGACGTTCCAGACGATGCCGTATATCCCGTCCGCGCCGCCCGGCGGATCGTACCACGCGCGCGCCGTCGTCACGTAGCGCTCGATGTTCTCGTCCGTCAGGCCCGCCGGCGGCTGGAGGGCGATGATCCCGTTGGACTGCACCGGGAAGGCCCAGCAGCCGCGCGGGGTGAACTGCAGCGTGACCTCGACGCGGTCGCCCGGACGGGCCGCTTCCGGGTTGTAGCGCCGGCTGGCCTCGAGCCGGCAGTCGCTGTCGGCGCGCGGGACGACGACGGTGAGCGGGATGTCGATGTCGGCGGTGAGCGGCCGGCGCTCGAGGAGCGGCTCGGGCTCGCGCCGCAGCAGCCGCGTGGTGTCGAACGCGACGCCCCAGGCGTAGCGCGCTTCGCCGGCGGCGCTGACGGCCGGGTCAACCGGGGCGGCGCGCAGGCGGTAGCGGACCTCGCGGATCATGATGCCCCCGTCCTCGGCACCGGCGGCGAACCGCCACACCGCCTCCGTCGGCGACCATGCGTCCGGCGGCGGATCGGTGCCGTCGGGTCCGGGGCTGATCGGGCTGAGCGTCAGGCCGGCCGGCAGCGTCTCGGTGATCGCCATGCCCTGCAGATCGTCGATGCCCGCGATGCCGCAGTCCACCTCGGCCCAGATCGCGACCTCGACCTCGCCGCCCCAGGCCACCTTCGAGACCTGCACGCCGTTGCGGTAGAAATCGCGGCTGTAACGGGCGCTGCACGGGCGGTCCGCCGCGGCGGGGCGGGCCAGCGCGCTTCCGCGGGCCGGCCCGGCGGCGAGGCAGCAGATGGCCGTGGCCAGCACGGGGGCGGCCAAGACGAACGGCGTTCGCGTTCGGCGGACGATGGCGACGGCCATGTGCGACTCCGTGGTGCGATCGGCGCGGCACGCCAGGAAGAACACGCGCCGACCGCGGATCTGGACAGCTGATCAAGGATAGGGACAGCGGACTCCGGCTGAAGGTTGCACCGTCCGCCGGAAGGCGCTCTGCTAGGATAGCGCGATGACCGATCTCGTGCCGTTCCGCCGCCACACGACCGACGATCTGCGGGCCGCCCGCCCGTCCGCCGCCGCGCGCGACGCGACGCGCCTGCCGGTCGTCGTCGTGCTGGACAACGTGCGCTCGGCCTACAACACCGGCCTGATCTTCAGGCTGTGCGACTGCATCAACGTCACGTCGCTCTGGTTGACCGGCTGCACGCCCTATCCGGGTGCGAACGCACACGCCGACTTCCATCTGCGCAAGACCGGTGTCGGCGGCAGCATCGACGCGCTGCCGTGGCGGCACGTTTCCGAAGCGGCGCCCGAGGTTGCGCGGCTGAAGGCGGACGGCTGGCGCGTGATCGCCGTCGAGCAGGCGACGGGCAGCATGCCGCTGGCCGTCGCCGACCTCGCGCCGCCCGTCGTCCTCATCTTCGGCCACGAGCGACTTGGCGTGGACGACGCGCTCTTGGCGCTGGCCGACGCTGTCGTCGAGCTGCCGGTGCGCGGCGTGAGCAACAGCCTGAACGTGGCGCTCTGCGCCAGCGCGGTGCTCTACGCGGGGCTGCCGACATGGGAGCGGTCGATTCACGGCGGCTGACGGATCGCGCGGCGCCCGTCGGGACCGCGCACGGATGGGTCCGCCATCGAGCCGAGTGGGCTTGAACGGTCCCCCGTGCGGGCGTACCATCCGCCGCGCAATCCCGCCTCCCAACGGCGACGCCCAGCGGGGCGTCGGTGCCGCGCGGTGCGGCGGGCCGCCTGAGGAGGCGAGACAATGTCGGATAGGGTGACGGTCACCACCCACCAGTCGTGGGTCAGCCGCGTCGGCGGTTCGTTCGCCGGGGCGCTGTTCGGGCTGCTGATGGCCCTGGCCAGCTTCCCGCTGCTGTTCTGGAACGAGGGCCGCGCGGTCACGACGGCGCGCACGTTGAACGAAGGCTCCAAGACGGTGCTCTCGGTCTCGGCGGAGGGGGTCGACGTGGCCAACGACGGCAAGCTCGTCCATATGACGGGGTTGGCGACGACGGCTGAGACGCTCACCGACCCGACGTTCGATGTCTCGGCGAATGCGCTCAAGCTGACCCGCTCGGTCGAGATGTACCAGTGGCAGGAATCGTCGCGCTCCGAGACGAAGACGAAGCTGGGCGGAGGGCAGGAGACGGTCACAACCTACACCTACGACAAGGGTTGGTCCGATCAGGCGATCGACTCGTCCGGCTTCCAGGAGCCCGACGGCCATCAGAACACCGGCGAGATGCCGTACGACAGCGACAGCTGGACGGCCGACCGCGTGACGCTCGGCGCCTTCGTCCTGCCCGCCGACCTCGTCGCCAAGCTCGGCGACGGCGACGCGATCCCGGTGCCGGACAGCGCGGCCAGGGACGGCCGCCGGATCCAGGCGGATCGCCTCTACATCGGCAAGGACCCCGACGCGCCGGCGGTCGGCGACGTGCGGATTCGGTTCACGGCGCTCGAGCCGCAGACGGTGAGCGTCGTCGCGGCGCAGTCACAGGGCACGCTGGAGGCGTACACCGGGGCCGGCAAGGCGATCGAGATGGCCGCGGTGGGCACGCATACGGCCGAGTCGATGTTCGCCGACGCCAAGGCGGAGAACACGCTGATCCTGTGGTTCGTGCGCCTGTTCGGCTACCTCCTCATGGCCTTCGGGATTCTGCTCGTCTTCAACCCGCTCGGCGTCATCGGGTCCGTCATCCCGTTCGTGGGCCGCCTGATGGGCTTCGGCGCCGGGCTGTTCAGCTTCCTCATCGCCGTGCCGCTCACGCTGATCACGATCGCGCTCGGGTGGGTGGCATACCGGCCGGTGGTGGCGGTGGTGCTCATCGCGATCGCGGTGGGCGTCGTGTGGCTGGCGCTGCGGCTGCGGAAGGGGGCGGTGGCGAAGGCGACGGGGGGGGCGGCGGCCTGATCTGGGGCGTCGCGGTGTCGGTTGCGGCGGTTGCGACGGGTGCGCGGCGGCTGCGCGGCGGTGAAACGGCGTTTCGGACATCCGAATCCACGGTAGGCTGCGGGGGTTGTCAGAACAAGGAGGCCCCGCAGATGCTTGGCTATGCCGTTGTCGACCGTTTCGCGCGTAGCACCGCCGTCCTCGCCATTGCCTGGATGTCAGTGCCCGGCGTTGCCGTTAAGTCGCCGACGCCGACTCCCTATCCCGTGTCGCTCACGCTCGAGGACGCGCGGCGGAGCGTGCGCGAGCGGATGGGCGCCGCGCCGGGCCTGCGCGTCGGCGGTGCGGCGTACATCACCGGCCGCGATCTCTTCGAGCGTTGGCCCTATCGCCCCGGCGTCGCGAACGCCGGACTCACGTACCTCGATGCGATCCATTCATTCGACTCGCGATCCACGGAGCCTCCGGCCGCGCCGCTCGCCGACGTCGTCGTGGTCGTCGAAGGTTCGATCGCGCCGCGCCCGCGATCGGTCCCCGCGGACGACTGGCACCGCGTCGCAACGTCCTTTGTGCTGACCACATCGCTCGGCTGCGCGCGCTTTGACGGCACGCCCCGCGCACCGTTCCACGCCGTTCTCGATGCCCGGACGGGGCAATGGCTGGGCGCGAGCTGGCTGGAGGTGGCGTGGCAGACATGCCTGCTGCGCGATCTGACGACGGCCACGCTACCGCACATCACCCTCGCGACGCCGCTGCCGACGACGGCCGCATCCGCGCCGACGGCGACGCCGCGCCGTCCGCAGTCGTGGCCGTGGCCCGCCGACGGGCCGACGCCGCGGCCGCCCGATCTGCCGGACTACGCTTGGCAGCCGCGGCCCCTCGCGCGTGGCCAGGTACCGGCGGCCCTGGCGAAGATCGCCGCCGACGTGCCGGTCGCTGCGGGGGCGCGTTGGCGGTACGAGTGGTCGTCGATGACGAACTACACGTTCTACGAGCGGCAGGACGTCGTGACGGAGACGATCGACGCGGCCTGGCAGATCGGACCGGACGTCATGGTGAGCCACGTCTCGACGAGCCCCGGCATGCGTGTTATGTGGGGACGAGACGGAGTCTGGCTGTACACCTTCCCGAACGGCTTCGCGACGAACCTGCAGGTGCACCGTGGACTCGGGCCGGATCACAAGCCGTCCCTTTCGATCATGCGAAGGTGGCTCGACAAGATCGCGATCGAAGATGGACAGGAGGCATCGGAGATGGCGGCCAACGCATTGAACGAGGGCGTCGACACGCTGGCGATCGACGCGTTGCCGTGGCCGCCCTCGGTCTGGCACTACGCCACCTGGGCGTGGCACTGGAGCGGCGACGCGGACGTGCGCGTTCCGGCCGGCCGGTTCCGCGGTTGCCACGGGCTTGACGTTGCCTGGGGCTCGAATTCCGGACGGGCATACGATTGGTTCTGCTCCGGGATCGGCCTCGTGCGGCATGACTATCACGACTACGGCATGGGTTACGGCGACAACGCGATGGAGCTCGTGGCCTACGACATCCCGCCCCTCGTCGCCCGCGACGCCCCGCCGTTGCCAACGACGACCGCGACACCGACCAAGACTCCGGCTGCGCCCGTCGCCCGTCGAACCATCAGCCTCATCCGCCAGTAGGCCCGAACACGTCCTCCACCCGAATCCGCACGTCTCCAAACGCCCCCGGCACCACCGCCTCCCCCCGCCCATACCGCACCACCGACGCGTACCCCTTGCCGTCCGCCCTTGGCTCGCGGTGCACCTCGATCACGCTCTCCGCGACGGCGACGACCCAGTACTCCGGCACGCCGGCGCGGGCGTACATCGGCGCCTTGACGCGGCGGTCGAAGCGGAGGGTGGAGTGGCTGATCTCGATGACGAGGGCGCAGTCGGCGGCGGTGATCGAATGCGCCTGCAGCTCGGCCGGTGTGTAGGTCCGCTGGAGCACGGCGAAGTCCGGCATCGGCATGGACCAGCGGTCCATCTTCACGGAACTGCTCGGAAGGATGTCGGCCCGGCCCTTGAACTGATCGTAGATTACGCGGCCGAGAAAGACGCTCGCGGAATTGTGGCCGCCGCCTGTCGGGGACATCGTGTAGATCTCTCCATCGATCAGCTCGACCCGCGCGTCCGGTGGCAGCTCGGCCGCACAGAAGCGGACGAACATGTCGACGTCGAACCGCAGCTTGGTCGGCGCGCGGCCACGGGATGGCGAGATAAACGCGGACGGCGCGCCTGGCGCATTCGGTTGCACCATCGGTGAGACGGTCATGGCCACCCTCGATTCGTGAATCGAAACCGTACGGTCGTCGCCTTCATCCCGGCCCGAGCACCTCGTCAACGCCAATGCGCACATCCTGGAACCCCGCCGGCGTGACGGCCTCGCCCCGCCCATACCGCACCACCGACGCGTACCCCTTCCCGTCCGCCCGCGGCTCACGTTGAACCTCGATCACGCCCTCGCCGACAGCGACGATCCAGTACTCGGGAATCCCGGCTCCCGCGTACGCGCTGGCCTTCCTGCCCCGGTCGAAGCGAAGGCTGGATCGCGCGACCTCGATGATGAGAAGGCAGTCTGCAGGCTCGGCGTGGCGCTTGTGGTACTCGGTCGGATCGTCGTGCCGCACGAGCACGGCGAAGTCGGGCATGGGCATGGACCATCGGCCGAGCAGGATGGAGCTGCCGGGCAGCACGCGGGCGCGATCGCCTAGGCGCTGGACGAGCAGTCGATTCAGGTCGATGGTTGGACCGTTGTGTTCGGGCGACGTCGGCGGCATCTCGTAGATCACCCCATCGATCAGCTCGACCCGCGCGTCCGGCGGCAGCTCGGCCGCACAGAAGCGGACGAACATGTCGACGTCGAACCGTAGCCTGGCAGGCCCGCGGAGGCGGGGCCGGGCGGGCGGCGCGGTCGGTCGCAGTGTTGGCGAGACGGTCATGGGGGCCCCTCGATTCACGTCGTGCACGTGCGGGCAAGGATAGACGGACGGCCGGACGACCGCAACGGTCCTTCGGACACGTCCGCGACACGTTGGCGACACGGGCGTCGAGCTGCAGCCGATGCCTGTGCACCTCGCCAGCAGAGGCGATGCAACTCAGCATGCCATCTTGCGCGCGATCACGGTAGAACGGCCGTGAATCACGGTGACTCGCGGCCAGTACTACCGTGATCGGTTGCGCGCTCCAAGTCCCGACGATAAGCTCACCCCATGCGCTCGACACCAAACCGCCCGCCGCGCCCGTCCCTTCCCGCCGCCCTCCTCGCGGCCGTCGCCCTGGCCATCGTGGGCACCGTCGCTGTCGCCGCCAGAACCCACGGCCGTGCGGACGCCGTCGACGACGCCGTCCGCACGGCCGCCGCCGCGGCCCGCTCCGCGACCGACGACCCCGCACCCCCCTCCCCCTACATCTGGCCCAGCGGCCCCCCCGCCGACCCCACCTACTTCCCGATCGCCGTCTGGCTCCAGAGCCCGTCCAACGCGCAGGCCTTCGCCGCGCTCGGCATCAACCTGTTCATCGGCCTCTGGGAGGGGCCGACCGACGCCCAGCTCGACGCGCTGACGTTGGCCGGGATGCCCGTCATCGCCGACCAGAACGACGTCGCGCTGGCGCGGCGGGGTGCGTCGACGGCCACGGGGCGGATCCTGCAGGGCTGGATGCAGCAGGACGAGCCGGACAACGCGCAGTCGGACGGCCAGGGCGGGTGGGGGCCGTGCGTGGATCCGGCCGAGATCATCGCGCGCTACGAGCGGATGAAGGCGGCGGATCCGGATCGCCCCGTGTGGCTGAACCTGGGGCAGGGCGTGGCCTGGGACCTCGACCGGCCGTACTACGGCCGCGGCAGCGCGTGCGCTGGGCGGTGGGACCAGTACCGGGAGTATGTGAAGGGCGCCGACATCGTCTCGTTCGACATCTACCCCGTCACGAGCCCGGACGCGCCGATCACCGGCGACCTGTCGCGCGTCGCGCTCGGCGTCGACCGGCTGCGCGAGTGGACGGAGGGGGAGAAGATCGTCTGGAACGTCGTCGAGACCACCCACATCGGCGCGGAGGTGAGGCCGACGCCCGCGCAGCTGCGCGCCGAGGTCTGGATGAGCCTCGTCCACGGTTCGATGGGCATCGTGTACTTCGTCCACGAGTGGTTTCCGCGCTTCCGCGAGCCGGCGCTGCTGGACTATCCGGACATGCGCGCCGCCGTCACGGACCTCAACCGGCAGATCCGCGACCTCGCCCCGGTCCTCAACTCGCCGAGCGTCGACCGCGTCGTGGCCGTGGCCCCGGACGACCCGTCCCGCCGCGTCGATGTCATGGTGAAGCGCACGGGCGGCTGGCTGTACGTCCTGTCCGTGGCGATGACGGACGATCCGAGCGACGTGACGTTCCGGATCGACCCGGCGGTGCTATCGCCTGATGTCGTCGACGGCGCAGGGGTCGAGGTCATCGACGAGGGGAGGACCGTCGCCCTCGTCGACGGCTCGTTCCGCGACGCGTTCGGCGGGTACGGCGTGCACCTTTACCGGGTGCGCATCCGCCCACTGACGCCGACCACGCCGGAGCCGGAGTCCACACCGGCCACGACGTCGTGGCGGCTGGTGCTGCCGTGGTTGCAGCGGTAGGCGAAGCGACGATCGGACATCGAACTGGCGTGCGCTCGCCACTCGCCCGGTGAGGCTCAGTGCTGTTCCATTGTCGGCTGTGCGGCCCACGCCAGGCCCCCAACCCCCGGCGCGCTCTGCGCGCCGACCCCTCCCCCAATGCTGGGGCAGGGGTGGCAGGGCCAACAACGCATGGTCGAGTCCCTGCCCCAGCATTGGGGGAGGGACAGGCTGGCCAACGGCCAGCCAGGGTTGGGGGCCCGTGGGCATGGGACAGCCCTGGCAAGGCTTGACTCCCCCCACCCCGCGCACCATCATCCCGCCCCACCGGCCCGGCCCCGTCGCGCCGCCTTCGCGCGCGCCGCTGCCGCAGACCGCCGCCCCCGCACGATCCGCCCCATGAACGAACGCCTTCGACAGCGCGAAGCCTCCGGCCAACCCATCGAGGTCGCCTTGGTCGGCGCCGGGGCGATGGGCGTCGGCATCGCGTGGCAGATCGCGCGGACGCCGGGCATGCGCTTGGCGTGCGTCGTCGACCTCGACCTCGCCGCGGCCCGCAGGGCGGCCGACGCGTACGGCGCGCCGTCCCAGACCGTCGGCCCGGGCGACCGCCTGCCCGCTCGCGGCACCGTCCCGATCGCCGCCGACCCGTTCGACCTCATCGGCCGACCCGAGCTTCGTCTCGACGTCCTCGTCGAAGCGACGAACACGATCGGCTTCGCCGGGCGGTTGTGCGAGGCGGCGATCGACCGCGGGCTGCACGTCGTGCTGATGAACGCCGAGGTCGATCTGGCGCTCGGGCCGCAGCTCGTGGCGCGGGCGGAGCGCGGCGGCAAGGGGGCGATCGTCACGAGCGACGGCGGCGACCAGCACGGTGTGCTGGCGCGGATGATCGACGAGATCGAGCTCTGGGGCTTCCGAACGGTCATGGCCGGCAACATCAAGGGCTTCCTCGACCGCCACGCCACGGCGGCGTCGCTGGCGCACGAGGCGGCGATCCGCAACCTCAACCCCGTGCAGTGCTGCGCCTACACGGACGGCACCAAGCTCGGGGTCGAGATGGCGCTCCTGGCGAACGGCTACGGCCTCGTGCCGTGGCTGCCGGGCATGGAGGGGCCGCGGGTGGCGGACGTGCGGGACGTCTTCCAGGCGTTCGACTTCCACAAGTACGGCTCGACCGGCGTCGTGGACTACATCCTGGGCGCGGAGCCGGGCGGCGGCGTGTTCGTCGTCGGGCAGTGCGACGACCCCCTCCAGCAGCGCTACCTGCAGTACTACAAGCTGGGCGACGGGCCGTTCTACCTGTTCTATCGCCCCTACCACCTCTGCCACCTCGAGACGCCGCGCGCGATCGCCCGGGCCGTGTTCCATGGTGAGGCCGTCCTCCAGCCGCGCCGCGGCCGCGTCGCGGACGTGTACGCCTACGCCAAGCGCGATGCGGCGGCCGGCGAGGATGTGCCGCACGGCATCGGCGGCGACCACTGCTACGGCCTGATCGAGCGCGCCGCGGACGCCGACGCCGCCGGCCACGTCCCGATCGCGCTGCTCGACGTCGAGGCCGGCGAAGAACGGCCGCGCATCCGGCGCAACATCGCCAAGGACACGCCGCTCACCTGGGACGACATCGTCCTCCCCGACAGCTGGCTCGTCCGGCGCTGGCGGGCCGAGGGCCTGGCTGTCCCGGCCGCGTGACCGCCCCGCCCGCTGCCGTGATGCCCGGCGTCGGTGCTGCGCCGCCCAGTGTCGCGCCGCCCAGTGTCGCGCCGCCCCGCGGTTCACCGCACGTCGTCGTCATCGGCGGCGGCGTGTGCGGGCTGTACGCCGCGCGCGTGGCGGCCGGTGCCGGGCTGAACGTGACGGTGCTCGAGCGTGACGACGTCGTCGGCGGTCTGGCAGCCGGGCGGCGGATCGAGGGCAACTGGATCGATCTGGGCACCCACCACCTCCACGCCTTCGACGCCGCCATCTTCGATGACGTGCGCGCGATCATGGGCACGCGGCTGCGGCCGATCGAGAAGCTGGCGCTGGTGCGCTACGGCCGCGGCTTCCGGCGCTACCCGCTGGCGTTCGGCGACCTGCTGCGCGGCATCCCGCCGTGGACGCTGGCACGCGCGCTCTTTGGTCTCGTCGGCCAGCAGCTCGTGAATCGCCTGCGCCCGCGTGCGGCCGTCGACGCCGAGCAGGCGCTCATCGCCCTGTACGGCCTGCCCCTCTACCGCTTCTTCTTCCGCGACTTCACGGCGCGCTACTGGGGCATGTCGCCGCGCGCGCTGTCGGCCACCTTCGTCCGCCGCAAGATGCCGCGCCTCTCGGCGATCGACATCGTCAAGCGCGCCCTGGCCCCGCTCGGCTTCCGCGACGCGCGCGGTGCCGCCGTCGACAGCGCGCTGGCCGAGGAGACGCTGTGGTACGGCGTGCGCGGCAGCGGCGAGATGCCGACGGCCCTCGCCGAGCACGTGGAAGCCTGCGGCGGGCGGATCATCACGTCGGCCCCCGTCACGGCCGTCGAGACGGCGGGCGGCCGGGTCGTCGCGGTGCGGTATCGGCCGGCGGGCGCGGGTGCGGGCACCGCCGCCGACGACGCCGGCGACGTGCGCCTGGCGTGCGACGCCGTGATCAACACCGCGCCGATCAACCACATCGTGCCGCGCTTCGACCCGCCGCCGCCGCCGGACGTGACCGCCGCCGCCGCCGCGTTGCGCCACCGCCCGATGGTGGCCTACGCCTTCCTCATCCGCCGGCCGCGCGTCCTGAACGCCTTGTACGTCTACTACCGCGACCGCCGCTTCCATCGCCTGGCGGAGCCCAAGAACAGCGGCCTGGCGATCGACCCGCCCGACCACACGCTCCTCCTGGCCGAGCTGATGTGCGCACCGGACGACGGCCTGTGGCGGGGCGATCCCGACGCCGTCGCCGATGTCGTCCGCGACCTCGAGGCCGAGGGCGTCTGCCGCGCCGACGAGATCGTCCGGCTGCACGTCGTCCGGGCCCCCGAGGCCTACCCGGTGTTCGATCTCGGCTTCGAGCCGCACCTCGAAGCGCTCCAGTCGTTCGTCGCCCGCTGGCCGAACGCGTGGTCCGTCGGCCGACAAGGCGGCTTCGGCTACCCGAACATGCACGCGGCGATGCGGGAGGGGGCGACGGCGGCGGAGAAGGCGGTGGCGATCGTCCAAGCGGCACGCGCCGCCGAACCGCAGGACGAAGCGTTGCCCGCCGACCCCGTCAGGATCAGCGCGTAGGCATCGCTTTCGTGGGCCGGGGTTGACCGCATTTCCTGGACCTGCGAACCGCCGATAGGAGCCGACCCATGATCCGCCGAATGCGTCCGCACCTCGCTCTTGCTCTCGTCGTGACGGCCGTCGCCCTTTGGGCGGCCGGTGGCGGGATGTGGCTGCCGATGGTTCGGCAGGCGCACTCCCCTTCCAACGTCATCGTCGCCGCAACGCTCGCCCGCCAGCCGCTGCTGTTCGTGGCCAACTCGGGCCAGGCGGAGCCGTGGTCGACGTTCGTGGCGCAGGGGGAGACGACGAGCGTCCTGTTCGGGCCGGGCGGGGCGCGCGTGCGCTTGGCGAAAGCGGGCGCGGCGCGGTCGCTGGCCTGTCGTGGCAAGCATGGGGACGGGGTGTGCCTTGGTGCGATCGGCGCCGGTGGTCCACCGGACCCGCTCGCACCGCTGTCCGCCGGTGCGCGGGCGGGCGACGCGGCGCGTGGAACCGTCGACGCGGTCGAGCTGGCGTTCGTCGGTGGTCGGGACGACGTCGTTCCGGTGGCCGAAGCGCGGGCGGCGACGACGGTGAGCTTCTTCAGCGGGCCGCGCGCAGCGTGGCGGACAAGGCAGCCGACGTATCAGCGACTCGTCTATCGCGCCGTATGGTCCGGCATCGACGTTGCGTTCGACGGCGAGGCGAGCGGCCTCAAGCAGACATTCACCGTCGCGCCGGGCGCCGATCCGGCGGCGATCGCACTGGCGTGGCGCGGCGCGCGGTCGCTGCGCGTGGATGGGGCGGGGCGGCTGATCGTCGGGACGACGGACGGTGACCTTGTGGACGCGGCGCCGGTGGCGTGGCAGGAGGTCGGCGGGCGGCGGGTGGCGGTGGAGGTGGGGTATCGGCTGGACGACGAGGAGGGCGCACGGCCGTGCGCCCCTGCCGGGAAATGCGATGGGTTGGCGTACGGGTTCGGGGTGGGTGAATACGATCCGACGCGGCCGCTCGTCATCGACCCGGCCGTGGTGGCGTGGGCGGGCTTTCTCGGCGTGGCGGGGACGGACCGCGGGCTTGGGATCGCCCTTGGACCGGACGGGGCGGTGTGGGTGACGGGGGAGCGTGGGACGCAGACCTACGTCGCCAAGCTGAAGGGGGACGGGTCGGTCGTCGAGCACGTCGCCTTGTTGGATGCGGACGGCAGCATCGCCGGCTTCGACATCGCCGTCGACGGTGCCGGCTTCGCCTACGTGACGGGCGCGGTGATCGGCGACGGCGGGGGCGCGTTCCCGTTCGAGGGCGGGCCGGACGGCAGCTACAACGGCGGCGCGGCGGACGGCTTCGTCGCCAAGTTCGCGCCCGACGGGGCCGACCTCGTGTACTGCGGCTACCTCGGCGGCGCGGCCGTCGACTTCGGCGAGGGCGTCGTCGTCGACGGCGACGGGCACGCCTACCTGTCGGGCCTGGCCGAATCGACCGAGGCGACGTTCCCGGTCACGGTTGGTCCCGATCTGACGCACAACGGCGACTTCGATGCCTATGTCCTGAAGCTCAAGCCGAATCCGACGTCGAGTGACGTCGCCGCCAACTATGCGTACGCCGGCTTCGTCGGCGGGTCGGGGCTCGACGTCACTGTGACGGATGACGGCTGGCTCAGCTCCGGCCACATCGGGATCGACGCCGTCGGCGCGGCCTACCTCTCGGGTCAGACGACGTCGCACGAGGACACGTTCCCGGACGGCGACGGGCTGGGCGACCTGCCGACGTTCGACGGGACGCACAACGGCGGTGACTGGGATGCGTACGTCGCCAAGGTCCGGCCCGACGGCGCCGGGCTGGCGTATGCCGGCTTCCTGGGCGGCAGCGCCGACGACGACGGCAAGGGGATGGCGATCGACTCCGACGGCGCCGCGGTCGTCACCGGCGCCACGTTGTCGGACGACTTCCCGGCTCGGGTTGGGCCGGACCTCACGTACAACGGCATGTACGACACGACGCTGACGAAGATCGCGCCCGACGGGCGGTCCCTCGTGTGGTCGGGCTTCGTCGGCGGCGACGACGACGAGCAGGGCCAGGCGGTGGCGCTCGGGCCGGACGGCGCCGTCTACGTGACCGGCCGCACGGAGTCGGTCGCGGCGACGTTCCCGGCCACAGGCGGTCCGGACGGCACGCACAACGGTCCCAAGGGCTTGTCGGACGACGCGGACGAGGGCGATGCGTTTATCGGCCGTCTGGCGGCGGAGATCGACGACGCCGACCCGCGCGGCAACTGGGACTACTTGGGCTACGTCGGCGGCGACCAGGGCGACGGCGCCTACTGGGTCGCCGTCGACAGCCAACACCGCGCCCACATCGTCGGTGACGTGGACTCCGGCGCGGCGACATTCCCGGACGGCGACGGCATGGGGCCGCTGCCGACGTTCGACGGCATCTTCAAGGGCGCCACGGACGCCTTCGTCGCGCGCATCGACTGGCGACCGCCGCCGTCGCTTGCGTTCCTGCCGTGGCTCGGCCGCGCCGTCGGCCGCGACGACGTGCCGCCGCCCGCCGCCGTCACCCTGGCCCCGACGCCGACGCCCCGGCCGACGAACACGCGCCGCCCGACGAACACGCCCGCGCCGACCGCCCGCCCGACGAAGGCGATCACGCCGCCGGCGGGCGAAGAGGTCGTCTTCTTCGACGACTTCGGCGACACGGCCAGCGGTTGGCAGGTGATGGACGAGGACGGCGACGTCTGGCGCTACGTCGACGACGAGTTCGAGGTGGCCACGGACGTGGTGAAGTGGATCACCGCGCCGTTCGCGCCGCGCCGGGTCAGCTTCGGCGACGGCGCGCTGACCGCCACGGCCCGTCTGGCGGAGGGGTCGGATGCCAGCTACGGCCTGATCTTCGGCGCCTCGACGCCCTACCTGTTCGCGTTGAACGGCGGCGGTCGCTGGGGCGTCTACAAGATCGCCGGCGGCAGCCTGTCCGAGGTCCTGCCGATGACGAACGCCTTCGGCATACCGAACGCGCCCGGCACGGCCGTGCGGCTGCGCGTCGAGCGCGACGGGACGACCGCGGTGCTCTTCATCGACGGCGCACGCAAGGGCCAGGTGACGAACGACGACTTGGCCGGACCCGGCCAGCCGGGCCTGTTCATCTACGCCGGCAACAACACCCCGGCCGGCGCCCGCTTCGACGACTTCCTCGTGACGCGCTGGACGGCGGAGCGGGCGACGCCGACGGCGGGGCCGTAACGGGATCCGGCACGACGTGCCTCAGGGTGCGCGGATCAGCTGCTTGGAACGCCTATCAACAACCACACGGGCAAGGATCGTTGCAGAGGCGGATCCAGTCATCGCGCCGGTTCTTATGGGGAACCTTATGCGGGCCGCGCGAGGACTGGATCCGCGGCGGCGAGGGCGTTGCACGGTCGGGAACGTACGTCCACAATGGGGGCGGCATCGTCACGGGTTTCGGGATCTGCGTTGGCATCGAAAGCGACATCAGCCAGCCGGGTCCACATCCCGAACTGGGCGAGTCCGAGCCACATCACTGACCGCGCAGCAAGGAGGACGGGATGCTCTCCGAGTTCAAAGCGTTCGCGTTCAAAGGCAACGTCGTCGACCTGGCCGTCGGTGTGATCATCGGCGCCGCGTTCGGCAAGATCGTCTCGTCGCTCGTCGACAACGTCCTCATGCCGCTCGTCGGGCTGATGCTCGGCGGCGTCGATCTGACGGCCCTGAGCGTGACGATCGGGGCGGTCGAGCTGAAGTACGGGCTCTTCGTACAGAGCATCCTCGACTTCGCGATCGTGGCGTTCGTGCTCTTCCTCATCGTCCGCCAGGCGAACCGCTTCATGGCTGGCCCGCCGCCGGAACCCGTCGTGCCGGAGCCGTCCGACGAGGCGAAGCTGCTCGGCGAGATCCGCGACCTGTTGCAGGCACGCGGTTGAGGCAAGGAGCCAAGGCGGGTGCGGAGCCCCGACGGGTACGGACCCAAGCGTAGGCAAGGAGCCAAGAGCATGAACACCCAGCGCATGCCCAATCATGGCCGCCAGGTCGCCCTCGCGGCCGCCGTCCTGCTGGCCGCCGCCGCAACGTCGTCGCTCGTCGACGATGGGCGCCGCCCGCCGCCCGCCGCCGCCCAGGCGCCCGCCGTCGTGCCGGCGTTCGGCCGACTGCCGCTGGCGATCGTGCCGAACGGCGGCCAGGCCGATCCGTGGGCCACGCACGTCGTGCGCGGCGGCCGGGCGAGCGTCCTCTTCGGCCCGGGCGGGCTGTCGCTCCGCCTCGTCACGCCGCCGCCGCCCGGTCCGTGCGACCGCATGGTCGTCGACGGCGTGTGCTGGGCCGACGTGGAACGCCCGGCGGCGCCGGACGCGCTGGCCGCGCTGGACGCCGGCGGGCGGTCCGGCGACGCGCTGCGCGGCACCGTCGACGCCGTCGGCCTCGTGTTCGTCGGCGGTCGCCCGGAAGCCCTGCCTGTCGCCGAAGCGCCGACGGGCGGCGTGTGGAGCCGCTTCAGCGGCCCGCCCGAGGACTGGCTGCGCGGCCTGCCGATCTACGGCCGCGTCGCCTACCGCGCCGTCTGGCCGGGCATCGACGTCGCGTTCGACGGCACGGACCGGCGCCTGAAGCACACGTTCACCGTCGCACCCGGCGCCGATCCGGACGCGATCGCGCTGGCGTGGCGCGGCGCGACGGGTGCGGCGATTCGCGCGGACGGCGCGCTCGTCGTCCGCACGGCCGCGGGGGACATCGTCGACGAGGCGCCGATCGCGTGGCAGGATGTCGACGGGCGGCGGGTGGCGGTGGATGTGCGGTATCGGTTGGCCGGCGGCGGCGACGCGAATCGATACGGCTTCACCGTCGGCCCGTACGACGGTACCCAGCCCCTCGTCATCGACCCGGCCGTTGTCGTCAGCGCCGGCTGGATCGGGGGTGACGAGCGGGATCGCGGCCTCGGGATCGAGGTGGACGCGGCGCGCAACACCTACGTCGCCGGCGAGCTCGGGGACGCGGCGTTCGTGACGAAGATCGATGCGACCGGGACGCAGATCGTCTACCAGGTGATCATCGACGGCGAAGGCAAGGACGCGGCCTTCGACATCGACGTCGATCCGCACGGCGCGGCGTACGTGACGGGTTCCACCCCGTCGGACGAGCGCACGTTCCCGGTGAGCGGCGGACCGGACCTGACGTACAACGGCGGCCAGCTGGATGCATACGTGGCCAAGATCGCACCGGACGGCTCCGACCTCGTCTACAACGGCTATATCGGCGGCGCCGGGGCCGACTTCGGCGAGGGGCTCGTCGTCGACGCGGACGGGGCGGCGTACGTCTCGGGCGATGTCGACTCGACGGAGCGCACGTTCCCGGTGAAGATCGGGCCGGACGTGACGCAGAACGGAAAGGTCGACGCCTTCGTGGTCAAGGTCGCGCCCGAGCCGTTCGCCGCCGAGCCGGTGGACAACCTGGTGTGGGGCGGCTTCATCGGCGGGGCGGGCAACGACGTGGCGGTCTATCCGAGGAATTGGAGCGCCGGCCACATTGCGATCGATCGGGAACGCAACGTCTACCTGAGCAACACGACGGACTCGGATCAGCGGACGTTCCCGGACGGCGACGGCTTCGGCGACATCCCCGGGCCGGACCGGACGTTCAACGGCGTCCTGGACGCCTACATCGTGAAGATCCGTGCCGACGGCACCGGGTTCGTCTACGCCGGCTACGTCGGCGGCACCGGCGACGACGACGCGAAGGGGATGGCGGTGGACGACGCGGGCGCGGCCTACTTCACGGGCGCCATGGACACGAGCGACGGTTCGTTCCCGGTGACGGTCGGGCCGGACCGGACGTTCAACGGCGCGGCGGACGCCTATGTGGCCAAGGTGAAGCCGGACGGGTCGGCGCTCGAGTACTGCGGGTTTGTCGGCGGCGACAACGACGATTACGGCCAGGCGGTGGCGCTCGGGCCGGACGGGGCGCTGTACGTCACCGGCTGGACGCGCTCGACGGAGGCGACGTTCCCGTTCGTCGGCGGGCCGGACCGGACGTTCAACACGGACGCCGAGCACCGGGCCGACGAGAACGTGATGGACGCCTTCATCGGCCGGCTGAAGCTCGACCCGAGCGCGACCGACCCGACGGCGAACTGGGACTACATGGGCCTGATCGGCGGCAACCTGTGGGACGCGGCTTTCTGGCTGGATGTGGACGACGCGGGTGCGGCGTACGTCGTCGGCGACACGTTCTCGGACCGCGACACGTTCCCGGGCGGCGACGGCATGGGGACGATCCCGGGCCCGCCGGGCGGCGCGAAGGCCAACATGGATGCTTTCGTGGCCAAGGTGGCGTGGCGCGAGGTGCGGCCGCGGCAACAGGCCCTGCTGCCGTGGGCCGGTCGCGACGCGGCGCGCGACGCGTCGAGTGCGCCGGTGCCGTTCGAGCCGACGGCCAGCGCCACGCGCCGCCCGCTGCCGACGTTCACGCCCACCCACACTGCCTCGCCGCCGCCGCGGCCGACCGCCGTGGTCACCGTGCCGGCGGGCGAGGAGGTCGTGTTGTTCGACGACTTCGAGGATGTAAACAGCGGCTGGCCGCTCTACGACTTCCAACAGGAGCACGTCCGGTATGCCGAGGGCGGGCTGGACCTCATCGCCGACGGCTCGAACGTCCTCGTCCGGTCCGGCGCGCCCGTCGGGATGTTCGGCGACGGGGCGTTCGAGGCGACGATGCGCCGCGTCGGCGACAGCGGGGCGTTCTACGGCCTCGGCTTCGGGCCGCCGAGCCTCGGCTTCATGTTCTTCGTGTTCGCCGACGGGACGTACGGCATCTACGAGCTGGGCGGCGTCGGTGCCAAGACGCACCAGGGCAAGCGCGCCTCGGCCGCGATCGCCCGCGGCACGGCGCCGAACCGGCTGCGGGTCGAGCGCGAGGGCGCGATGGTGACGCTCTTCGTGAACGGCGAGCGCCTGCGGACGTTCGAGCACCCGCTCCTCGCCGAGCGCGGCGGCGCGGTGCTCATGCTCCAGGCGGTCGGCGACGGTGCCGCGACGGCCCGCTTCGACGACGTCCTCATCACGCGTTTCACGGGCGATCGCCCGACCGCGACGCCCTCGCCCGAGCCGACGGCCATCCCGACACCGTCGCCGGAGCCGACGCGGCCGGCCGGCGCAATCCTCTTCCAGGACGACTTCAGCGACCCGACAACCGGCTGGGTCACCGTCGATGACGCCCAGCACCGAATGCGCTACGTGAACGGCGAGTACGAGGTCGCCCTGCGCTTGACGGACATCTTCGTCCTCGGCCTCGCGCCACAGGTCCGCTGCGCGAACTGCACGGTTGAGGCGACCGTCCGCTACGCGTCAGCCGCCGTCGGCACGGCGGGGATCGCCGTGGGCGAGAACGTCAGCGTGGCGCAGGTGACGCTGCAGATCCAGCCCGACGGCAAGTACATCATCGAGCGCTACAACGGCACGACCTGGCAGACGCTCGTCGGCCTGACCGCCTCGGACGCCCTCCTCACCGGCGCCGGCGCGGTGAACCGCCTGAAGGCGGTCCGCCGGGACGGCCGCGTGACGTTCTTCGCGAACGACACGGAGCTGCGCGCGCTTGACGTGCCGGGGCTGGCGACGGCGGGGCGGGCGGGGGTGATCGTGACGAGCCTGGCGGATCCGGACGTGGTGGTGCGGTTCGATGACTTCGTGGTGCGGGAGGGTGGGGGAGGGCCGCTGTTGGAAGCGGTGTCGGGCGAGCGTCGTGCCGGCGGTCGGCCTGAGGCCCTCTCCCCCCGACCCCCTCCCCCAAGTCTGGGGGAGGGGGAGGATCACGGGTTGGGGGGAGGGATGATGGCGGTCGGGGTCGGCGGGTCGATCTCGATCGTGGCGGAGCGGAGGGTCATGGGCAGGTAGAGGATGTGACGATCGAGCGGCGTCGGCGTGTCCGTCTGCGTCGGCGTGCGGGAAGGCGTCTGCGAGCCGTAGGTCGGCGTGTCCGACGGCGTCGGCGTTGACGATGGGCCGGGGGTGGAGATGGTCGGCGACGGCGTCCGCGTGGTCGTCGGCGTCTCCGACGGCGTGGCGGTCGCGGGTGTCGGCGGCGTGATGGACGGCGTCGGCGACGTCGTGACCGTGATCGTCGCGCTGCCGGGCGGCAGCGGGGTCTCCGTGGGCGTCGACGTGGCGGTGGGCGGGTCGGTCGGGGTGGTGGACGGGGCGGAGGTCGACGTCGGCGACGGTGTCGCGGTGGGCGACGGCGTATGTGTGGGCGTCGTGGTTTGCGACGAGGTCGGGGTCGACGTCGGCGCCGGTGTGGATGTGGACGACGGCGTGGCGGTGGATGTTGCGCTGGGGCTGGGGGTCGTGCCGGCCGTGGACGACGAGGTCGCCGTCGCCGTGGGTTCGGGGGCCGTGTAGACGATGTCGAGGTGCGGTCGGGTGGCGCCCGTGGCGCGGTAGAGGCGCTCGTACGTGCCGCCGTCCGGCCCGCGGAGCGTCACGCCGTGGTTCGGCCAGGCATCGCGGATCCAGTTGGCGGCGAGGACGCGAATGTCGAACGTGCGCGTGCCGGGATCGTTGTCCGTCTCCCACGAGCCGTAGACCCCCGCGACCGGCGGCCGGCTGTTCCACGTGACGGTGTCCTGGTTCCAGGTGAACGTGATCCGCTCGACCTTGACGAGGATCGGGCTGTCGCCGCTGCCGCTCATCAGGTAGACCTTCAGGTCGGCGCTCGTGACGGTCGCGTCCTCGGGAATCGCCGACGTGTCGAACCGCAGGAGCGGGTAGCGCTCCGTGTTGTTCGTCCGCCGCTCGACGGGCCATTGCGCGGCGGTGTTGAAGTTCTGCGTCGGGTTCTGCTGGTCGACGTAGGTGTCGGCGACGGGGTAGAGGGTGACGGAGGTGGTGACGCCGGCGGGCGCGTCGACGTGCGCCGAGGTCGCCGGTGCGGCCGCGGCCACGCCGAGGGCGGCGAACAGCGCCGTGATCCATACCGCGTGTTGGGTCATCGTTCGTGCCTTTCGGGATCGGACTTCACGGTCCGTCGCGCCGCGCCACCGGCAGATACAGCGTCCGGCCGGCGGCGACGGCCGGCGGCGTCGGCTCGGCCGTCGCCGCGCGCGTGGCGGTGGGCGGCGGGGTAGTCGAGGCGGTCGGCGTCGGTCCGGCCGTGGCTTCCGGGGGGCCGGCGAGGTGGCCGAGGTCGTACTGGTAGAAGACGGGCGCGTCCGGCGGGCGGAAGGTGAGCGTCACGTCGTCCTCGGCGCGGAGATTGTAGCCGTCGAACGTCACGCGCCACCGTCCGTCGGCGGCGACCGTGGCCACGGCCTTCGTCGGCGCGCGGGCGGCATCGATCGCCAGGTTGGGCAGTGCCCATGCCTCGACCGCCCAGCCGGCCGGTGCCGTGCCGGCGACGCCGTCGGCCAGGACGTCGGGCTCGTGCGTCACGACCGGCACGTCGAGATCGACGGCTTCATCGTCCACGGCGATGCGGAAGCGCGTGCCGGTCGGGATGCCGTGTGGGAATCGGTCGCTGAAGTCGATCGACCAACGGGCCGGGCGGATCGCCGTGACGAACGCGGCGACCGTCGTGCGCGTGGCCGTCGGGGCGCCGTCCGCATCGAGCACGCCGGCCGTGACGTGCGCGCCGGCGGTGGCGAAGCCCCGGACGAGGCCAAGCGACGGGGCGGCGCCGCTGAGCGCGGGGGCGAAGAAGACCACGCTGTACGTCGCCCGCCCGGAAGGAACGTCCTTCCACGGCGGCTTGATGGTGACGCGTCCCAAGGGCGACGGACAAACTTCCTCGCACGGCAGCTCGAACGTGCCGTCCGGGCCGATCTTGCCCGTGATGCCGGCCAGCTTCCCTTCCTGATCGGGAAACGGGAGGTTCACGGGGGCAAGCACGTCGCCGGCCCTGCCGTAGCGTACACCGGCGAGCACGGAACCGGGCGGTCCGTGCCCGAGGAGGGTCTGCCCGTCCGGCGCCACTCGGAGGTCGATGTCCGGGACCCGGAGTGTCACCGTCGTGCCGTCGAGCGGCTGGAATGCCAGCCGGTCGCCGGGCGCGATGACCGCCGGCCGGCCGTTCGCATCGTACCAGTCGAACCGCAGCTGCATCTCGTTGGGGAGATGTCGTTGATGCGGCAGCAATCGGGTGAGGGCCCGCGTGCCGTCGGCCGAGGCGTACCACCCGGTGATCTCGCCGTCGCTTTCCGCGCTGATGCCGGCGCCGCTGCCGTACAGATCGATCCGCTCGGACGGGACGATGAGCGGTGCCTCGTAGGCGAATGCGCCGCTCGGGAAGGACTGCACCCGGCCGAACATCCGCCCGTGTTCGCCGCGCGTGAGGCCGTATGTGGAGAACGTGCCGTCCTCCTTGGCATAGAAGAACGGGATCACCGGCTGTGCCTGACCGGTCACCGTGGCCCGCAGCTTGGCGCCGGGCACGGTGTGTCCGGCGATCATGCCGTACTCCGGCACGAGGCGGGCGCGCAGCACGCCGAATGGCGCATCGGCCACCTGGACGTCGCCGTCCCACAAGGAGACACGCTGGCCCGGCACCGCGTCCAGGACGTAGCGCACGTCGCCCACCTGTTCGAGCAGCGGGGTGTAGTGGCGCCCGCCGCCGGACCAAGCGGCCGGCGCGCTGCGCCACCGCTCGCCGATCGCGTCGCCGACGCGGATCGTCAGGCGCGGGCTGTACGGCGCGAACGCCTGCGCCACGCCGCGGTCGAAGTCCAGGAGCACGCCCGGCCGGCCGAACGTGCGCGCGATCCGGTGGCCGTCCGGATGGACGTACGTGGCGGTGCCGATCACGCCCGGGCCGACGTCCATGGCCGGCGAGAGGATGAGGCGGAAGCGCCCCTCCGTCGCGCTGCGGGCGGCGGTGGCCGGCGGCGGGACGTTGCGCACGCTCTGGTAGCCGTCGAGGAACGACACCTCGTTGCGCATGCTCTGATAGCCGTCGACGAACGACACCTCGACCTTGCCCGGAGCCGGCGCCTGTCCGGTCACCGCCAGCGCGTCGGCGGTCAGCTCGGCCGTCACGTTCGGCACGGCGACGCGCGTCACCGTCTGGCCGAAGGCCACCTCGACGGTCTGCCCGGGCTCGATCACGAGCGGGTCCTGGGGGTTCGCCCGCACGCTGGCCGTCCAGCGGCCCTGCTGGTCGACGTTGTCCACCCGGACCGGCGAAACGGCCGCCACGACCATTCGCCGGCCGGCCGCATCGAGGAGGCGAACCTCGGGCGCGGTCAGGAGGGCCGTCTCGATGCCGATCTCGTAGCCGTGCACTTCGAAGTCCAGCCGAGCGGCCACGGCGGCCACGTCGGCGGCGGCGGCCGCGGCGGCATGGGCGCGGGGCGACGGCGGCACGGCGCCCGATCCCAACATCGGGAGACCGAGGGTGAGGAGGGTGGCGATCGTGGCGGCGGCGCGATGCGGGGTGCGGGGACAGCGGAACGGTCGGCGGATGGCGGCGGCGGGTGGCATGGGGCGGGTCCGTTTCGGTGCGGAGGGTGGTGAGGGGGGGCCGGCGGCTTCGTCGGTTGGGTCGGTTGGGGTCGGTTGGGTTGATCAGGTCGGTTGAAGCTAGCACTGCGTGGAACGGGGCGGCAAGTGGCACTCTTTGCGCCGATGGTGCGGATGCGAGCGGGCGGTTGCGGAGGTAGAGAACCGCGGGCGATGCGTTTCGATGCGCCGGGTTCCGCATGGCGGTTCGGCTCGCGCGGCAGGCGATTAAGGGTTGCGCGGCGGCGCCGCGGCGGTTTCGGCCTGTTCCACAAGGCGCGTGTGACCGTATGCTGGTCGCACGCCCGCCGAATCGCACCCTTGCCCGCGGTCAAAGATCCTAGAGAGCCGGTCAAGTAATGGTCACCGGACTCTCCCTCTATCCGTCAGCGCCTGCGGCGCTGCCACCTTTCTCCCGCGGGGGCGGGAGAAAGGATCCATCCTTCTTGAGGTCGATCACGTCAACTTGGGCGGTGGAATCCGGCTAGACGTGCCCTCTCCCGCCCCCGCGGGAGAGGGCAGGCGCGCCCCAGCGCGCCGGGTGAGGGACCGCGGGGCGCGGCCACGTCGGAAGAACGATTACTTGACCGGCTCTCTAGGGCGACCCCGGCTGCAGGAGAAACGACGATGGTCGACTGGATGGAAGCCGTGAACCGCTGCTCGCACGTCACGCACGCGCACTTGATCGACATCGCCTTCCCGGCCGAGCGCGTTTCGGTCGGGATGTGGATCACCAGGCCGCTGGCCCGGATGCACACGGCCGATCCGCGCGAGCTGCGGGCGAGGCGGCCGGATGGGGCTGGGGTGCCGGTGACGCGCGTCGTGCGGGTGACTTGACCTGCGGGCGCGCTGCTTGGGGTGCGCGCCCTGGGATCGGAGGAACGGGGAGCCGTCATGGGGCGGCTCCCCGTTCTGGCGTTTGCCTCCATTTGGGCTCGCGTGCCGGATGGCGGGCTCGGCGGGGAGGCGTGGGAAGCACAGTGAATCGGGCTTCGAAGCACAGTGAAACGGGCGGCGAAGCACAGTGAATGGCGGGGCGGAGCACAGTGGTTCGCGGCGCGATGCACTGTGCTCCGCCCCGCGGCGCTAGAATTCTCTCCAATGACGACCAAGACGCCGCGGACGCGCGACACGCTGCGAGCCATTTCCGCAAGCGACATAGGGCTCGTTCTGCATCGAAGTATTCTCGTGCGAGAGCCGATCGATCGTATTCTGAGAGGGCTTGTTCTGCAACGATCTGGTGACAACTATGTTATCACGGCATTCGTTCAGCCCCTCTATCTGCCAAGACAGAATTATCGACGCGGCAGTTCAGCTGTGGATCTGAGCCTCGGTATTCGTTTGCGTAGTCCAGGTGGTGGCTCCGGATTTGATGTAAATGACCTTCGCTCGATTATCGCAGCCATTCGCGCACAGGGGCTTGCCTACCTGGACGAAGTCGCGAATCCGAGTGAACTCGCCCAATGGTACAGACTTACTGGAGATAATGATGCGGCCTTGGCAGCCATCGCATATTCCTTGGTTGCTTCCGGCAGGCGGGCGGCGGCCATAATGGCTCTTAGACGGTTGATCGCGTTCGCGCCCGGAGACGAACGCGATTGGGTTGTTATGCAGAAACAGGAATACATAAAGATGCTGGAGCTGGTGCAAGCAGACATGATGCAGGCCAACGAACTGCTCGTCGAATGGGAGTTGGTCACGCGCGCGGCCCTGCGTCTCTAATATCACGCCACGCGAGCGCGATCCGACCGCCCCCACCTCCTCCGCCACCCCTTCCCCCCCTCCACCGCCCAAAACACCACCGACCCCACCCCCACGCACACCCCCAGCTCCCCCCCGCTCAACGCCACCGTATGCAGCACCGCCTGCAGCGTCCCAACGTAGATCGCCGCCAGCTGTGCCCCGATCGTCAGCGTCACGGCGGCGAACAGTGCCCAGTTGGAGCGCACGCCCAGCCGGAAGACGGACACCCGCTCGGAGCGCACCGCCATCGCGTGGCCCATCTGGCTGAACGTGAGCGTCGTGAAGAGCATCGTCTGCCACGCCGCGTTGCCCGTGCGCCAGCCCCACCAGCCGGCGGCCAGCGACGTGACGCCGAGGAGGGCGCCGACCCACAGGACGTGGGTGGCCAGGCCGCGGCCGAAGACGGACTCGGTCGGCGGGCGCGGCGGGCGGGTCATGACGTCCGGCTCGGCCGGCTCGACGGCCAGCGCCAGGCCGGGCAGGCCGTCCGTCACGAGGTTCACCCACAGGATCTGCAGCGGCAGCAGCGGCAGCGGCATGCCGAGCAGCGGGCCGAGGACCATCACCCAGATCTCGCCCGCGTTGCTGGCCAGGGCGTACTTGATGAAGCGCCGGATGTTGTCGTAGACCACGCGCCCCTGCTCCACGGCGCGCACGATCGTCGCGAAGTCGTCGTCCAACAGGACGATGTCGGCCGCCTCCTTCGTCACGTCCGTGCCCGTGATCCCCATCGCCACGCCGATGTCGGAGCGCTTGAGCGCCGGCGCGTCGTTCACCCCGTCGCCCGTCATCGCCACGACGTGGCCGTGCGCGTGCAGCGCCTCGACGATCCGCAGCTTGTGTTCGGGCGAGACGCGGGCGAAGACCGGCGTGACCTCGGCTGCGTCGGCGAGCTCGGCAGGCGACAGGCGCTCGACCTCGGCGCCGGTGAGGACGGGTGTCGCCGTTCCCGCGGCACCGGCGCCGTCAGCGATCCCGAGCTGGCGCGCGATCTGGAGCGCCGTCAGCGGATGGTCGCCGGTGATCATGATCGGCCGAATCCCCGCCGTCCGGCACAGCGCCACCGCCGCGCGCGCCTCAGGGCGGGGCGGATCGATCATCGCGCACAGGCCGACGAACGTCAGGCGCTCTTCGGACGCCGCGTCCATCGCGGCGTCCGTCGCGCTGTCGACGTCGTCGCCTTTGCCGTCCGCTCCCCCGATGCCCGCCACCGGCCCCATCCGCCGCACCGCCACCCCCAGCACCCGCATCCCGCTCGCCGCCAGACCATCGTGCGCCGCCGCGATCCGTGCGCGCTGCGCCTCATCCAGCGGCGCGCGCCGACCGTCGATCCAGACGCGGTCGGCCAGCTCGAGGACGACGTCGACCGCCCCCTTCGTGAACGCCACGCCCGGCGCCGTGCCGCCGTCCGCGAAGCGCAGCGCGTCCTGAACCGCCGCCGGCAGCGTCGCGGCGTTGGTGACACGATGCACCGTCGTCATCCGCTTGCGCTCGGCGTCGAACGGGCGCTCGGCCGTCCGCGGCAGCGCGGCGGAGAGCGGCTCCTGCCGCAGCCCGAACCGGGCCGCGGCGACGACGAGCGCGCCCTCCGTCGGGTCGCCGACGGCGCGCAGCTCGCCGGGCGTGTCGGTCGACGGGGCGAGCGACGCATCGTTGCACAGCGCGGCGGCGGTCAGCAGCAGGGCGATCGACGGGTGGTCCACCTCACGCTCCGACGCCAGCAGCACCGGTTCGTCGTCCTCCATCCGCTCCTGCAGGTCGACGCGGTGCCCGGCGACGTCGAGGACGACGACCGTCATCCGATTCTCGGTCAGCGTGCCGGTCTTGTCCGAGCAGATCGCCGTGACGGAGCCCAGCGTCTCGACGGCCGGCAGGCGCCGCACAAGCGCCCGCCGCGCCAGCAGCCGCTGGCCGCCGATGGACAGCGCGATCGTCACGACCGTCGGCAGGCCCTCCGGCACGGCGGCGACCGCCAGGCTGAGCGCCGTCATGAGGACGAGCGCCGGCGGCTGGCCGCGCCACAGCCCGATCGCGCCGACCACCGCCACGACGACGATCGCCGCCGCCCCCAAGCCGCGCCCGAGCTGCGCCAGCCGGCGCTGCAGCGGCGTCGCTTCCTCCGGCACGGCCTGCAGCAGATCGGCGATCCGGCCGAGTTCGGTGGCCATGCCGGTTGCGACGACGACCATCACGCCGCGCCCGGCCGTGACCGTCGTCCCCTTGTAGGCCATGTTTGTCCGATCGCCCACCGCCCGCTCGCCCGATGCCGGCTCGCCCGATGCCGGTTCTCCCGATACCGGCACGCCCGAAGTCGACTCGCCCGGCGCCAGCGCGGCCGTCCCCTTGTCGACGGCCTCCGACTCGCCCGTCAGGATCGCTTCGAGCACCCGCAGCGCCGACGCCTCGAACCACCGCCCGTCGGCGGGCACGACCGCGCCCGCCTCGAGCAGCACGACGTCCCCCGGCACGAGGTCCACGGCCGGCCGCTCCGCCACGATGCCGTCCCGCCGCACACGCACGACGGACACCGCCAGCTGCTTGAGCGCCGCCATCGCCCGTTCGGCGCGGTACTCCTGCGCGAAGCCGAGGCCGGTGTTCAGGACGATGATCGCCGCGATCGCGACGGCATCCGCCACATCGCCCAGCACGATCGAGACGGCCCCGGCCACGACGAGCACGAGGACCATCGGCCCCTTGAGCTGCGCCGCGAGGATGCGCCACGCGGATACGCCGGCCCGCTCGACGAGGGCGTTGGGGCCGTGCGCGGTGCGGCGGCGGTCGGCCTCGGCGTCGGTCAGGCCGGCGGCGGGATCGACGCCGAGGTGGGTGGCGATGGCGGAGGGGGGGAGGGTGTGCCAGGAGGTGGACATGGGGCAGGTGAGTCCGTTGGGGGCCGTCGGCGGCGGATCGGCATCGCCTCGATTCTGGCATCGACGTTGGATCGGCGCCACGCCGAGGGTTGTGTCCGTGGCGGTCGCGGGCTATCGTCGCGCACGCATCCAATGCGGTTGCGAACCGTCGCTACGCACGTCGTCAGGAGCTCCGATTGCCCACCCGTGCCCCCTCAGCCCCGCCCCCCGCACCCCTCCCCCGCCACAAGGACCCCTTCCGCATCGTCCTCACCGGCGGCCCCGGCGGCGGCAAGACGACGGCCGCCGACCTGCTCCGGCGCGAGATCGGCGAGCGCGTCGTCGTCGTGCCCGAGGCGGCGACGATGCTCTTCGGCGGCGGCTTTCCGCGCAGCGATCAGCCGGACGCGCGGCGGGCGGTGCAGCGGGCGATCTACGAGGTCCAGCGGAACATCGAGGACGTGCAGGCCGCGCGCTACCCCAAGCGCGTCCTTCTGTGCGACCGCGGCACCGTCGACGGCGCGGCCTACTGGCCCGATGACAGCCGGCCCGGCTTCTTCGAGGCCGTCCACTCGTCCCTCGAGGCCGAGCTGGCGCGCTACGACGCGGTCCTGTTCTTCGAGACCGCGGCCGTCGGCGGCCAGTCGATCGAGGGCGGCAACCCGACGCGCGTCGAGGACGAGGCGTACGCGATTGTCCTGGACGCGCGGCTGCGCGAGCTTTGGAGCCAGCACCCGCACTTCCTGTTCGTGCCGCACTCGGACTCGTTCCTCGGCAAGCTCAGCTTGGCGCTCGGGATGCTGCAGGCGCTCATCGCCGGTTGGAACGGCGGTCCCGGCCGGTGAGGCCGGCCATCGTCATCGTCACGGCGCTGACGATCCTGCGACTCGCCCTCGCCGCGGCCTACCCGTTCTTGGACACCGCCCTCCGCCTCCCCGCCGTCGCCGTCGGCGCCGCCAGCGACCTCCTCGACGGCCGCATCGCCCGCCGCTTCCACGCCGAGACCTGGGCCGGCGGCCTGCTCGACGCCGTATCGGACAAGCTCTTCACCCTGTCCATCCTCGGCGTCGCCTGGCACGACAGCGTCCTCAACCCGTGGCTCCTGGCCGCCGTCCTCGCCCGCGACTTCGCCGTTGCCGCCGCGGCCGCCGCCGTCGCCGTCCACCGCCGCTGGGACGGCTTCCGCCGCATGCCCTCCCGCCCGCTGGGCAAGGCGACGACGGCCGCCGTGTTCGCCCTCGGCATCCTCGTCGTCGCCGCGCCGGGCCTCGTGACGCTCGTCGACGGGACAGCGGCGGTGGCGGGCGGGCTGAGCGTGTTGGCGGCGGGGGACTATCTGCGGGAGCTGATCAAGGCGCGGCGCGGCCTGCGCCCGCTGCGCGGGCCGCTTGGCAACGATTAGGGCGCAGGATCACTCCTCTCGCTGGCACTGACCGGCCACCACTCGGCCCACGGCAGGCCGACGCCCGGTGCCGTCTCGAACGGCCCGCCATCTTCGTCGAGTGCAACGAAGTTCAACGTGGCCCCCGGTTCGCCCGCCGGCGCCACCGGCGCCGTGTCGCCGCCATCCCCGCCCGACGGATCATCGATCGTGCCGCATGCAAACCCGTCGCGGACCTCGCCCGCCGGGTCCGCCGTCCAACCGGTCATCAGTTCGGCGCCCCCTTCGAGCGTTAGCCAGCTACCGTCGATGCCGGACAGGTCGCGAACGGCATACGCGGCGACGCCGCGGAACCCGTAGACGTCGGGCGTCGTGGCCACCCACAAGCCCAGCGGTCCCGGCGGCGTCGGATCGCCCTCCGATCGGCAGCGCAGGGCGACCGCCAAGGGCGCGTCCTCGAACGCTCCGGACCGATGGGTGCGCGAGAAGTCGACCAAGCCGAGGCAGGGTTGCGTGCCGATCATCACGCTGAACGCGGCGATGCGCGCGTGGTCCAGGGGACTCGTGGAGGCGGCGACCGGGCGGTCGAGCGAGGACTCGTAGCGCGCCGAAGCGCGATCCAGGCGGGCAGAGGCAGCGGCGGGACCGAGATCGCCCGCGGCTCGATGCGCGTCGATCGCATCGAGGACGCGCGTCATGGCCGCCGCGGTCGGGCCGCGCTCCCGGCAGTCGGCGTTCGGCGCGCCCTCGATGTACAGCTGCGTGTGAAGCGGCACCTGCTGCTTGTCGGCGCCGTCGCCAACCGCCGCCGCGGCGAAGAGGTCCACGGTCGTCGAACTGGAGGAATCCAGCCAGTCACAGCCTGTGAGGCGCGCGTCGACCTCGACGTCGACCGCGCCGCCCGGCCCGATGGATAGCGCGTCACACGGCCCCGGCGCTCCGCCGGGCTCAGCGCACTGCCAGCGCTCGACATCGAGCCAGCTACCGTTGAACCCACCGCCCGCTTCGAGCGCCGTGACGGTCCGCGGACCGAGGTTGTGCAGCCGGAACCGCCACCGGCACCTCACCTGGCTTCGACCTTCCAGAAAGATGGTCTGATGCCAGCCGTCCGCATCGCGGAAGAGACGCATCGTGTCCGTCGTGCCCGTGCAGGGCGATTCGTTCGTCACCCCGTCGGAAACGATCGACGTCGCGTCGCCCGATGATCCGCCGGCCAGGTCCGCCGCCAGGACGCTGGCCAGCGTCGGGCGACGGGTCCGCATCGTCTCGAACACCGGACCGCTGCCCTCCTGCGGCGAAAGCATGCCGACGAGCGCGTTCGCCAGGCCGCTGGCGAGCTTGTCCACCAGGAAGGCGACGTCCGCCCCCGGCAGCGCGAAGCCCTGCCGTTCGTAGATCTTCCCGTGGAGCAGCTCGACGCCCATCCGGCCGTGGCCGACGAACCACGGCGGCTCGACGTCCTGCGCATCGCTCGGCCACTCGAACGGTGCCGCCGGGTCCAGCGCGACCACGACGGCGTCCGCGCCGATCCGCCCGGTGAACGGCAGCCACCACCATCGGGTGCGGCGGACGTCCACGACGACGATCGGCGCGGCGATCCGATCGCCGGGCGCGGGCAGCGGGGCGCGGGTGATCTCCGCGTCCGGCAGCAGCCGCTGCACGTCGTCGCGGACCCGCGCCTCCAAGCCGCGCCGCAACCAGAACGGCGCGCGGACGGCCAACGCGACCGGTCCGTGGAACGGGAGGGTGGGGCGGTCGTCAAGCGGCTCGGCGAATTCCACCTGGCCGTAGTCGAACGTCATGTAATCGTGCCTTCGCCACGTCGGGACCCGCCATCCGGCCTCCATGTCGTCGGTTTCGATCACGGCGAACTGCACGGCGGCCAGCCCGATCACCGTCGCGGCGGCGAGCCAGGCGATGGCCCGCCGCCGGCGTGGGGCGACGGGCGGGGCGACCGGGCGGGCGATCGGCTGGGAGGCGGCGGGGTCGTGGTCGGTCATGGGAGCGTCGTCCTTCGCGTTGCGGGAATGGCGTCGGAGGGGTTAGGACAGCCGGCCGGCTGCCGCTCGGATGGCGGCGCAGCGGCATCGATGGTAGGCGCGACCGCGTTACACCAAACCACCGTGTTTCGGCCGTGTCGTCCATCGCGATGCCCACGTCCATCGCGATGCCCCTACATGGACGTCACACGGCCGCATGGCGGCGGATTGGTTACATGTTCCGCCGGTACTGTCCCCCCACCTCGTACAACGCCCGGCTCACCTGCCCGAGCGAGAGCGTCTCCACCGCCCGCATCAGCTCCCCGAACACGTTGTCCTGCCGGATCGCCGCCGCCTTCAGCCGCTCGACCGCCGCGTCTCGCCCGTCCACATGCCGGGCGTGGTAGTCGCGCAGGCGCGCCAGCTGGTCGGCCTTTTCTTCGTCCGTCGAGCGCATGAGTTCGATCGTCGTCACCGCGACCTTCGCACCGTCGCTTTCCCCGTCGACACCGTCCGCGGCGCCGTCGCCCTTGGCGTCGACCACCGGCAGGAACGTGTTCACGCCGATGATCGGCAGCGCGCCGGAGTGCTTCAGCTCCTCGTAGTAGAGGCTCTCCTCCTGGATCTTCGAGCGCTGGTACCCGCGCTCCATCGCCCCCAGGACGCCGCCGCGGGCGCTGATCCGCTCGAACTCGGCCAGGACGGCCTCCTCGACGAGGTCGGTGAGGGCGTCGATGATGAACGAGCCCTGGTTCGGGTTCTCGTTCTTGGCGACGCCGAACTCGCGGTTCAAGATCAGCTGGATCGCGATCGCGCGCCGCACGCTCTCCTCGGTGGGCGTCGTGATCGCCTCGTCGTAGGCGTTCGTGTGGAGGCTGTTGCAGTTGTCGTAGACCGCCAGCAGCGCCTGCAGCGTCGTGCGGATGTCGTTGAACTGGATCTCCTGGGCGTGCAGGCTGCGGCCCGAGGTCTGGATGTGGTACTTCAGCATCTGGCTGCGCTCGTTCGCGCCGTACAGATCGCGCATCGCCGTCGCCCAGATCCGGCGCGCCACGCGGCCGATGACGGCGTACTCCGGGTCCATGCCGTTCGAGAAGAAGAAGCTGAGGTTCGGGGCGAAGTCGTCGATCTTCATCCCGCGGGAGAGGTAGTACTCGACGAACGTGAAGCCGTTGGACAGCGTGAAGGCCAGCTGGCTGATCGGGTTCGCGCCGGCCTCGGCGATGTGGTAGCCGCTGATCGACACCGAGTAGAAGTTCCGGACGTCGTGGTCGATGAACCACTGCTGGACATCGCCCATGACCTTGAGGCTGAACTCCGTGCTGAAGATGCACGTGTTCTGGCCCTGGTCCTCTTTGAGGATGTCCGCCTGCACCGTGCCGCGCACTTGCGCCACCGTCGCGTCGACAAGCGCGTCGTATTCGTCGTCGCCGATCATCTCCCGCAGGTCGCGGAACCGATGCCCGCCGCCCATCGGCTGGAGGCAGTCCGCGTCGCTGATCTCGATCCGCCCCTCCGCCTTCAACTTCTTGCGCAGCTGCTGGCGCACCGCGGCGTTGAAGTAGAACGCCAGGATCGTCGGCGCCGGCCCGTTGATCGTCATGCTCACGGACGTGCGTGGGTCGCACAGGTCGAAGCCGGCGTACAGCGCCTCGATGTCCTCGACGGTGGCGATGGAGACGCCCGAGTTGCCGACCTTGCCCCAGATGTCCGGCCGCGGGTCCGGGTCCTCGCCGTACAGCGTCACGCTGTCGAACGCCGTCGAGAGGCGCTTCGCATCGGCGTGCCGCGACAGGTAGTGGAACCGCTTGTTCGTCCGCCACGGCCCGCCCTCACCGGCGAACATCCGTGTCGGGTCCTCGCCCGTGCGCTTGTACGGGAAGACGCCGGCGACGTACGGGAAGAAGCCTGGGAGGTTATCGAGCAAGCGGAATGCGAGCACGTTGCCCCAGTCGACGTAAGGTGGCAGGGCGATCTTGGGCACGCGCGTATGGCTGAGGCTCTCGGTCGTGTTCTCGATGACGATCTCGCGCCCTCGCACGGTGTAGCGGTTTTCAGGCGCCCGGTAGCGTGCCCGCGTCGCCGGCCAGTCGGCCAGCAGCTGGCGCGACGTCGGCGCGAGCTTGGCGAGGAGCACGTCGAACTCCGCCATCAGCGGGCCGATGTGGGCGGGTGCCGCCTCGACGGCCGCCGCGCCGAACGGCTCGAGCGCGGCAGGGTCGACGGCCGGGTCCGGGCCGCCGACGAAGTGGCGGATGGCGACGCGCAGCGCCCACAGGTCGTCGGCGATCACGGTCTCGTCGCGCGCCCGGGCCTTGTAGCGCTTGACGGTCTCGCTGATCTCCAGGAGGTAGTTCGCCCGGCGCGGCGGGATGATGTAGGCCAGGTCGGGCAGGCCGGTCGTGCGATGGGACGCGAAGCGGCCGGCGGCGGGGTCGATGTGGGCGCCCGGCACCTTCGCCGCCAGCGCCTCGACGATGCGCGCGTAGGCGGTGTTGCAGCCGGGGTCGCCGAAGTGGCTGCTGATCGTGGCGTAGACGGGCATGCTGTCCGGCGCGTCGTGCCAGCGGTTGTGGCTGCGCTGATACGCCTTGCGCACGTCCCGCAGCGCGTCCTCGCCGCCGGGCTTGTCGTACTTGTTCACGATGACGATGTCCGCCAGATCGATCATCTCGATCTTCTCGAGCTGCGTCTGCGCCCCGAACTCCGGCGTCATGACGTACACCGCCACGTCGCACAGCCCGATGATCCCGGCGTCCGCCTGCCCGATCCCGCTCGTCTCGGCGACGATCAGGTCGAACCCGGCCGCCCGCGCGATCCGGATCGCATCGTCCAGCGCCGCCGAGATCTCGCTGCCGCTCGAACGAGTGGCGAGTGAGCGCATGTAGACGCGGCCCGACGAGAGGACGTTCATCCGGATCCGGTCGCCGAGCAGCGCCCCGCCCGTCAACCGCTTCGTCGGGTCGACGGACAGGATCGCGACGCGATGGTCCGGGAAGTCCTCGACATAACGACGGACGAACTCGTCCGTGAACGAACTCTTGCCGGCGCCGCCGGTGCCGGTCATGCCGACGACGGGGACGGTGCGCGAGGCGGCGACCACTGCGATGCGGGCGTCGATCGCGGCCGAGAGCGCGGGCCACGTTGGCACGCCCGTGTCGCCCCCGACGTCGATTCCGCTGCCGACGTCGCCGCCCGTCGCGCTCTCGGCCGCCGAGATCAGCCGTGCGATCGCCGGCCAATCGCCGGCGTCCAGCGCAGCGACGGCGTCCACCGTCGGCACGCCGAGGTCGACGGCGCGGTGGTCGCACGCCTTCAGCACCTCGTTGATCATCCCTTGCAGCCCCATCCGCCGCCCGTCCTCGGGGTGGAAGATAGCCGCGATGCCGTACGCTTCGAGTTCGCGCTTCTCCTCGGGGATGATCGTCCCGCCGCCGCCGCCGAAGATCCGGATGTGGCCGCAGCCGCGCTCGGCGAGCATGTCGTAGGCGTACTTGAAGTACTCCATGTGCCCGCCTTGGTAGCTGGACAAGGCGATGCCCTGCGCGTCCTCCTGGATGGCGGCGTCCACGATGTCCTGCACCGACCGGTTGTGCCCGAGGTGGATGACCTCCGCGCCCGATGCCTGCAGGATCCGGCGCATGATATTGATGGCCGCGTCGTGGCCGTCGAACAGGCTGGCGGCGGTGACGATGCGGAGCTTGTGGCGGGGGTGGTAGGGCTCGTGCGCGGGGACGCCGTTGGGCGAGGGGGTTGGGGTGGGGGTCGGGGCGGCGGACGCGCCGTGGGCGGCTGTGGCGACGTGGATTGGGGCAACGGGCGTTGCTGGTGCGCTCATCGGCGTCGATCCTCGGGCGGTGGGCGGTCTGCAGGCGCGTATGGTAGACCACGTGGTGGATGTTGCCGAAGAGGCCCTCTCCCCCCTCACCCTCCGGTCACGCGGATTGGCCGCGGCGCTCCCCTAACCTCACGTACACCCGGCGCGAGCCAGGGTAGTACGAGGCGCCAAACACGGGGCGGCGGTTCGCCAGGCGCCTCGAGCCGGAACTGCTGCAGACCGCCGGGACCGGCGGCAACGATGACGTCACGGCCGTCCATCACGACATCGTTCGGCCACCCGGCCACCGATCGCCGCTCGCGCACGACCGGCCCGTCGGGCTGGCCGACATCGATGACCCATACCGCCCCGCGCCGGACCGGCGCCGGCGCATCCACCGGCGCGTCAGGCGCGGCAGCCGCCCGATGATGCCCGATGATGATCGCCGCACCCTCGGATGCGGCCACTGCCCGGACGTCGACGTCGCCGTCGCCGGCCGCGCTGAGGATGCTGCGCCCTGAGACGGCCAACCGCGACGGATCGCGGGCGTCCAGAACCACGACCTCGGCCGATGTACGCTCGGCGTCGGTCAGCGCCACGACCACCTGCGCCCCCGCCACGGCGATGCCCACCGGCGTCCAGCCGAGGCGGTCCGCCAGCTCCACCTCGCCGAGCTTGCGCGGCGGCGACGCGGCGAGGTCGTAGGCGACGACGTGCGGCGCGAACTGCTGCGGTGCGCCGCTGATCGTTCGGCCGCCGGCCGCGACGTAGGCGAGATTACCGGTCGACGCGACCGCACGCCCGAGCCGCCAGTCGGCCGGGACGCGCGCGGCCGGGGCGTCCGGCCGGGTGAGATCGACGACATGCAGCGCCGCGTCGCGCAGGACGACGGCGCGGCCGCCGGCGACCGCGAGGTGCTTGCCGAACGTGCCACCGGCGACCGACGGGCCGGGAACGTCCCACTCGCCCGCCGGCTCGCGCGTGTCCAAGGACGGGCGTACTGCGACCAGGCGACTCTCGAGGGCGACCAAGACGTGCGTGTCATTGGCACCAATGTCGCGGATGTTCCCAGCCTGTGTGCTCCATCGCGTTTCTGCCACGAGGTTCGCCGGTGAGCGGAAGATGTGGCTTGACAAAAGCGTGCCGTACACTCCAGCCGTGAACGCCCGCCCGCCGGTGGCGGCCACGCGTTCGGGCTGGACGGGAGACCAGACCCAAGTGGCCTCCTCGTCCGTCGCGTGTCGATCATCCGGAGGCACCACGCATGCCGCCAAGTACTGCTCGTTCAGCGTGTACATGTGTCCTCCACCCAGCGCGATGCTGCCCCACGGGTTGGCGATGGCGGTACAGGCCGTCATCCATCGCCGCTTCGGCTTGTCGGGCGCGCTGGTGGCCAAAGGATCCAGGGCGATGAGACCACCGAGCGCGGTCAGCCATATCTCGCCGTTCCACACGGCGGCGTGGTCGGGCCCCTCAGGCTCGACCCAGTGCGCCATCAGCGGCGGCTCTACGTCCAGATTGGACACGTCGAACGAGCGGACGTGCGTCCCGTCGGAGGTTTCGTCGCTCAGCACCCACAACCGCCGGGCCGCCATGGCCGCGACGACGGACGAATCGCCGACCGCGATCGCGTGTGCGAAGCGCGGCCGCTGCGGGTCGGCGATGTCGAAGAGCCCGATCGGCGGCGCCGCGTCTGACCACGACTCGATGTTGACGAGCGCCAATACCCCATCGCCGACGAGGATTCGATCCGTGCTCGAATCGAACGGCTCGCCACCGGGCACGCACGCCGGCGCTCCGGCCGCGCCGTTCGATTCCGACTCCGCGAATCGGACCGCCACCACGCAGCGCGCACCGCGATTGCGCATATCCGTGAGGCGCGCGTATGCCACCTCGCCGCTCGCGGCCAGCTGGCTCTGGCCGTCCACGGGAACGCCTGCCTGGCCGATCACCGTTGGCCGCCGCCGATCGGCGATCGACAGGGCGTAGACGGTGTTGTTGGCCGCGGCGTACAGGCGGTCGGCCTCGGGTGCGATCGCCAGGCTGAACACGACATCCGGCAACTCGACGCGGCGGACCTCCGTCAGCTGACCGCCCGCTTCCGCCCGGAACACGATGACGTCCGGACCTTCGCCTACGTACACGGCATCGCCGTCGACGGCCAAGCCGCGCAGGCCGCCTCCGCGGTGCGCGATCGGGCGGAGGGTCAGCGGTGCTGCGTCGGCGGCCTGCTGTGCGCGGACGGATGTCGGCGGGCGGCCGATCGGCGTGCGCGGTGCGATGCTGGTGGCGCCGAGCGTGATCGTGATGCCCATGGCCCATGCCCACCGGCGGCCCGCGGCGAATGGGCGAGGGCCGCGCAATGCGGGCGCTGTCGAGGTCGCTGCCATGTCATCCGTACTCCTCGTGTGCGGTCGTGCATCATCGTCGCATCCGAATGCCGGCGACGCGATCGTCCCACCACGCGGCAGGACGGCGAGTCGGTGGGTTGCCGTCGGTGCCGTGACCGCAGCGTACTACGGCGGGCGTTGCGCCAGCGTTTCAGACGCCGCCGGGATGCGGGCGATCAACGACGCGCTGGGGTTCACGCCGGAGCCGGGGTGGTCGCGGTGGGTGAAGGCGGTGGCGAGCGGGGGTGGAGCACGCGATCCAGACGTCATCAGAGCGGGCGGGGAGCCGACCGTGGCGCGGTGACGGGTTTGTCGCCGCGAGCCGGCGTGCGCTGTCATGGGGTGTGTCCGGCCGGACGATCGCACACCATGAGAGCCCATTCCCCTGAGGACGATCCCGATGCAGCCCGCCCAGATCACTCCGCATAGCCAGCTCGGCCAGCCCATGCCGCCCGCTCCATCCCGACGCGTGCTGATCCGATGTCGACCCGCGTCGTGCCGTCGCCCGCTTCGCGGAATCGCCGCAGCCGCCGCCCTCGCCGCCCTCACCGCCCTGCCCATGTTTGGCGCGTGGCCGGCACGCACCGTCGTTGCGCAGACCCCACCCCCCGAGTCCCTCACCGTCGTCGACCAGATGTGGGGCCCGATCAGCGCCATGGTCGGCGTCGGCGACCGGCTCTACGTGGCCCAGGGCGCCCGCCTGCTCGTCGTCGACGGCTGGCACGGTGCGGCGCCGACGCTCGTCGGCCGCAGCCCGGTGCTCGCCGGCCCGTCCGTCGACCTCGCGGTCGACGGCGACCGCGCGGCCGTGGCGCTCTGGACGGGCGGGGTCGCGGTGTTAGACGTGGCCGACCCGCGCGCGCCGCGCGTTGTGACGATGATCCCGGCGCACGAAGCCGCCAACCGCGTCGCGCTGGCGGGCGATCGGCTCTGGGTCGGTCATACGGGCAACGGACTCGTCGTCTACGATCTCGCCAGCGACCCGCCGCGGGAGCTCATGTCGATCGGCGGCCAGGTCAACGATCTCGCCGCGGAGGACGGCCGTGTGGCCGCGGTCATGGCCCAAACGGCCGGCGCACCGGCGCGGCGGCTCCTGATCTGGCCCGACGGCGCGAACGCCCCGTCCCTGCCGGACGAGGTGGTCGAGGTTGCGATTCCTCACGGCAGCGAGATCGCCGTCGTGGACGGCAGCGTCGTCGTCGCCAACGGAGTCGGGCTGACGGTACACGATGCGGCCGCCCAGCCCGCGTGGTCCGCCCTGCGGCAGTTGGACATCGCGTGCCGTCCGTTGAGCCTCGTGGCCGGCGGCGGCCGGGCGATCGTGACGTGCGACATCCCGCACTCGCTGACCCACGTCGTGCGCATTCCGCCCACCGGACCGCTGACGATCCAAGCCAGCGTCTCGTTCCCGCGCTGGATCGAGAGCGCCTGGATCGATGACGCCGGCGTGGCGGTCGGCCTCGTCGGCGGGGGGCTGCGAACGTACGGCGGCGCAACGCCCGACGGCGGCCTGCGCGGCGTGTCGGCCATCGACCTCGGCCCCGACATCGTGGCGGGCAGTACGCAGGACGGGGCGCTGGTGGGGCTGAGCGGCAACTGGGGGCAGGCGTGGCAGGCGCGCGTGCTCGGTGCCAGGGCGGACGGGGTGGAGCGGACGCCGCTGCCGACGCTGGTGGAGGCACAGAGTCCGTCCGAAGTGCAAGCGATCAAGGCCTTCGGTGGCCGATTCGTCCTCGCCGCCCACACCGGCCAGGACCTCGAGGTCGGGGTCGCCTCGCTCGTGTCGGGAACATGGCAACTTGACTCAAAGCGCGCGCGTGTGACCTCAGGCATGGGTATCGCGGTCCTGCCGCCGCTCGCACCGGGAGCTCCGACGCTCGTCGTCGTTCCCGCCGGCGATCGCGTGCGCACCGCAGTCTTGAAGGACGGAGTCATCGGGCCGTTCGACGGGCGCCTCCCGGTGAAGCCGGAGGACATGCCTTTCGGTATCGCGGCGGTGGACGGCCAGCGCGTCTGGTTCGGTTCGACCACTGCCGCGATCGGCTTCGAGCGCCGCGCGGACGGTTGGCATCCGCTGGCGACCCTTTCGATGCCGGCTGTCGCGGACGCGCCCATGTTCGTGCACGTCCGCGCGGCGGGCGACACGGTGTTCACATTGCACGGCGGAACCGTGCGCCGCTGGGACATTGCCGACCCACTTCAACCGCGCAACGTGGCCAGCGAGCCCGTGGCCGGACTTCGGTCCGGCTTCGGATTCACGGACGCCTCGCAAGAACGACTCTGGGTCGGCACGGACGTCGGGCTATCGCTGTTCGACATTGCCGCCGGCGGGCTCATGCTGATCAAGCGGATCGAAACGCGCTGCCAGGTCACCGCTTGGCTGCCCACACCCGACGGCGCCGTCGCTCCGGCGTGGGAGTGCGGCGCGCTCGTCCTGCGCGCAGACGGCGCCGCGCCGACGCCGGCACCGTGGTCGCCCCAGCCCGGCGTCGACCTGCCCGGCGAGCCGCTCGCGACCGCGACGCCCTCGCCCGCTTCGCCGACGGCCCCCGTGCCGACGGCCACGCCGTCGCCCGAACGGACGGCCGACCCGACGACCGAGCCGACCGAAGCGACCCGCCGCTGGACGATCTACCTGCCGTGGGTGAACAACGCCGCCTGGCAGCACTGACGAGGGCCAGGAGCGGGCGCGGCGCCGCGGGGTGGCCGCGGCGTCGCGCCCGTTCGCCCATCTGCATCCGTCTATCGTCCATCCTTGGATCGTTCACCCTTACCCGGCCGCCCGTCGCCGTCATCGTCACCGTCCCCAAACGCCGCCGCGTGCCCGTGATACGGCTCGCTGAACGCGTCGACGATCACGTGCCGCGTCCACATCGCATCGGCCAACGCCGCCGCATCGCCCGCCGCGGCCACGCCCTGCGCCTTGAAGTACTGGCAGACCCGCGCCACGTCGCGGTCGAAGATCCGGCGGGCGGCCGGGTTCTCGAACGGATCGACAGCCTGCGGGAAGTCGATGAGCGTCACGTCGCCCTGCCAATACAGGACGTTGTAGGCCGACAGGTCGCCGTGGACGACGCCGAGCGACAGCATCGTCTCGATGTTGCGTACGACGACGTCGAACAGCGGCTCGGCCTCGCCGCGCCGCAGCCGGACCTGCGACAGCGTCGGCGCGGCGTCCCGCGCGTCGCCGACGTAGCCCAGGAGGATCGTCTGGCCCTGGCTGCCGAAGACCCGCGGCACGTCGCAGCCGGCCGCGGACAGGCGCTGCAGCGTCTCGACCTCGTGCGCCAGCCAGGAGTGGAAGCGCATCGCCGTCCCGACGGCGGTGCCGCTGCTGATCGCCCGCTGGGCGCGCCGGTCGCGCACCAGGCTCTTGCCGTCCGCGCTGAGGTCGGAGCGGCCTTGGCGGTACAGGCTGTCGTTGCGCAGGTTGCGGAACCGCCGCGGGCGGTAGACCTTGGCGGCGACGCGGTCGATGCCCAGGTTCGGGTGCGCCGCGCACAGGTAGACGTTCGCCTCCTTGCCGCCCTTGACGAGCCGCAGGACGTCCGTCAGCAGCGCGGCGTGGATGAACGGGCCGAGCGCCTCGTTCAGCCACGCCTCCTCGAAGCGGGCCGGCTTGTAGGTCATCGGCGCGGTATCGAAGGACGCGCCGTTCACGTCCGTCAGGCTGGCGAACACGACCTCGTCGGACGGCCGCGGCTTGCGCGGGCCGCCGGATGCGGCGCGGTGGCCGCGGCGGTCGGGCGGGAAGTAGTCCTCGCTCAGCTCGATCGAGTCCAGGTCGTCCGCGTCCAAGTCGCGCGGATCGACGATCGGGTTCGTTGCACGAGACATCGTGTGCATCAGCTCCACCGTTGGGCGCGAGATCGCGCCGAGAATGCGGCGGGCGTCGTGCGGCGGGCCGAATGCGGACCGTCACCGAGGCGTGAACGGGTCCGGAAAACACAACGGCCGCTGGCGGGGTGCCAACGGCCGATCGCAGCGGTCCAAGTCGTCCGCTAGGACGAGGACGGCGGCGCGATTACCTGAGGCACCCGCACGACGCATGGATCGTGGCGTGGTGGGGGACAATGGGTTGCATCGTTTCGGGGCCTCCTTTCGGGTGAGAGTGGGGGAGAGGATAGTCGAACTCGCCGGGCCGGGCAAGTCGTTCGGGATCGTGCGCGCGCCGCAGGGCGACCGCTAGCGCTCCCCCCACGGCAGGAACACCCGCCCCACCGTGCCCGGCACGAGGATCGCGACGTCGCCCTCTCCGGGCGCATTGTCGGGGAAGATCCCAAGCAGCCCAATACCGAGCCCCGCGCTCGGATCCGGCCGGCCGTTCGCCGCCCCGCTCGTCACGTCCAGCGACGCGGCACCGCGGCCGGCGACGGCCACCGATGCGCGCGACACCGCGAACAGGCGGTCCGGATCACGCCCGTCGTAGTGCAGCCAGCCGCCGCCGTCGGGCAGCACGTCGACGAGCGGGTCGCGGTAGAGGTCGCCTTCGACGATGTCCTTGGCGATCACGCGGAAGTTGAACTGCAGGCGCGATGGGGTCAGGCCGGCGTCTTCGATCTGCAGCGGCAGGACGGTGTAGCGGGAGGCCAGGTCGACGCCGGCGTGGTAGCGGCGCTGGACGCCAAGCCCGCCGCCGTCCGCGCGGTCCAGCCAGGCGATCACGCGGCCGCTGCGGAACGCGCCGGTGCGGATCAGCTCCTCGTCCTCGGTGGACAGTCGGTAGTCCGCCGTGCCGTCGCGGTCCGTGTCGATCTCGACGGCCAGCCAGGTTTCGAGCGGGTGCGCGCGCACACCGCGGCTGTGGAGCGCGAAGGACACGACGGTGTTGCCGCTGCCCTCCGGATCGGCGACGGCCTGCACGCCGACGGCGTCCAGATCGACCTTGTCCGTCAGCCCTTCCTCCGCACCGTCCAGCCCGAACAGCGTGAACCACTCGCTCTGCCCCGCGAACGCGCTGTCGTTGGACAGCGCCACCGGCGGCGCGTGGCCGGCGTCCGTCGGTCCCGGCCACGCGGCGGCGACGTGGCTGGCGCTGCGGCCGAGGAGGTAGAACGGGACGCGGGCAGCGACGGTCAGCTCGACCGCACCACCTGGCGCGTCCGCCGGCACCTCGAGAATGTCGCACCACCCGTCGATCTCCACCGCCGTCATGCTGTCGGCGTCGCTGACCGAGGTGCCGCCGGCCAACGGCCACGGGATGAAGCGCCGCGGATCGATGTGCGCGGCAAGCGTCGCACTCACCGTTTCGCCCGGCTGCGCGGTGATGCTCCACGGCGAGATCGTCAGCGCGCCGCGGTCGTCGGCATCGTCGCGGAAGCGCGGCACCGGGCGATAGGTGACGGCGCGCGTCGTCACGTTGGTCACCGCGATGGCGAACGGCACGGTGATGGGTGCGGTGAGCGCGCGGAAGCCGAGGTCGATCGCGGCGCGTCCGCCGACGCGAGCCAGCGCCGGGGCCGCCGCGGCCGCCGCCGGGTCGACGGCGCCGGCGCCCGAGAGGGAGAGCGCGGGCAGCGCACCGTCCTCGGGCGACGTGCGGAGGGCGTTCGGGCTCGTCGAATCCGCCGTTGTGACGAGAAGGGCGGCGAGGTCGCGGGCGCCAAGGTCGCGATCGACGACGTCGCCGCCGACGACAGCGAGGCCCCGCGCCTGCCAGGCCGCGCGGGTCAGCGCTGCGCTGCCGGCGACGTACGGCGCGGCCATCGACGTGCCGGAGAAGCGCGCGCCGCGGTCGCCGGTGCCGAGGTAGGGTGCCAGGATGAGCTGGCCGGGGGCCGAGACCTCGGGCTTCAGGGCGCCGTTGCGGCCCGGGCCGCGGCTCGTGAACGTGGAAGGCGTTCGGTCGCGGTTCGGCTCGGGCACGCGGTGCAGTCGAGCGGTGACGGTGATCCCGCGGGCGGTGTCGGCCTTGATCGCGTCGGCGACATCGTCGCTGATCGTCCAGACCGGGATCCGGACGCTCGGGTCGCCGTCCCACCGGTTGGCGGTCTTGCTGCTGAGCTTGAGGTGGAACAGCGCGGCGATGGCGCCGGCGCCCGTCAGGCGTTTGGCCTGCGTCGAGGCCGTGCAGCGCGGGCCGCCCTCGCCCCACGACTCGACGAACAGGCCGAGCTCGCCGGACGGGTCGGCGGTGTAGGCGTCAGCCGGTTGGGCGCCGTCGGCCGGGCAGCCGCGGCCGACCGGGACGACTCTGGCGACGACGTCCTCCGGCGGGTCGGGCGACCACGTCTGGTGGTAGACGGATTGGCGCGGCAGCACCACCGGCGCTTCGTCGCCCGGCCGTGACAGCCACAGTTCCCAGGCGTGCTGGCCGGGCGGAAGGTGGCTGGCGACGGCGAGGGCGTCGGCGGCGATCGCCGGCGCCCCGACGATGAACGGCAGGTTGCCGTCGTTGCCGGCCGAGGCCACGACGACGGCACCGCTGTCGACGATCCGGCGGATCACGCCGGCCTCGTCGAGGACCTTGGCGCCGTAAGCGATGCCGAGGCTGAGGTTGAGGACGTCGATCCGGCGCGGCGCGCCGCGGCGCGCCGCGTCCAGGTTGGCCTCGAGCACCCACTCGAGGCCGTCCACGAGGAGGTCCGTCTGGCCGCCTGCGCCGAAGACCTTGACCGCCAGCACGTCCGCCCCCGGCGCGACGCCCGCCGGGACGAACGCCGTCGCCGTGCCGGCCGCTATGCCGCTCACGTGCGTGCCGTGGCCGTGGCTGTCCAGCGGGTCGGCGTCGGGCTCGGGCACGCGGCTGCACAGGCCCTGCACCTCCGCCGTCGCCGTGCAATTGGGCGCATAGCCCTCGCCCGCCACGTCGATCCCGCCGACGACACGCGCCGTCGGGAAGAGCGGGTGGCCGTCCCAGACATCGTCGATCCGCGTCGGGGCGAGGCCGGCGGCGGCGAAAGCGAGGAGGGTGCCGGCTCCGCCGAAGGCGAGGTGGGTGTAGTCGACGCCGGTGTCGAGGACGGCGATGGTCGTGCCTTGGCCGGGGGGGGCGTGGACGCGGTGTGGTTCGTTGGCCGGTGGGGCCGCATTGGATATGGACACCTTGGACACGGACACCGCGGAAATGGACACTGTGGACACGGACACCGTCGCGATCGGGGCGCGGGGGATGGCGGCGACATCGGGCGCGGCGCGGAGGGTGCGTTCGATGGCGGCGATGCGCGAGGCGGGCACATGGAGCAGCGCGCCGGCGAGGACGGTGTCGTAGCGGGAGAGGACGGTGCCGCCGGCGGCGGCCACGACGGGGTCGAGGAGGCGGAGGGCACGGGCGATCCGCGCTTCGGCCGCTGCGACGGCGCGCGCATCGCGCGTTGCCGCCCAGGCGTCCCAGCGCGTCGGGATGTTCAGCACGACGATGCGGCTGACGGTCGCGTCGGGGGCGGCGGGCGTCGGAGGCGGGCCAGCGGCGGCGGGCGGCGCGCTCGCGTGAAGGGCGCCGGCGAGCGCCATTGCGACCGCCAGGGCGCCGGCGACCGTGGTCGGGGTGCGGGAGATCCGCCTTGTGCGGCGGAGCTGGGCACGGGGGAATGCGTTCATTGTCCTATTAGAACGCCGAAAGCGGGCAAAGAGTGTCACCGTTGTGGTGGCGCGTCGTAATCGCCGTCGCACGTGTCGGGCGCCCAGAGGCCGCGGTCGGCGCGGCGCGCGGCGGCGGCGGCGGCGCGGAAGGTGTCGCGCAGGACGTACGGACCGTCGAACGTCGCTTCGTTCGCGTAGCCTTCGGCGATGAGCGACTGGTTGAGGAGCGTCCCGTCCGGCAGCCAGGCGTAGGCCAGCAGCCGGCCATAGCGGTCGCGCTCGCTCTCGGTCGGGTCGCCGGCCAGCCAAACTTCGCTCTCGCCGATCAGCTCCGTCAGGCGCGCGGTGGCCTCGCGGCCGAAGCATTGGACGGCCCGGCGCCCATCGCCCGTCTCGGGCGCGTTCAGTCCGATCAGACGCACGCTCTCCGATCGTCCCTGTGCCGTCTCGACGCGGATCGTGTCGCCGTCGATGACCCAGGTGACGGGTACGCTGCGGTCCCACGGCGTGAGGTGGGTGCGCAGGTCGAGCGGGATGGGTGAGGACTCGACGGCCGGGGCGCTCGAGCCGGGCGCGGCGGACGGGTTGGATGGGCCGGCCGCCGGGCGCGTGTCGAGACGGCAGCCGCCAGCGAGGACGGCCAGGGCGATCGTGGCGAAGACGACGGCCGTGGATGTTCGTCGCGGCGGTGATCGTTCCGGCCGTGTTCGTCGCGGCAGTGATCGGGCGGATGCGGAATTGGGGGGCATGGTAGGATTCGCTCCCGGCGCGGCGGATCGGCAGCTGATCATAGTTGGTGGGAGGGGTCGCCCATGAACGACAACCGCAACCGCCCGTCGCCCGAACACCGTTGGCCTCTGGTGGCCCTGGCGATCGCGCTCACGCTGATCGCCGCCGTTGCCCTCACCACCCGCGTTCGCCGTGTCGCCGCTCCGCCCGTGGATGCCGTTGCCACCGCCGCCGCCGAAGCCGCCGCGACGTTCGATGCGATCGCCGGCACGGCCGCGGCGCGGGCGTCGGCGGTGCGGCCCACAGTGACGGGCGGGGTGCCGGCGACGCCGTCGCTGTCGGCCGTGACGGCGGCGACGGCCACGGCGCTCGCCGCCACGGTGCCGGCCGGCGACGGGCTGCCGGCACTGCCGACCGTTGGGCCGCCGCCGGGGGTGCCGGCGGCAACCTTGGCCCGCCCCTGACGCGGCGTTACAATGCCGCTTCCCCCCGCCGCACCCGCCGGTGCGGCGGCCTCCATCGGCTGCCGTGCCCGAGTATGCACGCCGGCCTGTGATCGAGGCGATGCGCGTGGAAGCGGAATACGACGACGCGGCGAACGCACCCGACCCCGAGGCGGGCCGGCTCGGCCTCTGGACGCTCACAAAGGACGTTGTCCTCCATCCGGGCGCGGCGATGCGCCGTCTGGACGCCTACCCCGGGCGCCGGTGGTGGTTCCCGCTCGTCGTGCTGGCGGTGCTCGGGGTGGTCAATGCGCTCATTCTCACGCCGCGGATCACTGCCGCCGCGATGCAGAACATCGACTTCAGCCAGATGGCGGCGGCCGGCGTGGACGCGACCACGGTGACGCGGGCGGGAGGCTTCGCCGCGACGGCGATCGGCGTGATCGGTGCCGTGTTCGGCGCCGTCGTCGGAACGTTCCTCGTGGCGGCGATCCTGCACTTCATCGGCACGGTCTTCGGCGGCCAGCAGGCGTTCAACGCCGTCCTGACGACGACGAGCTGGGCGCGCATACCGCTGATCCTTCGCGCGCTCGTCCAGCTGGTGTGGTTCGGGACGCACGGCGCGGAGTACGACCTGAACATCGCCGGGCTCGCCGGCCTCGTCGCGAATGCGGAGAAGCCGACCGAGGCGGCGTCGAGCTACCTGGCGCCGCTGCTCGCGCGGATCGAGTTCTGGAACGTGTGGTACCTCGTCCTCCTCGTCATCGCCGTGCGCGCCACCAGCAAGGTCACGCGCGGCCGGGCGATCCTGATCGTCGGCGTCTACGTCGCCCTCGCCGTCGGCGCCGGCCTGATCGGCACGGCGCTCGGGCGGGCGATGGCCGGCTTCGGCGGGGGCTAGCGCGTCGATGTCGGCATCCACCGCCGAGACGCCCGTCCTCGCGCTGACCGACATCCGGCGCGACTTCCGGATGGGCCGGCTGCTGGTGCGCGCGCTGCGCGGTGTCACGATGGACGTCCTGCCCGGTGAGTTCCTCGTCGTCATGGGCCCCTCGGGTTGTGGCAAGAGCACGCTCCTCACGCTCATCGGCGGCCTTGACCGCCCGACGGCCGGCAGCATCGTCACGTCGGGCGACGAGGACATCACGCGCGGCGACGAGACGGCGCTGGCGGAGTACCGGCGGCGGTGGATCGGCTTCATCTTCCAGTCCTACAACCTGATCGCCACGATGACCGCCCGCCAGAACGTCGAGTTCCCGCTCGTCTTCGCCGGCGTCGGCCGCGCGGCGCGGCGTGAGCGGGCGGAGGCGCTCCTCACGCGCGTCGGGCTCGGGGACCGCATGACCCATCGGCCGATCGAGCTCTCCGGCGGCCAGCAGCAGCGCGTCGCCATTGCCCGCGCGCTGGCGAACGCGCCGGCCATCGTCCTGGGCGACGAGCCGACGGGCAACCTGGACACGCGCTCCGGCCAGGAGATCATGGACCTCCTGCTGGAGCTGAACCGCGCCGGCACGACGCTGATCGTCGTCACGCACGACGCGCGGCTGTGCGCGTACGCCCACCGCGTGGTGCGGATGGAGGACGGCGTCGTCCTCGGCGTCGACGCGGGCGGGCGGGCGGGGGAGGAGCGGGTGCGGGTGCGATCGGAGATGATGGTTGGCGAAGGAGGGCACCCACGAGGGGTGCCCCTGCAGGGGCCGATTCGTCGGCGACGTTTTACCACCACCGCGGAGGCATGACCGTGACCCCCCCCCGACAACGCTTCATCCTGGCGCGGCGGACGACGCTCGCCGTGGCGATCGGCCTCGCCGCCGTCCTCGGCGTGCTCGCGCTGCTGCCGAACGGCCGCGCCGTCGTGCGCGCCGCGCCCGGCGCGTCGTTCGCCCAGCAGCCGACGACGGCCACCGCAACCCTGGCGCCCACCGCCCGGCCCACCGCGCAACCGAGCGACACGCCGCGGCCGACGAACACGCGGCCGGGTCCGCCCCCGACGTGGACGCGGCCTCCGACGTCGACACCCGTGCCGAGCGCGACGGTCGAGCCGACGGAGACGACCCGGCCGAAGGCGGACATTCACCGGCCGCTCCTCGTGATCGAGAACATGCAGGTCGACCCGCGCCGGCCGTCGCCGGGCAGCACGTTCAAGCTCGAGGTCGATGTCGTGAACGCGGGCGACGCGCACGCGCACAACGTCCGGTTCAGCTGGTCGTCGGAGATCTTCCTGCCCGAGGGCGAGAGTACGCAGCACTTCGAGAAGGGGATTCCGGCGAACGACGAGCACGACTTCGACGCGCGGGCGCGCGTGGCGAGCACCGTCAAGGCCGGCACGTACCCGATCCAGGTCACGGTGAGCTGGGAGGACGGCGACGGCGCGGCGGACACGACGACGGCCAACCTGGCCGTCGAAGTCGGCGGGCAGTCGGCCGTGCGGCCGCTGCTGAGCGTGACGGCGTGGCGCGCGCCGGGCTGGGTCGTGCCGGGCATCGCGTTCGGCGTGGCGTTCGACATCGTGAACACGGGTGGGCGTGAGGCGCGCAACGTGCAGATCGTGCCGGCCGGCGGCTCGGTGGCGCTGGCATCGCAGGCGTCGGGCGGGGTGCTGAACATCGGCGGCGGCGGCTCGGCGACGCAGTCGCTGCGCCTGATCGCCGCTGCCTCGGCCGAGCAGCAGGCCGTGGCGCAGCCGATGGAGCTGCGCTACGACGACGAGGACGGCACGCGCTACACCGAGAGCCTCACGATCGGCTTCGGCGTCGTCGATCCGGATGCGGACCAGCCGCTGCCGATGATCGAGAGCTACCGCGTCCGCCCGGCGAACCCGGACATCGCCCGCACCGGCGCCGGCGATGCGACGACGCTCCACCCGGGTGAGGTGTTCTGGCTGGACCTTTCGATCTTGAACGTCGGGCGGCAAGCCGCTGTGCGCAGCTTCCTGGCCTTCGGCGGCGGTGCGGCGCCTTCGGCGGCCGACGGCGCCGGCAGCGCGGCCGGCGCGCCGTCGCTCGGCGTCTTCGCCCCGCTCGGCCGATCGAACCGCGTCTTCCTCGGCCGGATCGAGGCCGGCGGCGGCACGACGGTCACGCAGCGGATGGTGGCGGACGGCAGCGCCAAGCCGGGCGTGTACGCGCTGGACGTGGCGATGAGCTACGACGACGCCGAGGGCAAGACGCTGCAGTCCAGCGAGATCGTCACCCTCCTCCTCAGCCGGCCGGCACAGCTCCAGTTCTCGGCTGTGAACGTCATGACCTCGACCGTCGTCGGGCAGAGCGTTCCGTTTGCCGTCGAGATCATCAACGGCAGCGCGAACACGCTGAACGTGTCGCAGGTGACGGTCGAGGGGGACCGCTGGATGGGCGTCACGGGCGGCAGCCGCTACGTCGGCCCGCTGGACGACGGTGGCTCGGACGTCATCGAGGCCGTCCTCGATCCGAAGGCGCCCGGCACGGCGACGGTGACCGTCATCGTGGCGTACGTGGACGACTTCAACCAGACGCAGGAAGTGCGCGAGTCGTACGAGTTCGAGGTCGCCGAGGCGCCGCCCGAAGTCGAGGGCGCCGACGAGCCGCCGCCGCCGACGCGCAGCCTGTTCGCCCGCGTCCTGCGCGGCCTCTTCGGCCTCGGCGCCTCGCCGCCGGCGCCCGTGACGGCGCCGGCGATGGATGGTGCCATCGAGATCGGACCCGGCTCCGGCCGCGCGGCGCCCGGCGGTGGACAGGCGGAACCGGCCCAACCCATGCCGGCCGAGCCGGTGTCGCCGTGATCCGCCGGTAAGGCCGACCATGAGCCAGCGCGACCTCTTCGGGCTGATGTGGGCGAACCTGAAGCGCATGCGCGCCCGGGTGACGCTCACGGCGCTTGGCGTCGTCATCGGCACCGCGGCCGTCGTGCTGCTCATCTCGCTGGCGATCGGCCTCCAGACCTCGGCCGAGGCCCAGCTGGGCGGGTTCGGCGACCTGACGACGATCGAGGTCTTCGCCGGCGGCGGGATGATGTCGATCGGCCCGGGCATGACGGCCTCGTCGAGCGGCGGCACGGACGGGGTAAAGCTGGATCGGGCCGCGATCGAGGTGTTCCGCAAGATGGATCACGTCGTGGCCGTCTCCCCCAAGGGGAACCTGAGCGGCCAGATGCAGATCGAGTTCAACCGCGAGACGTACTTCCCGGGCGCCACCGGCCTCGAGTCGGACGTCGCGCCCAAGCTGGGCTGGCGGCTCGCGGCCGGGCGGGCGAGCATCGGCCGCGGGCAGATCGTCATCGGCCAGAAGGTGCTGGCGAACGACTTCGGGCCGATGTCGTTCGGGCCGCAGGGCGGCGGCAGCGCGTACGGGCCCACGCCGGCGCCGACGCCGCGGCCGGAGGATCTCGTCGGCAAGTCGCTGAACGCCGAGCTCGTGAAGTACGACGACGAGGGCACGGAGATCACCCGCCGCGAGCGGCTGCGCGTGGCGGGCGTGTTCGAGTCCAGCGGCGGCCAGGAGGACTACAGCCTCTACATGGGCCTCGACGACGTCGACACCTTCAACCGCTGGTTCACGACCGAGCGCCGCAGCGCCCGTGACGGCTACGACAACGTCGTCGTCAAGGTGGACGAGCGAACGGAGGTGCGCGACGTCCAGAAGGGGATCGAGGACCTCGGCTTCAGCACGTTCTCGGCGGCCCAGATCCTGGAGAGCATCAACCGCACGTTCATCATCATGCAGGTCGTGCTGGGCGGCATCGGCGCGATCGCGCTCCTCGTGGCGGCGTTCGGCATCGCCAACACGATGACGATGGCGATCTACGAGCGCACGCGCGAGATCGGCGTGATGAAGGCGATCGGCGCGACGAACCGCGACGTGCTGAAGGTCTTCCTGGCCGAGGCCGGGGCGATCGGGGCGATCGGCGGCGTGGCGGGGGTGACGCTGGCGCTGATCCTGGCCCAGATCATCGAGCTCTTCCTGCGTTCGATGATGGCCGCCAGCGCCGCGGCCAGCGGCGGGACGGGCGATCCGCTCAACCTCTTGATCACGCCCGTCTGGCTCGCGCTGTTCGCGATCGTCTTCGCGATCCTCGTCGGCCTGATGAGCGGCATCTACCCGGCGCTCCGGGCGGCCAACCTCCGGCCGGTCCAGGCGCTGCGGTCCGATTGAGGGCGGACGAAGAAAGATGACCCACGACTCGATGCCGCGCGACGCCACGTCGCCCAACCCGCCACCGCCCGACGACACGCCGATCCGTGTCCTCGTCGCCAAGCCCGGCCTGGACGGCCACGACCGTGGCGCCAAGGTCGTGGCGCGGGCGCTGCGGGACGCCGGGATGGAGGTGATCTACACCGGCATCCGCCAGACGGCCGAGATGATCGTCGAGGCGGCGCTGCAGGAGGATGTCGACGTCGTAGGCTTGTCGAGCCTCTCGGGCGCGCACATGACGCTCTTCCCACGCGTGATGGACGGTCTGCGAGCGCGCGGGCTCGGCCACATGATCGTCATCGCCGGCGGGATCATCCCGGCCGAGGACGTCGCCCCGCTGCACGCCGCCGGCATCGCCGCGATCTTCGGCCCCGGCACGTCGACGGAGGACATCGTGGCGTGGCTGCGGGCAGAGGTGCCGCGGCGGCGGGCGGAGCGGTGATCGACGGTGTGCTTGCCGGCGACCGCGCCGCCATCGCCCGCGCCCTGTCGGCCGTCGAGCGCGACCCGGCCGGGCCGCTCGCGGCGGCGCTCCATCGCCACGGCGGGCGGGCGCACGTCGTCGGCGTGACGGGCGTGCCGGGGGCGGGCAAGAGCACGCTCGTGGCGGCGCTCATCGGGGCATGGCGCGGGGCAGGGCGGACGGTGGGCGTGCTGGCCGTCGACCCATCCAGCCCGCTGTCCGGCGGGGCGATCCTGGGCGACCGGGTACGCATGGACGCCGGCCCGCTGGACGACGGCGTCTTCATCCGCTCGATGGCGAACCGCGGCGCGGCCGGCGGGCTGGCGCTGGCGGCGTCGGGCGCGGTGCGCGTGCTGGACGCGGCCGGGTACGATGTCGTCGTCGTCGAGACCGTCGGCGCCGGGCAGAGCGAGGTCGAGATCGCCGACGAGGCCCACACGACGGTCGTCGTCGTGCCGCCGGGCCTCGGCGACGGGGTGCAGGCGCTCAAGGCGGGCATCCTGGAAGTGGCCGACGTCTTCGCGCTGAACAAGGCCGACCTGCCGGGCGCCGACCGAGCCGCGGCCCAGATCGAGGCGATGCTCAAGCTGGGTCACACGCTCCGGGATCCGACATGGCAGCCCCCGGTCGTCCGCACCGTCGCGACGAGCGGCGACGGTGTCGTCGATCTCGTGGCCGCGATCGACGCCCACGCGGCGCACCTGCACGCGGGCGATGGCGCGGGCTGGCGCGCGCGGGAGCGGGCGCGGGCGTACGCGGAGCTGCGGCGCATGGTGATCGCGCGCTTCGCGGCCGACGTGTTCGGCGAGGGCGGGGCGCGGCCGGCGGCGATCGAGGCGGTGGTCGACGCACTGGTGGCGCGGGAGATCGATGTCGGGGGGGCGGCGGCGGCCGTGCTCGAGGCGCGACGCGATGGTTGAGGGGCGGTAACGGCGCGTTGCGGCGGCACGATGCCATCGTAGGGGTGCCCCTACGGTTCGGTCAATGCGAACGGTAAACGTGAACGTCGACGCGCTCGAAATGCGGCGGAATGGTGTTCATCACGCTGCCCGATGCCGCTTCGGACCGGAGCGAACCAGGAAAGGTCCTTCATGCGCCAGCGTGCTCGCACCATCGCGGTCCTCGCCATCCTCGTTGTCCTAGCCCTGGCAGCCTTCGGCCGGGCGGCACCGCCCGCGCCCGTGGCCTTGGCGCAATCCGCGACCCCGGCACAACCCGCCGACCTGGCGCAATCCGATGCCCAGCCGGACCTGTTCGACCAGACGATCGTCCGCGACTTCGCCGTTCAGTTCACGGATGCGGACTGGCAGCGGCGACTCGATCAGGCCGGGGAGTCGACGAACGTCCGCGCGGACGTGACCGTCGACGGGGTGACGTATCCGGGCGTCGGGTTGCGCTACAAGGGCCTCAGCTCGTCGCGCGTCCAGGGCCCGAAGAAGCCCTTCAACCTGACGTTCGATGCCTTCACGCCCGGCCAGCGGCTGTACGGATTCGACACCGTGAACCTTAACAACAGCTACGCCGACCCGTCGTACCTGCGCGAGGTCCTGACGAACGATCTCCTCCGCCCTTTCCTGCCCACGCCACGCGGCGCCTATGCGAAGCTGCACCTGAACGGCACATACTGGGGCTTGTACATCCTGTCCGAGCAGATCGAGCGGACGTTCATCGATGCTTGGTACCAGGGCAACGACGGGCTGCTCGTGAAGGCCGACAGCCCGACCTTCGGCGAACAAATGCCGGATGCGCCGGCCGGGCGGGGCGGGGAGGGCGCGGTCGTGCCGTACCTGGGAGCGCACGTGCCGTTCGGACCGGCGCAGGGCGGCTTCGGGCTGCAGAGCAACCTCACGTGGCGCGGCGAGGCGCTGGCGCCCTACAAGCAGAACTATGAGGTGAAGACGGCCAACGCCGGCGACCCAGCGTACGCGGCCGTGCGCGACCTCACCCGCGCGCTGGATGCACCGGTGGCCAACGGCGGCCTGTCGGACGACCGTGTCGAAGGGGTGCTGCCGCAGGTCCTGGATATCGACAGCACGCTGTGGTACCTCGCGGGCACGAACGCCGTGATGAACTACGACAGCTACTACTTCGGCCACAACTACTTCCTGTACCGTGCCGAACGAGATCCGCGCTGGTACCCGCTCCTGTGGGACACGAGCCTGAGCTTCGGCGTGTTCAACATCGCCGGCGGTGGGTACGACGGCCTCGTGCGCACGACCCCGTTCCTCCAGGAGGCCGACCGCACCCGTCCGCTCGTCCGACGGCTCCTGGCCGTGCCGCGCTGGCGGGCGGACTTCCTGGCCCACTTCCGGACGGTCCGCGCCGCCGCCCTTGACGCGGCCGCGTTGGAAGCGCACGCCGTTGCCCTCCGCGACGTGATCCGACCGGCGCTGACCGCGGACACGAATCAGCTCTACACCATGGATCAGTTCGAGAAGAACCTGCACCAGGACGTGTCCCTCGGCCCGGGCGCGATCATCATCAGCAACGGCGACATTCCCGGCATCCTGCCCCTGGTCCGCGCCCGCGCGTCATGGCTCGACAGCCAGGCGGCGCTGGCCGCGCCGGACCACGCGCTCGATGTGCACGAGCGCACGCCGGACGTACCGGCGCCCGACGCGCCGCCGCTCGTCCGGGCCCGATTCAGCGGCGCGGACGAGCCCGTGGCCGTCGAGATCGTGACGCGCGTCGAGGGTGGCCGCCCGGTGAGCCGGCCGATGACGCGCGACGCGGCGGGCTGGGCTGCCGAGCTGCCGGGGCGGCCGGCCCGCACGAGGGTCACGTACTATCTCCGCGCCACGTTCGCCGACGGCCGCTCGGCGTTCCACCCGGAATCGAACTGGATCCAACCCTACCGCTACCGAGTGGCCGGGCCGGACCTGCCGGAGCTGCCGGGGTCCGACCTCGTGCTCAACGAGGTGATGGCGGACAACGTCGTCACGGTCGCCGACGATGCCGGCGAGTACGACGACTGGGTGGAGCTCGTGAACCGCGGCGCGGCCCCGCTGTCGCTCGAGGGCTACTTCCTCGGCCCGTCGCCGGACGACCCGTGGGCCTTCGCCTTGCCGGCCGGTACGCTGCAGCCGGGCGAGCGCGTGCTCGTCTGGTGCGACAAGGACACATCCCAAGGCCCGCTGCACGCGCCGTTCAAGCTCGCCAAACAGGGCGATCAGCTGCTCCTTGCCACCCGCGATGCGATCGTGGACAGCGTAACCTTCGGCCCGCTGGCCGCCGACCGGAGTTGGGCCCGTACGCCGGACGGCAGTGGCGGCTGGACGGACTGCGCCGTGCCCAGCCCGCGCGCCGCGAACGCGTGCGGCAACGTGCCGCCTGCTACGGCCACCGCCGTCCCCGAAGCCACGGTCACGCCGCTGCCGCCTGAGCCGACGGACACGCCGCTGCCGCCCGAACCCACGGGGACGGGCACGCCGCCGCGGGGCAGTGCGGTTCTGCCGTGGGCGAACAGGTAGCCGGTCCCGCCGGCCGGATTCGGTTGCAGCGAGCGGCCCGCTAGGCCGCGGAAGCCTTCCGCCGCCCGCTCACCCATCGCGCCACATACCACGCCGCCGGCACCGTCAACAACGCCGGCGCCCACATCCAGGCCGGGTGGGCATAGTTGAGCAGGTTCATGACGCTGCCCGCGGCCAGGATCAACCCGACGATCCCGCCGTCCACGTCCGCCCGCGCGCCGCCGAGCCAGCCGGCCACGGCGCCGCCGGCGACCGCGCCGGCCATCCACGCCGCGCCGACGAGGACGAACGCCCCGGCCGGCAGGGTGGCCATGAACGCGCCGTACGCCTCGGGATTGCTGAAGTCCATGCCGGGCGGGGGCGGGAACAAGAAGACGCTGAGGCCCTCGACCACGGCGACGACGAGACCGCCGACGATCAGCCCGGAGACGACGGTGACGCCGCTGCGGGCGACCGGGGACAGGTTGGACAGCTTGGACGTCGTGTCAGGCATCGGATGCTTGCTCCTTGGATTGGGTCTCGATCGAGCCATGGCAGTCTATGGAACAGGTGTTCGATCGTCAAGATCGGATTCTGTCTGGCCGGGGGGGGGGGGGGGGGGGGGGGGGGGCCGGCGGGGGGGGCCCCGGGGGGCCGGGGGGGGGGGGGGGGGGGGCGGGGGGGCGGGGGGGGGGCGCCCCGGGGGGGGCGGCGGGGGGGGGGGGGGGGGGGGGGGGGGGGGGCGGGGGGGGGGGGGGGGGGCGGCCGCCCGCCCGGGGGGGGGGGGGGGGGGGGGGGGGGGGGGGGGGGGGGGGGGGGGGGCCGGGGGGGGGGGGGGGGGCGGGGGGGGGGGGGGGCGGGCGGGGAGGGGGGGGGGGGGGGGGGGGGGGGGGGGGGGGGGGGGGGGGGGGGGGGGGGGGGGGGGGTGCACTGCGCAAGGCCGGGGTGATGGGCGTCGTCGTCGCGGGCGGTGAGGTGCACCCCGGCGACGCCGTGCGGGTCGAATGGCCGACGGGGGACCGGCGCGCGCTCGAGCCGGTGTGACGCCAGCCTGTCGCATTGTTGTCTCCAGTCTGCAACGCCTCCCGCACCTTTCGGCCACGTCATAACGTTGTATTCCGCGAACGTTTGACTGGCGCGCCTCGTCTCGGCCAGCAACGGGTCCGCGCGCGCGACCTTTGCGCCCTGCCGGACCGAACGGAGAATACGATATGCTCCCCACCGTCCGGCCACCCCACCGCCGGCGTGTTCCCGCGTCCGTCACGATCACGACGTTGGCCGCGAGCCTGGCGCTCGGGCTGGGCGTCGGCCTTGCGCACGAACCGATGGCGCACGCCCAGGCGCCTGCCGCCCCGATGACCGCCATCGGCGAGGCGATCCTCTACCAGCGGGCGGCGCTGTCGTCGAAAGGCGCGGACGTCGCGCTCGGCGACCTCGACGGCGACGGCGACCTCGACGCTTACGTCGGCGTCCTGGCGGACTGCTTCAGCTGCGATCCGGCGAACCGCGTCTGGTTCGGGGACGGGCAGGGGCGCTTCGTCGACTCCGGGCAGCGGCTGGGCAGAGACAGCACGTGGGGGGTGGCGCTGGCCGACTTCGATGGCGACGGCGACCTCGATGCGGTCGATGCGAACCACGGCGGGTCGCAGTCGCAGGAAGCGAACATCGTCTGGCTGAACGACGGCCGTGGGCGCTTCACGGACTCGGGTCAGCGGCTCGGCGTTCAGGTCAGCATGGACGTCGCGGTTGGCGACGTGGACGGCGATCGCGACGTCGACGTCGTGATCGGCAACTACGGCACAACCGATCTCTGGCTGAACGACGGCCGCGGGCGGTTCACGGCCACGGGCCAGCCCGTGATCGGCAGTATCCGCACGAACGCCGTCCTCCTCGTCGACCTGGACAAGGACGGCGATCTCGACCTCGTCAAGGCGAACACGGGTTACGATCACATCTTCTGGAACGACGGCGCCGGCCGCTTCACCGACAGCGGCCAGCGCCTCGGCGAGATCCACGACTGCGGCGACGGCCCGGCGACGCAGGACGCGGCGGTCGGGGACCTCGACGGCGACGGCGACCTCGACATCCTGGCGGTGAACGGCGGCACGCACACGCGCGCCGGAACGTGGCCCGGCGAGACCGTCAACGACGTCTTCCTGGCCGAGCCCGACCCCGCCAACCCCGGCCGATTGCGCTACGTCGACACGCAGCAGCGTCTCGGGAACGCGTTCAGCTTCGGCGTCTCGCTGCACGACTTCGACGGCGACGGCGACCTCGATGCGTTCGTCGCCAACTCGAACATCTGTGGCGCCGCCAACGAGGTCTGGTGGAACGACGGCCGGGGCCGCTTCGCCGATTCGGGCCAGCGGCTCGGCTGGGAGAACAGCTGGGAGGTCGCGCTCGGCGACTTCGACGGCGACGGCGACATGGACGCCTTCGTGCCGAACTACGGCCCGGCGCCCGACGCGGTCTGCCGCTTCGAGGAGGGCTCGCCGCCCGAGGTCTGGATCAACGGCGGCGCCGGCCGCGCGTGGCACGAGCAGATCGAACGCGACGTGCCCGGCCTGCGCCAGGGCTTCGAGCGCTCGATGGACGCCGACCTCGGCGACCTGAACGGCGACGGCAACCTCGACGCGTTCGTCGGCAACCGGGGCAACGAGGACCCGTACCCGACCGGCCGGACGGCGTGCGATCGGGGATTTCCGACGGATGTCGACCCAGCCACGCGCGCGCCGAACACGGTCTGGTGGGGCGACGGCAAGGGCGGGTTCACGGACTCCGGGCAGCGCCTGGGCAACGCGGACACGCGCGGCGTCGACCTGGGCGATCTCGACCGCGACGGCGACCTCGACGCCGTCGTCGCCAACTTCGAGCCCACCGGCGGCGCCCCTTCGAGCGAAGTCTGGCTGAACGACGGCCGCGGCCGCTTCACGGACAGCGGCCTCCGGCTGAGCAACCCGCGGACGATGACGGTCCGCCTCGGCGACCTCGACGCGGACGGCGACCTGGACGCCTACTTCGGCAACACGGACGTCGACATGGTCTATCGCAACGACTCCTCGGGCGGCGCAGTCCGCCTCGTGGACACCGGCCAGCGCCTTGGCGCGCCGCACACGCGCGGCAACGGCCCGAACACCGAGGACATCGAGCTGGCCGACCTGGACGGCGACGGCGACCTCGACGTGTTCGAGTCGTGCGCCGGCATCCATGTCGGCGAGAACCCGAACCGGGTGATGTTCAACGACGGCCGCGGCACGTTCACGGACTCCGGCCAGCGCCTCGGCAACGAGTACACGTTCGACGCCGCGCTGTACGACTTCGATCGCGACGGCGACGTCGACGCCTTCCTGGGCCAGTCCGCGATCTGCGGCGACCCGAACCAGGTTTGGCTGAACAACGGCCGCGGCACGTTCACGGACTCCGGCCAGCGCTTGGGCATCGAGAACACGTTCGGCGTGGCCCTCGGCGACTTCAACTGCGACGGCTTCATGGACGTCTTCGCCGCCAACGCCTCCTACGCCAAGGTCCCCGGCGTGACGTGCCCCGTCGCCTGCCCGGTCGATCGCCACGACACCGTCTGGCTCGGCAACGGCGACGGCACGTTCCGCGACGCCGGCTGGCGGATCGGCGACTTCACGAGCCAAGCCGTCGTCACCGGCGACCTCGACAACGACGGCGACACGGACGCGTACGTGGCCCATTCGGGCCGCTGCGGCCTGCCGAACACGGCTTACTTGAGCAACTGCGTCCCATCCCAGGGCTCCAGCCCGACGCCGCCCCCGCCGGCAACGGCGACGAGCGTGCCGCCGCCGACCGTGGTGACGGCGCCGCCGCCGAGCGCAACCCCGCCGCCTCCGCCGACAGCCACGAACATCCCGCCGCCACCGACCCCGACATCGGTCGTGCCACCGTCGCCCACGCCGACGCCGTTCGGCCCGCCGACCGCAACGCCGACGTCGCCGCCGCCGACGGTCACGCCCATCTTGCCGAGCCCAACCCCGTCGATTGTCCTCTCGACACCGACGTCGACGCCGACGTCGTTCGGCCCGCCGAGCGCGACGCCGACGCCGTTGCCGCCGACGGCCACGCCCGTGCCGCCGACACCCACACCGACGTCGTTTGGCCCGCCGAGCGCGACGCCGACGCCATTGCCACCGACGGCTACGCCGGTGCCGCCGACACCCACACCGACGTCGTTCGGCCCGCCGAGCGCGACGCCGACGCCGTTGCCGCCGACGGCCACGCCCGTGCCGCCGACGCCGACACCGACGCCGTTCGGCCCGCCGAGCGCGACGCCGACGCCCTTGCCGCCGACGGCCACGCCGATCCCGCCCTCGTCGACGCCGACGCCGCTCGATCCACCGACGTCGACACCGACGTCGTCCGGCCCGCCGAGCGCGACGCCGACGCCGTTGCCGCCGACGGCCACACCGATCCTGCCCTCGCCGACGCCGACGCCGCTCGATCCACCGACGTCGACACCAACGTCGTTCGGCCCGCCGAGCGCGACGCCGACGCCATTGCCGCCGACGGCCACGCCTGTGCCGCCGACGCCGACACCGACGCCGTTCGGCCCGCCGTCCCCGACACCGACGCCGTTGCCGCCGACGGCCACGCCCATCCCGCCGTCGCCGACACCGACGCCGATCGGCCCGCCGAGCGCGACGCCGACGCAAATCGGGCCGCCCACGGCGACGCCGACGTTGCCGCCGCCGACAGCGACTGCGGTGCCGCCGCCGAGCGCCACACCGACGCTGGTGCCGCCGAGCGTGACCCCAACGGCGACGCCGTTCCTCCAGACGTCTACACCTTCGCCGAGCCCGTCCGCGACGGCCGTCGGTCCGTCCTCGACCCCGCTGGCCACGACGACGCCACCCGGCGGGACGCCGACGCGGACCGTGACCCCGCCGCCGTCCGCCACGCCGACGGGCACGCCGCTGGCGAACATCTGCGTCTGCTGGGTCGCCCTCCAGAAGCTGCCGCAGAGCGTCATCGACGAGGCGAAGGCCCATCCGGAGCGCTTCTACGGCTGGGGGCTGCCGCACGACCTGAACAAGCCGGTCAGCTGGGCGAACCCGTTGCGGACGTGCTTGAGCATCCACAAGCCGAACCTGGCGTACCACCCGATCTGGAACAGCGCGTACTGGGCGGCGATCTGCCCGCCGGGCAGCCACTGCCCGCCGCGCAATTGACGCGTCGCCCGGTCGTCGCGCCGATGCGCGAGGGCCGGGCGACGATCGCCGTAGCATGACCGTCGAGGAAGCCGTCGCCGTCTTCGTCCGCGGCTTCACGTTCGGCCGCAGCTTCACGCACCCGTTCGTCGCGACGCACGTCGTGCCGGGCGCGTGGGTGCTGAGCGATGCGCCGCGGAAGAGCGGGGACCACCGGGGCGACGAGGTCATCGTCTACGACATGGACCGCCATGGTCTGGGCGCCGGCGACGTGGACGCGCTGGCCCGGCGGCACGCGCGGGCGCGCTACACGGTGTGCGTGGTGCGCGACTTGGCGACGGCGGACGGCGATATCCGCGCGGGGTTCAAGGGGCTGGGGTATCGGCTGATGGCCACGGAACCGCTGATGGCCACGGAGCCGCTGATGGTTCGTGGGCTGGGGGGATTGGGCGATGTCGGTGAGGCGCGTCCGCTGGCGGGCGACCCCCGGTTGACGATCGCTCGGGTGGCCAGCATCGCCGAGGCGGCGCGGTTGGCCAGAGCGGCCCGCCGGCGGCAGATCCTGCCCGAACACCTGACCGCCGACCCGCCGCCGATGCGCAGCTACACCGCGCTGGACGGCGCGACGCCGATCGGCTGGGTGAGCAGCGTCGTGGTGGAGGGCGAGTGCACGTGGTGCAGCAACCTGTTCGTGACGGCACCGTACCGCCGCCGCGGCATCGGCGGGGCGCTCATGCGCCGGATGCTGGCCGACGACGCCGCCGCGGGGAGTCGGGCGAGCGTGCTCCTGGCCAGCCACGCGGGCGCGCTGCTGTACCCGACGGTGGGGTATGCGGTGATCGGCGAGCTGATGATCTTCACGCCGGGGCGATGTTGACCCGTGCCCGCAGCCATCCTATCCTTCCGCCCCCCTTTGTCCGACACCCAGACGGCCCCGCACCCCCTTCAGGAGACCCAAACATGGATGCGATCACGCTTCTCAAGTCCGCCTTCGATTCCGCGCACAACTGGTACGCCGGCACCATCGCCGACGTCACCGCCGAGCAGGCCAACGTGCTCCCGGCCGGCCGCGCCCACCCGATCGCGTCGCAGATGGCGCACGTGGCGCACAGCGAGGACGCCATGATCGGCACGCTCACCGGCCAGCCGCCGTTGTGGGAGCGCGAAGGCTACGGCGAGCGGCTCGGCCTGCCGATGCTCTTCAGCCAGACGGCCGAAGGCTCGCGTGCCTTTCACGCCGCGCCGGCGGATCTGGGGGACTACACCAAGGCGGTCTTCGCCCAGACGGACGCCTATCTGTCCGGTCTCACACCGGATGACCTCGACCGCCAGATCGACTTCACGAGCTGGGGCCTCGGGCACATGCCGCTCGGGAACGTCCTCACCGGCCTGCTGCTGGGCAACACGTTCGCCCACACGGGGGAGATCGCGGCGTTGAAGGGGACGCAGGGGCTGCAGGGGTATCCGTTCTAATACCAATCCGACGTATTGCGGCCGTGTGATGCCCCTACATGGGCATCGCGATGGACGACGCGGCCGCAACACGGTGGATTGATATAACGTTGGGGCTAACGTTGGGGCGACGCATGCATCGCCCTTGTCGCGGCGATCACCCCAGATTCTCGATCGCCACCGGCGTGATCCGATCCGCCGGCGCGAACCCGAGCACCCGCCCGTAGAAGTACAGCTCGGCCTCGAGCGCTCGGGTGATGTTCTCGGCGCGCCTGAACCCGTGCTGCTCGCCCTCGAACGGCACGTACGCCACCGGGATCCCCTTGGCCTTCAGCGCCGCCACCATCGCCTCGGCCTGGGCGGGCGGTACGACGCGGTCCTCGAGGCCCTGGAAGAAGATGATCGGGCAGGCGAACCCTTCCACGTGGTGGATCGGCGAGCGCTCGATGTACAGGTCGCGCTGCTCCGGGTAGGGGCCGATCAGGCGGTCGAGGTAGCGGGACTCGAACTTGTGCGTGTCCTTGGCCAGCGCCTCGAGGTCGCCGACGCCGTAGTGGCTGGCGCCGGCGGCGAATTCCTTGTGGAACGCGAGCGCGCAGAGCGTCGTGTAGCCGCCGGCGCTGCCGCCGCGGATCGCCAGGCGCGCGGGGTCGACCTCGCCCCTCTCGACGAGGAAGCGGGCGCCGTTCACGCAGTCGTCCACGTCCACGATGCCCCATGCGCCGTCCAATCGGGCGCGGTAGGCGCGGCCGTAGCCGGTGCTGCCGCCGTAGTTCACGTCCAGCACGCCGAAGCCGCGGCTCGTCCAGTACTGGATGTCCGTGCTCAATCCGGTGGATGCGCTGCCCGTCGGGCCGCCGTGGCTGAGGACGAGGAGCGGCGGTCGTTCGCCCGGCGGGCCGACGAGCGCCGAGTTGTGCGGCGCGTAGTAGAAGCCGTGCGCCGTCGCGTCGCCCGTCGTCGGGAAGGCGATGGCCTCGGGTGTCGAGATGTCGCTGGCGTGGAACACCAGCGTGCTCGGCTGCTGGAGCACGTCCCACTCGCCGGTGGCCAGGTCGACGGCGATGAGGGCGGTGGATGACGTCGGCGAGGCGGCGGTGAGGACGGCCCGGCCGGCGCCGACGCGGACGGAGCCGAGTTCGGTGAACGGCAGATCGTACACCGTCGGGGTGGTCGGGCGTCCCGTGCCGGATTCGATCCGCGCCAAGCGGCGGGCGCCGGGCGGGCCGTACACGCAGACGACGGCGGCCGACTTCGGCGGGCTGCCGGCCCCGCGTCCGTTGCCGGCGTCGTTCGTTCCGGCAGCCGCGCTGCCGACGCCCGTGTCGAAGCCGAAGCTGGCGCCGCCGAACACCCACTGCGGTCCGGCGAACTCGGCGTCCAGCGGCCAAAGAGGCACGATGTCGCGACCTTGTTGCCGGTAGAGGTTCCACCAGCCCGTGCGGTCCGACGCGAAGTGCAGCACGCCGGACGGCGACCACAGCGGGCCGTACACGGATTCCTCGGCGCCGCCGGCCACGACCGTTCGCGAGCGGACCTTGCCGTCGTTCGCCACGTCGCCGACGCACAGCACGGTCCCGTCCCACGGCATGTTCGGGTGATCCCACTCCAGCCAGCACATGCGGCGGCCGTCCGGGCTGAGTCGCGGGCTGGCATAGAACGTCCGGCCCGTGACGAGGACCGTCACGGCGCCGCTCTCGCGGTCGATTGCGACGATCTCGTTGCGCGCCTCGGCGTTCTTCGCGCCGTGATCCTCGCGGACGCACAGCAGGCGGTCGCGCTCGCGGTCGACGACGGCGTCGGCGAAACGCCACGGGCCGTCGGGCGTGAGCGGCTCGGGCCGGCCTTCGGGGTGGAAGTCGTAGATCCGCTGATCGTCGAACTGCGAGAAGTAGAGGACGCCGTCCGCCACGGTGAACGCGCCGCCGCCGTACTCGTGCACCCGCGTGCGCACGCTCCACGGTTCGGGCAGGAGGTCGATCACTTCGCCGTCGGCGGTGCGCTGCATGATCGTGACGCGCCCGCCTTCGTCCGGTCGCGTCTCCCCCCAGTAGATCGTATCGCCCTCGACGACGACGTCCGCGATGCGGCGGGCGCCGGCGGCGACGCGGTCGGCGGTGAGAGGGGAGGGCCAGGTGCCATATGGGGCGGGGCGGGGCATGGGGGGGCTCCATCGTCAGGGCAAGGCGTGCCCTCGTCGGCGGGTATTCTACCGGAGGGCGTCGAATCGTCGGCCTACGGGCGGGTGGGTCGGACCTCGTCGGGATGGATGCGGCGGAGGTTCGGCACCGCATCGAAGTCGGCGTCCATGGAAATGATCGTGTCGATGTCGGCGCTTCGCATGACGGCGACGTGCAGCGAGTCACGCGCGCCCAGATTCGGATGCCGATCGATCAAGTCACACGCAGCCAACACGTCGTAGTGCGACACGGGCAACACGTCTGCAACGAGCGCCGCGGCGGCCCGTACCGTTGCCGTGGCATCGCTCCAGCCAAGCCGCCGTGAGCGGACGTGAAGGATCTCCTGGAGCACTTCGCTGCTCGTGACGCCGTCCAACTCCCCGTCGCCGACGGCTGCGAGCAGCGCCCGGCAAGCCGTGCGATGGGGACCCTCTCCCCCGATGGCATATAGAAATACGTTCGTATCGAGGAAGAACCTAGCCACGCCTGGCCTCGATCTCCCGCTCGAGCTCGTCCCACTCGGGGAGCGGTGTGTCGGCCAGGCCGAGAAACGCGCGCGCAGCGGACGCGCGCTGGGCTGTCGTGGCGCGGGCGAGCCAGTGCGCGCGCGCCGCCTCGCGCATCAGATCGGAGACGGATGACCGTTGCTTGCGCGCGAGCGCTTCGAGGAGATCGAACTCATCGGGTTCCATGAGGACTTGGACACGCTTCGTCTTGGCCATGTGTATCAGTATGCACATGCACAGGCGTGTGTCAAGAGGGCCAGGATCCGCGCAAGGGGTCGGCCGATCAGCGGTCACGCGGCGGTTTCGCGGTGCACGATCGGATCGTGATGGACGTACGCTGACGCACGGCCGCGCGACGGCCGCCGGTCGTCTGACGTCTTTGCACCCGCGATCCAGCCCGACAAGGAGCCCATCCAATGGCCACCCTCGCGTTGGCGCGGCATCGATTCGTGGTCGATACCGCGCCTCAACGTTCGCAGTGCTACTCCATGTCGACGCGTTACCAGTCGACGGCCGACTCCACGACGTCCATCCGGCGATCGAGCTGTAGAGGATTCACCGTGTCCCACCGCTCGATTCCGACCATCCCGCCAACCCTTTGCCACGCCCGCCGCACATCGGCCATGTCGACCGGCCGCACGCGCACGCTCGCTGTCGTCGGCTGCGACACCGCCTGCGCCTTCGCACGTGCATTCGCCTGCGCCGCCGCCGCAAGCCCCCCCCGCCGGTTGCTGTACCCCAGCGGCAGGTACAACGTCCGCCCGTCGCGTTCGCCCGGCCCCGGTCCGTCCGGCGTCTCGAAGTCGGCCGTCTGGTCGATGATCTGGTGGCCGTCGGCTGTCGGCAGGACGATCCGCACCGCGGCCACGTCGCCCATCGCCCAGCCCGCGCGCGGTGGGACGTCGGCGGCGCCGAAGCGGAAGGCGCCGGTGCTGTCGGCGGTGCGGGCGATGGCGTACACCGCGCCGCTCCTCAGCCGCAGCACGACCTGCACGGTCCGCCCGGCCGGCGCGTTGCCGACGAGGTCCGTGGCGCCGGGCGACCAATCGAACGAGAGCGGTTCGACGGGCACAACGGGCGACTCGGCAGGCGCCTGCAGCGTCACCGTGTCGCCGGCGTTCATCGTCACCGCGCCGCCGGCGGCGTCCTTCACGCGGACATCGAACTGGCCCGATTCATCCGCCTTGCCCGTCCCCCGGCCGCGCTCCGTCCCGTCGGCCGCCTTCACGATGACGGTGACGTCGTCCAGCGGGTTGGCGCGGCCGGCCACGCGGTCCGTGTGGATGTGGACCTGCGCCAAGGCGCGGTAGACGTGGCGGAAGATGCGGTGGTCGTTCGGCGCATACAGGCCGATCTCGAGGCCCGTGCCCGGCGCGCCGAGGTTGCCCGGGATGTTCGTCTGCAGCGCGCCGTCCGCGCCGGTCTGCTGCGGGAAGGCGAACTGGACGTTCACGTTCAGGATGCCGGCCGGCGCCTGCGCCGCGCACGGCACGGCCGGTTGGACGAAGAACGTCGTGCTGGCCGGGCCGGTGCCGCGCACCTGGCGCGTCCGCCAATCGACCTGGAGGTCGAGCGTCGGCAGCACGACGTCGGCCGCCGCCGCGCCGAGCCTGGCCTTGTCCGTTTGGCCGGCCGCCGAGGCGATGGCCGCGCCCGCCGTGTCGCGCAGCACGGCGCTGAAGAAGCCGTCGTAGCGCGCCTTCTCCTTGGCGCCGGCCAGCGTGCGGCTGCCGGCGTCCACGAGGTCGACCGTCACATCGTTGCGCACGTCGCCGAAGCCGCACGCGTTCGGACCGCTGTGCTCGGCGTTCAGAATGGGCACGGTGTGCGAGCGGACGACGTAGTGCCCGGCGGCGGGACGGTAGAGCGCGATCACCCGCGTCCCGGGCCGGACGTCGACGCGGGGCACGAAGTCGGCGGCATACGTGCCGTTGGCCTCGACCGCCGGCCAGGCCTGGAAGAAGCCGATCGATCCCGACCGGCCGTAGGCATCGAGCGCCAGCATCGTCAGCGAGCCGCCCGTCGTCGCCCGGCCTTGGATCGCGTCGGTGGCGACGGTGGCCCGCACCGTCAGGTCCGGCAGCGTGATCGTCAACGGGGCGACGTTCGGGTCGCCCGGCGTCACCGTGAGGACGTCGCCCATCTGGAGGACGACCGGCGCGCCGGCGCTGTCCGTGAACGCCACCGCCAACGCGCCGCTTGCGTCGGCGGTCGTCTGCTCGTCGTTGAGCGTCCGGCCGCCGCGCTTCAGCGTCACCGTCGCCCGCACGCCGGGCGAGAGCGAAGCCAGCACCAAGGCCTGATCGGCATCGATGAGCATGCCCGGCGCGATCGTCGTGTTCAGGACGAGGTGCCCGCCGACGTTCGTCGACAGGAGGACGAAGTCGCCGTACTTCACGTCCCACGTGCCGGCGAAGCTGTGGCTGAAGTTGCCGGCCGCGTCCGCCGTGGCGTCGGCCGTGGCCGCGATGCCGCCGCTCTGGTCGCCGGCGATCTGGAGCGTCACCTTGTTGCCGGGCAGCGTGTGGCCGTTGACGGTGTCGGTCTGGACGAAGACCACGGCGTCGAGCGGCGGGATCACGAGATCGAACGCGTCGTCGCCGGCCGTGAACTTGAGCGTGTCGCCCGGCTGCATCGTGATCGGCGTGCCGGTCGTGTCGGTGAGCTGCAGGAAGAACTGCGGCTGGGCCCCGCTGACCGGTCCGATGAACAGGCCGTTGCCGCCGAACACCACCCCGCTGGCTCGGCCGATCAGCTTGCTGTCCGGCGTGTAGAGCTCGGCCGCGACCGCCCGGCCCAGCGGGCCGTTGCCGATGATGAAGTTGGATTGGAACGTGTTGCCGCCGTTGACGGTCAGCTGGACGGCGGCGAAGGTGGTGTAGAACTCGGCGCCCTCGCTCACGCTGACGAAGACGGTGCCGTTCGCCGGCCGCGCCAAGTCGACGGACGGCGCAGTCGCGGCCTGGTACATCCCCGATGCGTTCGAAACCGCGGTGAACGAAGGCGCGCCGGCAGCGGTCTCGACGCGCACGCGCACCGCCGCGCCGGCCGGCGCCTCGCCGCTCACCGTGTCCGCCGTGACGTCCGTGCGCGCCGTGAGCGTCGGCACGCGCAGCACGTCCGGATCGCCGTCGACGAACGCGATCTCGATCGAGTCGCCCGGCGTTGGCGCCGGGCCGAAGCCGCCGCCGCCGAAGAGGTTGTACTGCCCTTGGTCGTTCACGAACGTGCGCTGCTGCGTCTTGACGGTGCCGGCGCTGCTGCGGAGCGTGACGGTCACGGCCTGGCCCGGCTCGGCGCGGCCCTGGCCGGCCAGGAAGCCGACGGCGGCGCGCACCTTGCGGACGACGGCCACCGCCACCACCCGCGCGCCGGGGGCGGCCTCGTACGAGGCGCGGACGCGCCAGCCGGCGCCGAGGTCGAGCTGGCCGCTGAGCGGGAGGGCGTACGCCCCGGCGCCATCCGTCGTGGCGCCGTAGCTGCCGCTGCGGCCGTCCATGTCGTCGGCGTTGAGCGTCAGCATCGTCGCGGCCGGGCCGGTGCCGGAGACCGCGTCGGCGGCCGGGTCGAGGGCGACGGTGAGGGCGGCCAGCGTGGCGGTCCGCGTCTCGTCGGAGCCGGCCGGGCCGCCCGTCGTCCGAATCGTAATGACCTGACCTGCGGCAAGCGGCTGGGGCGGAGCCGATGGGGCGCCCTGGCCGAGCACGGAGAGGACGAACGCGGTGCCGCCGGTCACCCGGGTCGGTGGGATCGTCTGCGTCGTGCCGTCCGCGCGGAGGATCTCGGCCGAAACGAGCGCCCCCGCGGGGGCCTGGCCGCGGATGGCGTACGCCCCAAGCGTCATCTGCGCGCCGAGCGACGCGAACTGGGTGACGAAGCGGTGGTTCTCGGCCGTCGTCAGGCTGACCGTGCCCGCGACGGCGCCCGCCTGGAGGTCGACCTCGCCGCTGAGCGCGAGGGCGAACGCACCGCCGGCGTCGGCGGTGGCGGAGCGCTCGATCGTCGCCGCGCCGGCGCCGCCCGTCGCGATCGAGAGCGCGAGCTGCGATCCGGCCGGCGCCGTGCCGAACACGCGATCATTGGCGACGTCGACGGCGGCGGCGAGGGCCGGCACGGTGACGCGCAGCGGCTTGCCGCCGGAGCGCGACAGCGTCAGCGCGTCGCCCGGCTGGATCACACCGCCGCCGAGGAGGAACTGAACGGTCGCCACGCCGTCGGCGCCGGCGACGCCGAGCCCTTCGTCCTTCTTCACCCCGTCGGCGCCGACGAGCTCGGCGTTGACGGCGGTCTGCGGGACGGTCCGGTACGTCAGGGCGGTGCCGTGGAGCGGCACGACGAGTTCGGGCGCCGCCTGCGCGTTGGCCGTGCGCGCGGTGGGCGCGAGCGGACCAAGCGTCGCCAGCGGACCAAACGTCGCCAGCGTCGCGGCGGCCGGGCTGAGGCACAGTCCGGACAACAAGCCGAACAAGACGAGCAATGCGATCGGGCGGACGGGCGTGAACCGACGGCGGGCAGGCATGGCGGAATTCCTCGTGAGTTGGACGGGCAGTTGAGTGGGCAGTTGATGGGCAGGTGGGCAGGTGGCATGGACAGGTGGACCGGGCGGGACGTACGCGGTTCGCCGTCGCCCGGTTGCGCGCGTGCGCCACAGGGTTGGACGTCGGGACGGGGAGCGATGATTACATGCCGGCGACGGGCTCGATCGCCGCACCTTGGCCCGTCCCCGCCCTTTGAGGCACCATACGCTCCCTGCCGGGCGCGCCCATCCGATGGAGTCGGACGATGACCCCTGCCGAAGCACCGACCGACCTGCTGTACGGCCGACTCATCCTGTGCTCGGGCACCGCCAACCAGCCATTGGCGGCCGAGATCGCGGCCTATTTGAAGACGGCGCTCCATCCGGTCGAGATCCGACAGTTCGCGAACTCGAACACGTTCGTCCGGCTGGACAAGTCGGTCCGCGGCTGCGATGTGTTCTGGGTGCAGCCGACGAGCGCGCCGGCGAACGACAACCTGATGGAGCTCCTGATCGCCATCGACTGCCTGCGCCGCGATTCGGCCGGGCGGATCACGGCCGTCGTGCCGTACTACGGCTACGGGCGCTCCGACAAGAAGGACCAGCCGCGCGTCCCGATCACGGCGCGCCTGGTGGCCGACATGCTGACGACCGCCGGCGCCGACCGCGTCCTGACGATGGACCTGCACGCCGGCCAGATCCAGGGCTTCTTCCACATCCCGGTGGACGACATCACCGCCCGCCACCACCTGGCCGACTGGGTGAAGCGGTCCGACATCACGAACGGCGTCGTCCTCTCGCCCGACCTCGGCCACGCCAAGGATGCGCGCTACTTCGCGGACGAGGTGGACATGCCGCTCGCGCTCGTCGAGAAGCGGCGCAGCAAGGACGGCGGCAACACCGAAGCCCTCAACCTCATCGGCGAGGTTGACGGCAAGGACGTCCTGATCGTCGACGAGGAGATCGATACCGCCGGCACGATGGTCCACGCCGCCGAGTTCGCGATCCAGCGCGGCGCAAAGCGCGTGTACGCCTTGGCCACGCACGCCATCCTCTCCCCGCCGGCCATCGAGCGGCTGCGATCGTCGCCGTTCGAGCGCGTCGTCGTCACGAACAGCTGCTACCTGCCGCCCGAGAAGCAGCTGCCGTGCATCGAGGTCCTGCCGATCGGCGCGCTCCTGGGCGAGGTCATCCACCGCATCCACACCGGCCAGTCCGTCGGTGCGATGTTCAACGAGTAGGGGCAGGCCCCCGTGCCTGCCCTCCGCCCCCCATGCCCGAGCTGATCACCGGCGTCGAAGCGTATGCCCCGTGGCTGTACGGCCTGCTCGGCTGTCTGGCGGTGCGCGAGCTTTGGGTGGCGCGGCGGGCACTGCGCGGCCGCCGCGCGGCCGCCTTCGGCGTCGAGCGTGAGGCCTACCTCGGCCGCTACGTGCGCAGCCTCGTCACGCTCCTGCTCCTCATGACGATCGGCTTCGGCATCTTCACCGTGGCGAGCGTCGTTGCACCGACGCTGACGCCCGATCAGCGCCGCCAAACGGACCACGACGTCCCGTTCGTCGCCCCGACCGTCCTCGCCCCCGTCCCGACGAACAGCCCGACGCGCCCGCGCGCGACGCACACGCCGGTGCTGCCGGACATCGTGACGATCACCCCCGCACCCGGGACCGCGGCGCCCCCGTAGAGCGGCCGCCTACTGCACCGGGCGCGGCTTCACCATGTACGGCAGGATCACGATCCCGCGGATCTTTTCGAGCGTCGGAATCGGGGTGCTCGTCGGGCCGGGCGTCGGGGTAAGCTCGATGGATGGCGTGGCGGACGGGCGGCGCGGCGTGTTCGTGGCGCTCGGGGTGGCGCGCGTGCGGGTCGCGGTGGGCGAGGGCGGCGTGTTCGTGGCGCTCGGGCCGGGCGTCGTCGGCTCGGGGGTGGGCGTCGGGATGCTGGACGGGAAGCGGCCGTAGTACACGTCAGGGCTGCCCTGGTCTTCGTCCTTCACCCAGACCGCATGAACGATCCCGCCGTACGTGGCGATGACCGGCGACGAGACCTTGCCGCCCTCGATCGCGATCGGTGCCGCGGCCGGCTCGGCCGGTTTGAAGTTGATCGATGCGTCCGGCGCCTGCGGCTGCTCGCGCCAGGCCACCATCGCCCCGACGTCGGGCGGACCGAAGACGACGCTCGGCTCGACCGAGCGGTCGGCGGCAGTGCCGCTCAGGTTCACGCTCCGTTGACCGGGCATCGTGCAGTCCATGTAGATGTCCGGCTGGCCGGCGCCGCCATCCACCTGCTCCTGCCACGCCGTGCACGCATCGCCATTGCTGCCGGCCGCCAGGTCGGGCGCGCGGCCGTGGCTGCCGCTGTTCAGCTTCGTCGACTCCACCCAACCGTTGCCCGGCTTGAACGCGCTGCGGATGATCTCGCCCTCGCCGAGCTCGGGGACGTCCTTGTTCCACGTCGACCAAACGCCGTCCCCGGCCTCCGGTCCGGCGGCAATCCGGGGCGACTGGGCATGCACGGTGTCGAGGATGATGTCGACGGACGACAGCTCGCCGAGTGTCGGCAACTCCGGGCTGACGATCGCCCAGTACGGCTGACCGTCCGAGGCTTCGTCCACCCACGTCATCCAGACCCGACCGAGCGCGTCGATCGCCACATCTGGCTGCTTGCAGTAGAACGTGACGTTGTCCTTCTGTCCCCAGCGCAAGCGCGACGGCTCCGACCACGTCTGCGTGCCGGGCGCCCAGCGGGCGACGTTGATCTCGGTCGGTGCGCCGTCCTCCCACGGGGGCTGGACGAACGCCACGATGACGAGGTCGCCCCTCGCCGCGATCGCCGGATCCTGCCCGGACTCGAAGATCCATTGAACGGCCGACCAGTCGCCTTTCCAGTCGCCGGTCTGCAGGTTGAAGTTGCGGTAGCGGTGCGCCACGCCGTTCACGATGAACTCGGCGTTCTCTTCTTCCCACACCACGTGCACCGTGCCGGTGTTCGTCGCGCTGTCCGTGGCGATCGCGATGCCGGGATGGGACGAGGCGCGCCCGGCGGTGAGCGAGAGGTTCAGCGTGTCCTCGAGCGTCACCTGCGGCCGCGCGCCGCCGACGGCGGGCAGCAGCGCCACGCAGAGCGCGACGGCCAGCGCGCGAGCGATGTGCCCGCGGGCCGCCCGCCGGATCGTCCGCACCATCGGCCCGCCGCGCAGCCGGTGCATGACGCGCATCATCGGCCGTCCCAGTCCGTGCGCAGCTTGAGCGCGACCCAGCTGCCGTCGTCCGCCTGCTGCAGAACGGCGGACAACCGGTTGCCGGCCTGCGCCGGCGCGGCGCGCGTGTCCACGACGGCCATCGAGCGCACGACGAAGCTCGTCGTCCCTCCGCCGTCGGCCTCGACCTTCCACTCGCCGATCTGGCCCGCCGGCGGCAGCTGGAGAATCCGGCCCGTGACGCGCATCTCCGCATGGTGCGGCAGGAACCAGATGGAATCGGCACGCACCGTCGCCGCACCGCCGTTCGGCCCGCCGCTCTCGATCGCGCCCTCGGCCCGCACCGGAGCGCCGCGGGCGACGGCCGGCGGGTTCGGGATGGGCGAATTGTTTCCATCGTAGAACTGCGTGGCCGACGTGATGTGGACCGTCGTGCTGCCGACCGTCCAGTAGCGCTCGGCGCCCTGGTCGACGATGCGCACGAGGATGCCCTCGACCGTCTTGCGGCTGAGAAGCTCCCGCACCCCGGCTCCGCTGACCTCGATCGTGCCGGCCAGGACCGTGCCGCCGTCGGGCGTCCCGGTCACGAAGACGCGTGCGCCGACGATCAGCGGGCCGTTGACCGTCGTGCCGTCCGTCAGGCTGACCAGGCGGCCCTCGACGACGAACCAGTCCGGCAGTCCGGGCCGCGTGACGGCGTCAGGGCCGAGCTTGCTGATCGTGCCCGCGACCTTGACCTGCACGCCGCGGCGCTGGAACTCGATCCGTTGGGCGTAGAGCGAGCCGTCGGCGCGGGCGATGGCGGTCACGGTGACCGGGTCGCCGTCACGCGGCGTCAGCGACGCCGGATCGAGCACCGTGCTGGCATCGACGTCCACCTTGACCTCGCGGTTGTCGATGTCGTTGTCCCAGCGGCGGATCAGCCAGCAGCAGCTCATCAGCGGGTCGGGCAGCTGGGCGATCACGCCCGTGAGCAGCGTGCTGGCCGGCGGCTCGACGCCGAGCGGCACGTTCCAGACCGCGCAATTGTCGCCGAAGTCCGCCCGGACCGTGATGACCTCCTCGGCCCGACCTGTCGGCCGGAACGTCGCCGCGAACTGCAGCCGGAGCGTCACGGTCTCGTTGGGCTCGAGCGCGAACGGTTCGGCCAGCCGGACGGGGTAGGGCGGTCGGCGCAGCGGCAGGTTCGTCCAGATCGTCTGGATCTCGCCGCCGGCTCGCTCGACCTCGATCGTGGCCAGCGGCGAGAGCGGGTCGAACTGCGCGACGTTGATGTCGAGCCCGACGAGGCTGTCGGCGGCCGGTCCATTGTTCGTGAGATCGAAGACGAGCTGCGTGAGGTCGACGCCGAAGCGTGGGCCGATGAGCGAGGCGGTGCACGGCGCCTCGACGCCGTCGCCCGGCGGGGCCTGGCGCGTCACGAGCACGGTCTGGCACGGATCGCCGCGCCGGTTGGCGAAGCGCAGCGCGAACGTGTAGCCGTCCGGCATCGGGGCTTCGGTGAAGTCGACGGCGAGGGCGGCCTGGCTGCCTTGGGCCAGCGTGATCCCGAGCCCGTCCGGGACGGTGAACGTGACGCCCTCCGTCGCGTGGACCAGCGCCGCGCCGATGAGCAACTCCTGGCCGCCCCAGCGGATGCCGCGGATGCTGCCGTTGGCTGCCGGCCACACCAGGCGGAGCGATTGGAGCCGGACGTCGTCGCCGTTGTTGAAGACGTCGACCTGCATGTTGTGACTTGTCGGCTCGACGAGCGAGACAAGCTCGCCGGCCGAAAGGTCGCACTCACCGACAGCGGCACGGTTCGTGAAGGCCGACTGGCAGCCGCCGTCAAGGGCGACGACGAGCGTGTACGCGCCGGCGGCCAGCTGCGGGCCGGCGCCGGCGGCCGACGGCGGCCGGAACCGGAACGCCAGCTCAAGGCTGCCGCCAGCCGGCAGCCGAACCGGGTCCGAGAACGGCACGGACACCGGCGATTCGTGCTGCTCGCCTCGCCAGAGGGGCTGGCCATCGACGGTGACGCTCATCAGCGGGCCGTTGGCGGCCGTCGGCCAGAAGAGCGTCAGGTCCGTGACGGCGCGGTCGATCTCACGCGGGTTCGTCAGCTTGTAGCGCGCCACGTCGCCGTCGATCGCGACCTCGCCTGCACCGACGCCGCAGTCCCATGCCGCCAAGCCGGTCGTCGTGGAGATCGAGCACCCGTTGCGCGTCGTGCCTTGGAAGCTGTAGCCATCCTGGGCCGCGTTCTTCTCGAACTCCAGCCCGATCGCCTTGGGCTTGCCCGGCTCGATCTTGATCCCGTCCTCTCGGATCCGCGCCAACGGCAGCGTCGCCGGCGAAGCACGATAGCCGTCCTTGAGGTCGACGACCTCCGTTCCGTCCACGGTCACCTTGCGCAGCCGGCCGTTCACGGCCACCGGCCAGGCGACCTCGAGCGCGGTCAGGCTGTCCTCGGTTTGGCCGGTGTTCTCGACGGTCACCTCGACGCGGTTGCGCGCGCTGGTGGGCACGTGCGGCCGGTCCGTGATCCGCACCGGACAGCTCGGGCCGTCGATCCGCGGGCGCAGCACGGCACGGCAGCCGTTGCGCAGGTGCACGACGGCGGCCTTCAGGAGCCAGGGCGCGTCCGGGTTGCCCCATTGAAAGCGAAGCCCGAGCTGCGCCGATTCGCCCGGCGACAGCTGCCAACCGGCGTCGTGCGTGGCGAAGAACGGACTGTTGGCCTTGCCGCTGAAGAGCGACTTCGGCGTCTCGCCCGGCCCGCGACGCACCAGGATCTCCGCCAGCGTCGCGTCGTCGCCCGCCCAGCCGAGTTCGACGCCGTCCAGCGTCGTCGTGACGGCCCCGACGTTCGTCAACGTGCCCCAGATGACGCCCTCGCCCGCGTTCGCGCGCTCGAGGTAGCCCACGACCCGGCACGTCGGAGCCGGCAGAAGGCCGACGCCGGGCGGATCGGGCGCTTGCTGCAGGGCGGACAGTGCGGACAGTGCGGACAGGGCGCCGGGCGCCACGGGCGCAGCCGTACGACCCGCATCCCCGTGAAGGGCTGCAGGCCGCAAATCCATGCGGCGCAAACCGATCGCGGCCAGCCCGACCAGTGCGGCCAGACCCAGGCCGAGAACGACTTTCCCGCGTCGATGACGTCGATCCATGGCTCTCACTTCAGCACGCACCCGCAAGCGCTGGACCCGCCGTCGCACGCGTCGTGCGACGGCAGCGGCCCTTCCGCCGAGGGCATTATAGGTTGCCGCATGGCCCCGGCCAACGGGCCGGCGCCGCTCAGGCCCGGGCGAGCGCGGCGCCCGCTCGGGTTCGTGTGGGGCTCTGTCCGATGATCGTCGTCGGCTGAGGCATCGGTGTCTCGGTCGGCGCCGGGGTGTCAGAAGGTGCCGGCGTCGGGCTGGGCGGCTCGGTCGTTGCCGTCGCCGTGGGTGCGTCGGTGGCCGTCGGCTGGGGTGTGGCGGTTGGCTCCGGGGTGGCCGTCGGCCGCGGGTTGGCCCTGATCGTGACCCGATCGGCCACGACGAAGCGCTGCTCGCGGTTCGTCACGCGCCCCTCGACCTCGACGAGCTGCCCCTTGCGCAGCTTGCCGCCCCGCACGTTCGCCAGATCGATCGCCACGGCCCACGCCGGCTCGGGCGTGCCGTTCACGCTGATCGCGAGGTCGAACCGGACTTGGCGGCCGTCCTCGATCGGGTCGTTGAGCACCGTGCCCGTCTTGCGGAACGGCTCGCCGGGCGTCGCGTCCGCCGTCGCCGCGCTGTTCTCGCCGGTCACGGTCACCGCTTGGTTGGCCGTTGGCCCGCCGCAGCGCTTGTACTCCACGTGCACCTTGCCGCCGATCCGGATGTCGCCCTTGATCGCCGGCTTCATGCCGCCCTTGTCGGGCCCCATGTGGAACGCGAGCCGCCCGCCGCCGTCCAAGCCGATGACGAGCTGGTCGTCGAACCGGTATTCGAGCACCGTGCCACCGGCCTTGGCGTTCGTGCAGCTCTCGTCATGGAGCCGGATGAACGCCGTGGCGACGCCCGCCAGCTTGTCCATCGGGTCGAACTTCACCTTGAGCGAGATCCGGCTGCCGTTGCTGACCTTCGCCCGCTCCTCGGGGGAGAGGCTCCGCAAGTCGATCGTGTACGCCTGGCCGGAGTTGGACAGGAGGCGGCAGCTCTCCGGCCCGGAGCCGTCGGCCGCAAGCGTGACCTGCTGCACCGTGCCCTCCAGGACGCGGTTCGTCACGCCGTTGTCCTCGCCCGACACCATCACGGTCTCGGTCGCCGCGGGCTCGCCGGTCGGCTGCAGTGTGGCGGTGACGGCATCCGTCGGCGTCGGCAGGACGCCGGGTGTGGACGAGATCGTCGCCGTGGCGGTGATCTCGGGGGTCGACTGAAGTTCCGGCGTGCCGGTGGGCGTGATCGGCTGCGTCGCGCTGATCGTGGCGGTGGCCGTCAGCGGCACCAGCGGCGCGAGCCCCTTGACGCTGACCCGCAGCGCCAGCGGTCGGCTCTCCTCACCCGTGCGGACGTTGAGCCGCAGCTCCACCCCCGCCGGGACATCGAAGAGCGTGTCATAGCCGTCGGGCAGATCGAATCGCGTTTCGCCGTCCCGCCACGCCAGGCCGACGCTGTCCGTCTTCGGTGCGTCGTCGAGCGGCGTGACCCAGAGCGTGCCGTACGGCCGCTCCTCGCCCTGGCTGTCCGTGCCGATCGAATCGTAGCGTGCGTTGAACGATGTGTCCTCGGAGCGGCCCTCGGCATGTGCGCGCAGCGTGTCCGTCAAGCGGTCCGTGTTGATCCGGGCCCGCCGCGCCTCGCGGCGCGCGGCATCGAGATCGAACGTCGACAGGAGGATCTGAGCGCCGCGGCTCCACTCCTTGACGGTGTAGAGCGTATCGCCCGGCAGTGCCGTCGCCACGGCCGGCACGCGGCCGGCGAAGCCGATGCTCAGCAGGACCGCCGCGGCCATCGAGCCGAGCACGCCGATCCGCATGCCAAGCGGGCGTGCCGAGCGGCTGCCGGAGCGGAGCCAGCCGGCCAGCCGCGACCCGACGGTGGCGCCCGTCGCGGCGTCCGCCGAGGCCGCCGCGGCGCGGTTCGCACCGGCGACGGCGGCGTGGTGGGCGCGGGCCTGCTCGGCCACGGCCAGGAAGCGCGCCCGGCCGGCCGTCAGATCGGCCGCGACGGCCGGTGCGCCCGGCGCGAGGGTCTGCGCGAACTCGACGAGCCGACCGATCTCCGCCGCCCGCCCATCCACGCCGGCCGCCGTCAGGGCGGTCTCGACCGAGAGCCCGCTGGCCGAGGCCAGCAATCCGGCATCGAGCGCCAGGACGGCGTCGGCCTCGGCCGCCTCGGCGGCGGCGAGGAAGCGTGCGCGCCCGCCGGCAAGGTCGGGGACGGCCACGGGTGTTGCGGCCGTGCGGAGCTGCGCGGCAAATGCCGCCAACGCCGCGGCGTCCGTCCGATCGGCGTCGGGGACGGCCGCCCAGGTGCCGGCTTCGACGGCCGGATCGGCCGTTGCGGCCAGGAACGAAGCGGCGAGCCGCCCATCGAGCGCCTCGGCCAGCGATGCCTCGTCGGCGGCGGCGACGGCGAGGAAGCGGGCGCGGCCGGCGGCCAGGTCAACGGCCGGCGCGGGCACGCGCTCGGAATGCAGATCGGAAGCGACCGAGAGAAGCTCGACCAAGTCCGTCAGATGGTGGGCCAATCGGGCGCGGCCGGCGTCGTCGCCTGCCAGCACGGCCAGCGACGCGTCGATGGAGGCGCCGGTGCGCAGCTGGGCGATGGCGGCATCGAGGGCATCGACGAGCCAGTCGTCGTCGGGCGTTGCCGGCGCGGCGGGCACGGGCGGGATCGATCCGCCGCCGCCGCCTTCACCCGGCGCGACGGCCATCGCGAAGGGCGCGGCTGCGCCGTCGGCGCGGAGTGCGCCGGCTGCGGCGAGGAAGCGGGCGCGGCCGGCGGCCAAGCGGTCGGCCGAGGGCGCCGGCGCCGGGCGGGCGGCGCTCGAGAGGTGCTGGGCCAGCGCGACGAGCGGCCGCAAGGCGTCCGCCATCATGCCGCAGTCAGCCAGCGCCAACTCAAGGCTCGATCCACGTCGGAGGCGTGCAATACAGGCATCCAGCGCATCGCGCATGCCCGCCAAGCCTCCCTGTCCGTTTCCTGTCGCCATCGGTCCCCAGTCCCCCCGAACGTCAAGTGGTCAAAGTCAAACGCAAATTACAGCTCGGCCTCGGCTTCCGCCTCGACCGGATCGAACCCTTCACCGCCGACCACGCGCCGGAGCGCCGAGAGCGCCCGATGCTGGAGGGCTTTGATCGCCCCTTCCGTCTTGCCCATGATCTCGGCGACCTCGACGTTGCTGAGGCCTTCGACAAACTTCAGGGCAACCACCTGCTGCTGCTCGTCGGTCAGGAAGCGCATCCCGATCTTGAGCTGGTGCGAATGGAACAGGCCTTCGAACGTGCTCGCGAAGCTCTCCGCCGCCATCCATCGCTCGTCCAGCTCGACCCCGTCGCGCTTCGTTGAGCGGCGGAAGTGGTCGACGACGAGGTTGTGGGCGATACGGTACAACCACCCCTGCAGGCTGGTGTTCCAGCCACGATCCGTCCGCAGCGCTTCGAGCATGCGCACGAAGACGTCCGAGGTCAGATCCTCCGACAACGCGCTGTTGCCGGTGCGGTGGTAGATGTAGCTGTAGATCTTGCCCGCGTACCGATCGTAGATATCGGTCAGGGCTGCCGGCTCGAACACTTCCGCCTGCCGGCGCAGCATGGCTTCACTCACGATGCGTTCTCCCGTCCGGTTCGCTCATTAAGACGCGGCGAAGGTCGGATAGATACGGAACCTGGATTGTCGATCGGATGGCCGGTTGACAGAGGGGCGATGAAGCGCGCCGCCGTCTCAGCCGTCGCCGCGGCGCGCATCCGTGTGTGACATGCCCCAGCGGATGTCCCACGGCGCGCCGAAGGTTCGCGGCAGGTACAGCGTGTTCGCCATCTCGGTGGCGATGCCGGCGACGTTGCGCGCCCAGAGGCCGTCCTTGCCGCCGGCGTACAACAGGTCGCACGTGCCGTTGATCCGGGCCGTGGCCAGCACGTCCATGTACGGTTCGACCTGGTAGCCCGGGCCGATGCCGGCCGGCAGCCGCAGGCGGTGCCACTGCGCGCCCGCGTCGTCGGACACGAAGAGTCCGAGCCCCCACACGGAGGCGAAGACCCAGCCGCCGCGCGGCCCGGCGGCCACGCTGGCCACCTGCGAGGCGCGGAACGGCGTGGTGGCGGTCGGCGCACCCAGCCCACCCAGCCCGCCGTCGGCGGCGTAGCCGGTGAACGAGGCGCCCCCGTCGCGTGAGAGCCGCAGGCCGTAGCTGCCCGGCGTGTCCGTTCCGGTCTTCGTGACCGATTCCCGCAGTCCGGCGTCCACGATCCGCGCGTCGGCGGGGTCGACGGCGATGGACTCCGCAGTGCGGCTGCGCATCGTGACGTCGCCGACGGCGGACCACGCGCCCGGCGTGTCGGACGCGGCGTCGGCGATCGAGAAGAGGCCGTCGCCGTCCAGCGACGCCCAGAGCCGGCCGTTGCGGTCCAGCGCGAGGTCCCAGAAGTAGCCGTTGAACCGCTCGACGCCACCGGTCAGCGATGTCCACGGCTCGTCGCCGCGCTGCCGCCAGACGTGGGCGCGCGCCTTCTCCGTGCCGAGCCCGGCATCGTCGATCTGGTCCGTCGCCCCGGCGAACGTCGTGCCGTCGGCCGCCTCGATGGCGCGCGCGGTCCGGCCTTGCAGCAGCGTGGCGCCCAGCACGCCGTCCGGCTCGGCGTGGACGACGCCCCCGCCGGCCAGGCCGGCCGCCAGCCGCCCGCTGTCGGGCCGCACCGCGACGCCCAGCACGGGCATCGTGCTCGGGTCGAACGCGGTGAACGGGATCGAGGTCAGCGCGTTCAGGTCGATCGCCCGGACCGAGGCGCTGCCGGCGCCGCCAAGGCTGCTGGCGCGGTACGTCCCGGCGTACAGCCGCTGCCGTCCGGCCGCGACGTCGACGGCCAGCGACTGGGCAACGAACGGGTTCGGCAGCTGCACGGGCTGCCACCCCGCGGACGTGCACGCCGCTTGAGGGGCGAGGGGCGCGGCGTGCGTGAGGGCCGCGGGAATGGCGTGCGCAAGCGCGATGCCGATCGCCGCCGCGATCGCGAGACGCGATGTCATGTTGTGCGCCGCTCCGCCGCGTCGCCGCACGCGACGCGGCGGCAACGGGTTGAGGTCGATCATCCGGGAGCTGCGAACCCTCATGGACCCACCGGCGTCGGGGTCGGGGTGATGAACGGCACGAAGAGGGTCGGGGTGACGGTCGGGTTGACCGGCGTGGCGGACGGGGGGTTCGCGGTCGGCCCCGGCTCGGGCGTCGGCGGGGGGGTCACGCCGGGCCAGAGCGTGGCGGTGGGGGTGAAGGTCGGGGTGGGGGTCGGCGGCGGGGTGGGGTACAGCGCGACCGTGCGCAACCAGTACGGGCGCGAGGCGTCGAAGGCACCACGGGTGTAGACGACGACGTGGACGACCTGCCTTGTCGGATACACCGGCCAGTCGTAGACCTCGTTGTCATCGCCGTCGCGGACCGCGTACGCATAGGTCGGGCATGGCGGCGACGTCGTTTGCCACGGGCCGACGAGGATGTCGTAGTCGAGGTCGTCGGGCGGCCGCATCTCCGTGCGGTACTGGATGCCCGGCTCGAGCTCGAACTTGTAATAGTCGCGGTTGCTCGTCGTGTTGCCGGTCAGCGGGGCGCGGACGACGAAGTCGATCGGGACGAGGATCGCGCTGGAGCACGTGTTGTTGCCCTCGAAGCTGTCCTTCATCGGCGTCGGCGTGCGTGTCGGCGTCGCGGAAGCCTTGGGGGTTTCGGTCGGGTTTGGCGTCGAGGTGCCGCGGTCGAACATCGTCACGCCGAGCTCGTACGTCGCGCCGCCGCCGCCCGAGGGCCCGCGGTTGTCGACGGTGATGATCACCTGGCCGTCGCCGGCCGCCTGGAACGTCACCTCGGACTCGAACGTGAGCGCCGACGCGTCGTCGCTCCAGCAGCCGAAGGTGTCGTTCCACGGCGTGCAATTCGTCCCGCCCGGCAGGTCGCCGACGGCCAGCACGGTGTCGACGCCGGCGGCGAGGCCCTTGGTGAACACGCGGTACCATCGGCCGCCCTTCACCGGGAACGTCGCCAGATCGATGTCGAAGTCGCTGCAGAAGTTGTGCTTCTGCGTCGCCGTGCCGTCGCCGATGCTCACCAGGATCGGCTTCTGCTGGCCGCGCGAGCTGTCAGGCTCGAACTCGTCCGGCTCGGTGCACGTGCGGGGCGACTGGCCGGGGCCGAGCGTCGGCGGAACGAGCGTCGGCAGCGGCGTGTTCGTCGGCTCCGGCGCCGGCGTGTCCGTGTCGCGCGGCGTGGCGGACGGGCCGCTGTCGGGCGTCGGTTCGTCCGGGGAGATGAAGACCTGCGTCGGCGCCGGGGTCGATGTCGGCGGCGGCTGCAGGAGCCACTGGTCGCCGACGGCGGTCTCATTCGTCGTCATGTTCTTGACGATGATCGCGTATTCCTGCCCGGTCGGCCATTGCTCGTTGAACTCGACCGGCGCCGAGAACGTGCCGTCGGGCTGTGACCCCAATTGCGTGACCGGGACCGTGCTGTCCCACTGGTCGGGCGGCACGTTGGCCTCGCGGCGGGCGATCCAGACGGCCAGCGACGTGTCGGCGGGCCAGCCGGTGCCGCTGATCACGGGGCTGCGCGGGTCGGTGAGGTCCACCTTCACGGTGCCGCTCGGCGTCGGAACGGTCCCATCGAGCTTGGGCGTCACCGCCCGCACCTCGCGCGCGTCGACGACGAGCGCCGTCGGGTCGGCGCTGTTCAGCTTGCCGTAGGCCACGATCGACTGGCCGCGCACGAGCGCGAGCGGGTCCGTGATCGCTTGGCCGTCCGCGAGGAGGCGGGCGCCGTCGCCGATGAGGCGCACGGCGGAGACACCGTCCGTACCGTCCTCGAGCATGAAGAGCCCGGTGTCGGGGTCATAGCTCAAGAACGTGCCCTCGAACCGACCCTCGGCGGGGTCGAGCAGCGCCATCTCCTTGCCGTTCGGCCCGTCGAGGCACGTCGGGCAGACGTCCTCGCCGGTGTCGCGCTCGATCTTGGCGACGCTGGCGGCTTGGATCCCGTACCAGATGGCCACCGGGCGCGCCGCGGCACGCGAGGTCTCGCTCGGGAAGAACACGTAGTGCGTGTCGTCCGTCTCCAGCAGAAGCCGGGCGCAGAACTCGCGCGGGTTGAGCTGGCGGGCGAACGCATCGAGCAGCGGGTCGGCCGTCCCCGTGCCCGCGCGCGTCACGGTGCCGCCGGCGCCCGCCGCGCCGGTCGCGGCATCGGGCAGCTTGCCGATGAGCTGGACGCGCGGCAGCCGGCCGCCGTCGCACATGTCGTTCTCGGCGAAGACGCGGCCGGTGAACGTCAGCACCGTGGCCAGGCCGAGGACGATGCCGATCGCCGTCAGGCCGGCGCGGCGGCGCTCGTCGTCGGACAGCGGGTCGCTGTTGGCCATCAGGCGGCTGCCGCGCAGTTGGACGAAGGCAGCGTTCAGGGCCGGGTAGCGGAGGCGCCAGTCGGCCGGCGGCTGCCACGTGCTGAGCCGTATACACAGGAGGCGCCAGAGGGTCCAAAGGGGCACGGCCAGCGCGACGAGGATGGCCAGGAGGCCGAGCCTGGCGTACCACTCGCCCGTCTTCCAGAGGCCGAACACGGCGCCGAGCCAGCCGCTGACGGGCAGCGACCGCCCGACGGCGCCGCCGGCCTGCACGGCTTGCGGGATGAGGACGTAGTAGCCGGCGAAGAAAGCGACGAACAGCCCGAAGACGACGATCGGCCGTCCGGGCGAGCGTACGGTGTCCCGCAGCAGCCGCCGCGCCAGGAGGTAGCACGCCACCGGGACCGCGGCGAAGAGGGCGATGACGAGGAGGATCGCCAGCAGGATGAGCGGGCTGGCGAGCAGCGTCGCCAGCGTCAGACCGACGACGTTCCCCAGCCCGGCGAGGAGGTTGGCGGGGTCGGTGAACGTGATCAGGCCGGCATCCGTCAGCCGGAACCCGCCGACGAAGTACGAGCGGCGGTAGAGCCAGCCCCAGAATTGGACGAGGACGAGGAGCGCGACGGCGAGCCCGATCACGGTCGCCGGCGTCATCGGCGGCAGCCACGACAGCCAGCCGCCCTCGCCGCGCGCCGCCGACCACGCACCGCCGAGGCGACCGCCGAAGCCGCCGCCCGCGCCGTCCGATGCGCTGCGCCCGCCGCCGGCCGGAACGCCGCCGCGCGGCGCGCGGCCGCGGCGCTCGACGTACGCACTGCCGAGGTCGACGCTGTCGACGACGGCGCCGTCGAGCTTGGCCTCGGTCAGGTCGGCGCCGGTGACGTCGGCCCAGGCCAGGTTTACGCGGCCGAGGTCGGCCTGCCGCATGTTCGCGCCGCGCAGGACCGACCAGCGGGCATCGGCTTGGCGGAGCACCGTCGCGTGCAGGTCGGCGCCTTCGAGGATCGTCCAGCGCAGGTCGGCGTTCGTGAGATCCGCCCGGCTGAGGTCGGCGCCGCGCAGGTTGAGGCTGGAGAGGTCAACGCCCCGCAAGTCGAGCCCCGAGAGGTCGACCGTGCCCTGTGTTTGCTCGATGCGCTCGATGATCTGTTCGCGGGAAAGGGTCATGGGTCCGTTGCCTTTGGCCTCGGGGCGGGATGATAGCACACGGGGTTCAGCCGCCTGTCTCGATCAGACGGCTTCGATCAGACGGCTTCGATCAGGCAGTGCCCCGTCATGGACGGCGGGGCGGCGGTGCCGAGGAGCGCGAGCAGCGTCGGGGCCACGTCGGACAGGCGGCCGTTTGCCAGCGCGATCCCGTCATCGCCTTCGCCGAGCCGTGCGTATGCCGACCCGACGAGCACGACCGGCACCGGGTTCGTCGTGTGCGCCGTGTGCGGCGCGCCGGTCACGGGATCGATCATGACCTCGGCGTTGCCGTGATCGGCCGTCACGAGCGCCACGCCGCCGCGCGCCAGCAGCGCGTCGACGATGCGGCCGAGACAGGCGTCCGTTGTCTCGACGGCCTGCACCGTCGCGGCCAGGTCGCCGGTGTGGCCGACCATGTCGGGGTTGGCGAAGTTCACGACGATCAGGTCGTCCTCGCCTTCGGCGATCCGCGCGACGACAAGGGCGCACAGGGCCGGCGCGCTCATCGCCGGCTGGAGGTCGTACGTCGCGACGCCGGGCGACGGCACGAGCTGCCGCTCCTCGCCCGGGAAGGGCGCCTCCCGTCCGCCGTTGTAGAAGTACGTCACGTGGGCGTACTTCTCGGTCTCGGCGGTGTGGAACTGGCGCATGCCCGCCTCGCTCACGACGCGGGCCAGCGGCTGGGCGACGTCGTCGGACGGGAACGCGACGGCGGCGGTCTGCGCATCGGCGTACCGGGTCAGCGTCACGACGTCGATCCGCGAGAGCTGCCGCCGCTCGAAGCCGGCGAAGGCCGGATCGGTCAGCGCCGCCAGCAGTTGGCGCATGCGATCCGCGCGGAAGTTGAACAGCACGACGGCATCGCCGTCCGACACGCGGGCCAGCGGCCGGCCATCCGCGTCGACGAGGACGGTCGGGGCGATGAACTCGTCCGTTGTGCCCTGATCGTACGCGGCCTGCACCGCCGACTCGGCCGACGGAGCGGTCTCGCCGGCCCCGTCGACGATCGCCCGCCACGCCAGCGCCGTGCGGTCCCATCGCTTGTCGCGGTCCATCCCGAAGTAGCGCCCGCCGATCGTGGCGAACCGCCCGACGCCGCTGCGCGCGAACGCCGCCTCGGCCGCCCGCACGAATCCGAGCGCGCTCTGCGGGGCGGTGTCGCGGCCGTCCGTGAACGCGTGCACCCAGACGCGGCCGATGCCGGCGGAGCCGGCGGCGTCCAGGAGGGCCGTCAGATGGTTCGTCGTCGCGTGCACGCCGCCGTCGCCCAGCAGGCCGATGAAGTGGACGGCGGCGCCGCGCGCCCGCGCGCCATCGAACGCCGCCCGCAGCGTCGCGTTCTGGCTGAACGTGCCGGCCATGGCATCGGCGTTCAGTCGCGTCAGGTCCTGCAGGACGATGAAGCCGGCGCCGAGGTTCAGGTGGCCGACCTCGCTGTTGCCCATCTGCCCCGCCGGCAGACCGACGTCCTCGCCGGACGCGACGAGCTGGGCGTGCGGATAGGTGGCCAGCAGCGCGTCCATCGTCGGCGTGCGCGCCAGCGACACGGCGTTGCCGGGGCCGGGCGGGGCGAGGCCCCAGCCGTCGAGGATGATCAGCGCCACGGGACGGGCGGTGGTCGGGAGGGCGGTGCCGGTGGGTTTGGGGGCGGGCATGGGCGAGGCATTGGGTGTGGGCATGGCGCTTGGCTCCATGAAGTGGCGGACAGGATGGGCGAACGGGGTGAGGGGGGGCTGAGGGGGGAGTGAGGTTATGGGGGCGGAGATCTACCGCACCGCCCGCCACACATCGGCCTCCACCAGCCGTTCCACCGGCGCCCGGTCGTCCGTAAGGATGCGCGCGTCGGCGGAAAGCGGCACCGCCATCCGCCATCGCCCCGCCATTGCGTCGGCCGCCGCGCGTGCGGTGTTCGTCGCGCCGTCCGTGGACAGCGCCGTGCGCCGCGCGTCGAACGCCCCCTGACCGGGCGGAGCGCCGGACGCGACGAGCACGCGATTGTACGCATCCGGCCGTTCGATCTGGCCGATCCAGCCGAAGACCGTCGCCAGCGTCGCCGCCGCGCTGCCGGTGAGCGTCCCGCCGTCGCCGGCCGGGTCGACGAGGTTGAGGGCGACGATGCCGCCGGGGGCGAGGCAGCGGCGGGCGAGCGTGAAGAACTCGCGGGTCATGAGGTGGAAGGGGGGGTAGGGGCCGCGGTAGGCGTCGAGGGCGATGAGGTCGTAGGGGGGTGAGGGGGAAGGACCATCGCTTCGCGATGCGCATCGTCGATTCATCCAGACGCGACCGTCGGCAATGTGGATCGTGAGGCCGACGATTTCGGAAAGACCCAGGTGAGCGCGGGAGATGTCGATGACGTCCGGGTCGATCTCGACGCCGTCGATTCGGACGCCCGGCCAGGCGGCGGCGAGGGTGCGGGCGACGGTGCCGCCGGCGAGGCCGACGACGAGGGCGCGGCGGACGGCGGGCGGGGCGTCGCCGGGGGCGAGGAGGGGGGCGGCGGCGATGTCGTCCCAGACCGTGCCGGTGAGGGGGCGGTCGGCGTCGTGGATCGACTGGACGGCGGCGCCTTCGTCGAAGAGCAGGAAGCGGCGGCCGGCGGACTCGACGATCTCGATGTAGTGCGTTCGTCCTTCGCGCCAGGCGATGAGCCGGGCGCCGTCCGTGCGGTCGGCGTGCCCGACCGGGGGCTGCGTGGCGGCCGTGCGCGCGAGGAGCACCATGACCGCTGCGAGGCATGTGACGCCGGCGGCCATGGCGTGGCTGAGGCGAGAGCGCGAGCGGGCGGGTTCGGCGACGAGCGCGAGGGCCGCGACGAGCATCAGCGCCGCGCCCCAGGCGGCGAGCGACAACCGGACGCCCAGGAGCGGCAGCGTGCCGAACGCGGTGCCGAACGTGCCGGCGAGGCTGCCGAGCGTCGACCACGCCAGGATGCGCCCGCTGCCGCCGGCGGCCCAGCCGTGCGCGGGCGCAGCGGGGTTCGACGATCCCTCGCGCACCGATGGCCCTGCGCGGGCACGCGGGCCGTCGTCGCGCTGCGACCCGGCGATGACGAGCGGTACGACCATGCCGAGGAAGACCGTCGGCCAGGCGACGAACGTCGCCGCCGCAACGAGGAACGCCGCGGCGCTCGGCGCATCCAGGTGCGATGTCGCGACTTTGCCGCTCAGCAGCGCAACCGGGGCGATGGCCCATGTTGCCGCGACCCACATTCCGCCGATGGCGGCGCCGGCGGCGGCATTGTACCGGCAGGCAGCGGCGGATTCCTCGCCCGCCGACAACGGGCCGGGCGGTCGGGCCCACGATCGCCAGCCCCGGCCGGCTGCGGCACGGCGGACGTCGATCCCGCTGAGCGCGCTCCCGGCGGCCAGCCCGGCCAGCGTCAGCCCGATCAGCGTCGCCCAGACCGGCATCGACATCCCGAAGCTCGGCGCCAGCAGGCGGGCGCCGGCGATCTCGAGCGCCATCGTCGCCGCGCCGCACGAGAACGCGAGGGCGTCGGCGACGAAACGGGGCGGGCCGGCTGGCCCGCCCCGTGGTTCGGCTGGCGGCGGTGAGGTCGACATGGCATCCATCGTCCGGCGCGAACGCCGGCGCGTCAGGCGCTCTCGATCCCGTCGGCTTGGTCGTCGACGTCGGCGCCGAGGACGAGGGGGGCCGGCGCCTCGGCGTGGACGCGCTTGGCCGGCCGGGCGGTGGGAGCGGCGGGCACGCCGGCGCGGGTGAGGAGGAGCGGTGCGGCGCCACCGAGGACGGTTTCGCCGCGGACGACGCACTTCGTGATGTCGTCGCGCTCCGGGATCTCGAACATCGTCTCGAGGAGCGTGCGCTCGAGGATCGTCCGCAGGCCGCGCGCGCCGGCCTGCATGCCGAGCGCGGCGCCGGCGATGGCCTTGAGCGCATCGTCCGTGAACTGCAGCTCGACGCCGTCCAGCGAGAAGAGCTGCTGGTACTGCTTGATCAGCGCGTTGCGCGGCTCGGTCAGGATCCGCACGAGCATCGGCTCGTCCATCGGGTCGACGGCGACGACGACGGGCAGGCGGCCGACGAACTCCGGGATCAGGCCGAACGTGAGGAGGTCGTCCGCCAGCGTGTGCTGCAGGATCCGCGGCTCGTCGATCACGGCGGCCGCGCCGCCGTCGCCCGACTGGAAGCCGAGCGAGCCGGCGCGCAGGACGCGCTTGCGCACGACCTGGTCGAGGCCCGGGAAGGCGCCGCCGCAGATGAACAGGATGTCCGACGTGTCGAGCTGGATGAACTCTTGGTGCGGGTGCTTGCGACCGCCCTGGGGCGGGATGTGGGCCACCGTGCCCTCGATGATCTTCAGGAGCGCCTGCTGCACCCCCTCGCCGGACACGTCCCGCGTGATGGACGGATTGTCGCCGCTCTTGCGCGCCGTTTTGTCGATCTCGTCGATGTAGATGATCCCCTTGCTCGCCCGTTCCAGGTTGCCGTCCGCCGCCTGGATGAGCCGGAGCAGGATGTTCTCGACGTCCTCGCCGACATAGCCGGCCTCGGTCAGCGCCGTGGCATCGGCGATCGTGAACGGGACGTCGAGCAGGCGGGCGAGGGTCTGCGCCAGCAGCGTCTTGCCGCAGCCCGTCGGGCCGATCAGGAGGATGTTGCTCTTGGCGAGCTCGGCCGTTTCGGCGTTCGCCTCGGCGTGGTGGATCCGCTTGTAGTGGTTGTACACCGCCACCGCAAGCACCTTCTTGGCCCGCTCCTGGCCGATGACGTACGCGTCCAGCCCATCGTAGATCTCGCGCGGCGACGGGACGTGCGGCAGGAAGAGCTCGGGCGTCGAGGTCTCGCGCGCTTCCTCATCCGCCAGGATCTCCTTGCAGAGATCGACGCACTCGTCGCAGATGTAGACCGAGTCCGGGCCGGCGATCAGCCGCGTGACCTGGTCCTGCTGGCGCTTGCAGAACGAGCAGAAGTGGCTTTTCGATCGGGGCTTCGTCATCTCGAGGACTCCCTGGCGGCGATGCGCAGCCACGCATCCCGGCGGATGCGGAGCAACCCGCGAACGGCGCTCGCGGGGCGACGCGGATCTCGACTCAGTTGGTGACGCCGTTGAGGGTCGCGAATCCCGGACCGCGCGTCGGCGCCGGTAGGCCCTCGGGGCCGGGCAGCACCTCGTCCACCAGGCCGTAGTCGACGGCCTCCTGCGCCAGAAGGAAGCGGTCCCGCTCGAAGTCGGATGCCACCTGCTCCTGCGTCTGACCGGTGTGGAACGAGATGATCTGCTGGATCCGGTGGTTCAGCCGCAGCAGCTCGCGCGCCTGGATCTCGACGTCCTGGGCGTAGCCGCGGCTGCCGCCGCCGGCCGGGTGCATGTGGATCGTGGCGTTCGGCAGCGCGACGCGCTTCCCCTTGGCGCCGGCGGCCAGGAGCACCGTGGCCATCGAGGCCGTCGTGCCGATCGCGTACGTCCGGACGTCGGCGCGGATGAGCTGCATCGTGTCGTAGATCGCCAGGCCGGCGTAGACGATGCCGCCCGGCGAGTTGATGTAGAAGTGGATGTCCTTGTTCGGATCCTCGCGGTCGAGGAAGAGCAGCTGGGCGACGATGACGTTGGCCACTTGGTCGTGGATCGGGGTGCCGAGGAAGATGATCCGCTGGCTGAGCAGCAGGCTGTAGATGTCGAAGGCGCGCTCGCCGCGGCCGGTCTGCTCGATGACCATCGGGATCATCGCGTGCGGGCGGTCGGTTTCGTGTTGTGTCACGGGAACTCCTCTTGAGCGAAAGATGTGCGGGGGTGTTGTCGATGGGGTGTCATGGGTTGCCGCTCGTGATCGCCATCAGGCGGGCGATGGCGCGGCTGGAAAGGATGCGGGCGCCGAACGAGCTGCGCATCTCGTGGACGGAGGGCATCGGACCGCGGCGGGACCGGGCGCCCTTGGCGCTCTGGCCGCCCGGGCCGCCCGGGCCGTCCTTCTTGCTGGCGCCGACGAGTCGGCTGAAGAACTTCACCTCGTCGTCGATCTCGTTGGATCGGACGCGGATCCCCTCGGCGGCGCAGAACTCGGTCAGGACGAGCTGGCGCCGGATGCGCTTGTCGGCTTCGCCCTCGATCTGGGCGTACAGCGCCTCGGCGCCCTCGGGCTGCAGCCCGAGCCATTGCTCGAACACGAACCCCTGCTCCTCGACCTTGGCCTTTAGATCGTGGACATAGCGGGCGATCTCGGCGTTCAGCAACTGCGGCGGGAAGTCGACGTTGGCCGCGGCGACGAGGGCGTCGATCGCGCTCTCGATGTGCTGATCCTGCAGCGCCATCCGCGCGCGCTCCTCCATCTGCGCCCGCACCCGCGCCCGCAGCCCCTCGACGCTGTCGACGTCCGCCAGCGTCGCCGCCAGCGTGTCGTCCAGCTCGGGCAGCTGCAGCTCGGCGACGCGCGTGACGGTGCCGCTGAACGCGACGGGCTGCTCTTGCAGCGCGGCATCCGGCCAGAACGCGGGGTAGGTGACGGTGAAGTCGAGCGCCTGGCCCGCACGTGCGCCGGTCAATTTGTCGATCACGGCCGGCGGCAGCCGCGTGGCGTCGAACCGTTCAGGGTCGAGGGCGAGCGTCAGCGCCTCGTCCTCGAAGACGACGGCATCCGCGTGTCGGCCGACCAGACCGAGCGTGACGATGTCGCCGGCCACGGCCGGGCGCTCGACGTCCGTCAGCACCGCCATCTCGCGCCGCCAGCCCTGGAGCACCGCGTCGACCTCGTCGTCGCCGATGGCCGGCGGGTTGGGGGCGGGGACGCGCAGCGCGTGGTAGTCGCCAAGCGTGACGGCGGGCTGGAGCGGGACCGTCACTTCGATCGTGAGGGGGTCCCGGCCGACGACGTTCGCATCGACCGACACGCCGGTGTACGCCTCGCCGGGCTCGACGGCCTGCCGGGCGCCGCGCTGCGCGAGCTTTTCCACCGCTTCGCTCTCCAGCGCCTCGGCGCCGAGCAGCGCCTCGAGCCGATCGAGCGGTGCCGTGCCGGGGCGATAGCCGGGCACGCGCGCCCGCTTGCCGAGTTCCTTGGCCACGTCCTGCTTGGCGCGCGCCACGTCGTCGTCCGTGACGACGATCGTGATCTTGCGCTGGCGCTGGCCAAGCTCTTCGCTGCTGACGTGCAACCCGGACTCCTGTCTCGCGGCTCTTCGTTGGGATCAAGCGGGGCGTCGGGATCAAGCAGATCGTCGAGGTCAAGATGGGCGCGGCCCCGCTCGGATGGGGAAGGGGAGACTCGAACTCCCACGGGTCGCCCCACATGCTCCTAAGGCATGCGCGTCTGCCAATTCCGCCACTCCCCCGCGCCGCGGAGGATTATAGCGGTCGGTGCAGGGCGGGGATAGCCATTTCTGCGACAGCCGAACCGTTCTAGCACGACATTAACGGCCGCGCACGGTCCAGTATTCTTCAGGCGGCCAGGCGTGGTTCGAGCACGCGGCGCGCAGGTAGTCCTGGCGGTAGCGGCGGATCTCGTCCTGAACGCTCTCGCTGTCCAGCAGCGCCATGTCGGCGATCGCCCGGATCGGCAGTCCGCAGACCGGGCAGATGATCACCTCGTCCAGGCTGCGCCGCCATGCCGGGTTGCGCTCCTGCCATGCGCGGACGGCCGGAGGGACGCCGGTGCTCTCCTGATAGAAGACGATGGCGACGGTGTCGCTGCGGGTCATGGCGATGGAGTCGCCGTCGCCGACACGATCGAGGTTCCCTTCGGCGCCTCGACGATGAGCGTCCACTCCGCCTCGTCGGTCGAGCCCGAAAGGAGCAGCGTCGCCGTGCGCTTCAGGCCCTTGTCGGCGAACCGATCGGAGCGATCGACGGTGTGGAGGAAGACATACGAGCCGTCCTCCTCGCTGTCCAAGCCCCAGCCGAACGCCGTCATCTGCTCCTTGTACCACGCGACGAGCGCGTCCTCGTCGAAGTCGTCCATCGCGTACTCGGCCGCCGCGTCGAGGTCCGCCGTCGCCGGCTCGTACGCCACGCGCGTCGCGGCCACCGGCACCGGGATGTCCGCCAGGTCGGCGTCCTGTACGGGGTGCCACGGGTCGGCCGCCGGGTCGGCGGTCGGCGTCGCGGTCGGCTCGAGCCGTGCGACGACGGTCGGCGTGACCGGCAGGCCGGCGATCGCGACGGCCGTGGACTCCGCCGGCGTCTCAGCCGGCGCGCCGCCGCAGCCGGCGAGGGCGAGAACGGCTGCGCCGAGTGCGGCGGTGGTGGCGGCGAACATCGGGATCGGGCGGCGCGACATGGCGGTTCCTCAAGGCAGGGCGGGGGTCGTTGATCTCAAGCGGAGCCCGTCGCCGACGATGGGTCGGGCGGGTGAGGGCCGATGATACAACAGCGATGATGCAACGACAGCGATGATGCAACAGCAGGGATGATGCAACAGCCGCGATGATGCAGCAGCGTCGAGTCAGAACGGGCGAGAGACCGCATCGGACGGCCACACGCTGCGGCTGGCCGCCGGCTGACCGATCGGTGCGCATCGACTGCCGCCGCGAACCCAACGTCGTCGACTGCCGCGCCGTCGCCGATGCCCGTATGATCCGCCCATGATCGATCCGCCCATGATCACCGCGCCGACCGTCGCCCCGTCCACGCCGACGCCCATCGACCGCGCCTTCTTTGCCCGCGACGCCGAAACCGTCGCCCGGGCGCTCGTCGGCGCCACGCTGGCGGTGGCCGGTGCGGGCAGCGTGCAGCGCGTCCGCATCGTCGAGACCGAAGCGTACGTCGGGGCGCACGATCTGGCGTGCCATGCGGCGCGCGGGCGGACGGCGCGCACGGCCATCATGTTCGGCCCGGCAGGTCATGCCTACGTCTACCTGATCTATGGCCTGCACCACCTGCTGAACGTCGTCACCGGTCCGGCGGGCGATGCGCAGGCGGTGTTGTTGCGCGCGGCCGAGGTCGTCCGTCCCGACCAGCCCCTCGACGTCGCCGCGTGCCGCGGCCCCGGCCTGCTCACCCGGCACCTCGGCGTCACCCGCGCCGACGATGGGCACAACGTCTGCCCGACCGACGCGCCCGTCGGCGCCCGCCTGTGGTTCGAGGACGGAACGCAGCCTGGGCGCCTGGCGACCTCGGCGCGCATCGGCGTGGACTACGCCGGCCCATGGGCGGCCGCACCGCTGCGCTTCTTCGACCCGGACAGCCGTGCCGTCAGCCGGGCGCGCCCGTCCCATCCGGCCGCCCGCGCGCCCGTCGACGGTTGACCGCGGATCGGACCCGCCGGCCGCCGATCCGCCCGACCCGGCAAACCGATCCGGCAAGCCGACCCGGCAAGCCAGCCGGCGGCTATAACGCGCCTCCAGCACACCGCTAGCATCTCTCTAACGCGCTCGTTCTACGCTTCAGCCAACACACACCCCACGCGTCCGGCACCGCTGCGCCGGACGCGCCGATCGAACGAGGAGAGCTGAACGATGACGACGAAGATCGTGCGCCGCACCTGGAGCCCCGTGACCGACCTTTCCCCCGATGTTCTCTCGCTGCGCCAGGCGATGGACCGGCTCGTCGCGGACAGCGTCGTCCGGTGGCCGGCCGGCGGGCCCGCCCGCGCCAGCGGCCCCCTCGCTCCGGCCGTCGATGCCTGGGAGGAGGGCGACACCGTGATCGTGGAGCTGGCGATGCCCGGTGTCGCCCCCGATGCCTTCGACGTGACGATCGAGCGCGACACGCTCGTCGTGTCCGGCGAGGCGCCGGCGCAGGCCGCGGACCGGACGTGGTTGATCAAGGAGCGCCCCAACGGCCGCTTCGAGCGCCGCTTCGACCTGAGCGTGCCGCTCGATGTCGAGCGAATCACGGCCAGCTATGTCGACGGCATCCTCCGCCTCGAGCTGCCGAAGGCCGAGTCGGTGAAGGCGCGGAAGATCGAGGTTTCACGGAACTAGGCCCGGCAAGTCCTTCTTCCCCCCGAAATCCACGAACCGATAGCCCATCCCGCGCTCCGTCACGATGTAGCGCGGGTGGGACGGTTCGGGCTCGATCTTCTGGCGCAGGTAGGTGATGTAGAGCCGGACGTAGTTGTCCTGGTCGACGTACTCCGGCCCCCAGACGTTCGTCAGGATGACCTCGTGCGTCTGGAGCCACCCGGCGTGCTTCACGAGGTGGTAGAGCAGGCGCCATTCCGTGGGCCGGAGCTTCACGCGCTTGCCCTTGGCGATGACCTCGCGGTGGGCGAAGTCGAGTTGGAGATCCTCGTCGACGACGACGATCCGGTTGTCGCGCGGCGTCTGGACTCGGCGCAGGACGGCGCGGGCGCGGCTGACGAGCTCACTTGGCGAGAACGGCTTGGCCACGTAGTCGTCCGCGCCGAGGTCGAGGCCGCGGATGCGGTCCGTCTCGTCGGCTTGCACCGTCAGCATGATCACCGGGACATCGGAGAAGGTGCGCAGCTCGCGCAGCGTTTCGAAGCCGTCCATGCCGGGCATGTTCACGTCGAGGACGACGAGGTCCGGCAGCGTCTCACGCACCTTCTGCACGCACGTCGTACCGTCGTGCGCCTCATCGACCCGAGCGCCCTGCATCTCGAAGTTCACGCGGACGAACTGGATGATCCGCTGCTCGTCGTCGCAGACCAGGACGAGCCGGTCCTTCAGCAGCGTGGCGTCCGTCATGTGCTCCACCTCTGTCGTCCGTCGTCGCTCGCCGGCGGCTGATCCCCGCCCGCGCCGCTGTCACTGCCCGCGATTCCGCCGCGCTCCGCCGCCGCCGCCCGCGGCAGCCGCACCGTGAACGTGCTCCCCTCGCCCGGCGTGCTCCGGACGTCGATCCGACCGCCGTGCGCGCCGACGATCGCCCGGCACATGTAAAGCCCGAGGCCGGTGCCGTCGGCGCCGCCGTCCGTGTGGGCGCGGAAGAACCGGCCGAAGAGCTGCGCCTGGTCGGCAGGGTCGATGCCGATTCCCCGGTCGATCACCTGGACGATCACGTCGCTGGCCGGGCCGTCGCCGTCCGGGCCGTCGCTCCCCAGCACGACGGCGATCGGCGTGCCGGGCGCCGAGTACTTCACGGCGTTGGACAGGAGGTTGTCGAAGACCTCACGCAGCCGCACCGGGTCGGCGACGATCGGACCGACGTCGGCCAGCTCGGTCTGCCAGCGGCGGTCGGGGTGGACGCGCCGGAACGACTCGACGGAGCGGGCGAGCATGTCGCGCAGATCGACGGTGTGGCGGTCGAGCGGCAGCGCGCCGGCGCGGAGGCGGGCGGCCAGGAGTAGCTGATCGACCATGTGCGTCAGGTGGGTCGTCTCGTCGAGGATCACGTCGACGGCCTGCGCGCGGAAGGCATCATCGCCCGCCATCTGCGGTTGCTGGAGCGTCTCGGCGAAGCCGCGGATCAGGGCGAGCGGCGTCTTCAGCTCGTGCGACAGCCCGGCCAGGAAGGTGTTCTTGGCGGATTCCGCCTCGCGCAGGGCGGTGACGTCCACGACGTTGACGACGAATCCGTCGGGCGCGGTGCGTGTCGAACCCGGCGCCGGTGGCGATCCCGCGGTCGATCCCGCGGTCGAGCCTGCCGTCGAGCCTGCCGTCGAGCCCGACACCGACTCGACGCCGTCCGGCGCGTCGACCTCGCCGACGGCATCGGCCACGGCCGAGAGCGCGGTGATCTGAACTTGCAGCCACGGCTGGCGCGCACCGTCCGGCAGCCGCCCGGTCCACCGGAGACCGCCGTCCGCCGACGCGGCCGGATCGATCCCGATCCGCCGGCCGTCCTCGCCCTCGAGCGGCAGCGCGTCGCGCAGCGTTCGTCCGGCGAGTTCGTCGCGCCGGCGGCCGAGCAGCCGTTCCGCCGCCGGGTTCGCGCCGACGATCCGTCCCGCGCCGTCCAGCAGCAGGATGCCCGTCGGGCTGCCGTCGACGACCTCGGCCAGCTGGTGCTCGCGCGCCGCCAGTCGGGCGTGGAGCATCGCGTTCTCGATCGCGATCGCGGCCTGGTCGGCGAAGGCGCGCAGCACCTCGTCGTCGGCCGACGCGAAGACCGCCGCGCCCTGGCTGCGGAAGACGACGATCTGCCCGATCTCGTGCGCCCGCCGCCGCAGCGGCAGCGTGACGACGTCCATGTCCTCGTCATCGCCCGGCAGCGTGCGCACGGCCACGAGCGGGCCGGCGGGCGGTGGGAGCGCGGGCAGGGAGAAGTCGGCAGCCGGGAAGGCGAGGGCGGTCATGCGCCGGCTCGTCAGGCCGTCGATCTCGGCGGGGGCGCCGTCGAGGGCGCTGTCGAGGGCGTCGTCAGAGTCGACGGTCGAGCGGGCCGCGTCGGCGTCGGCGTCGGGGGCGGCGCTGGCCGCCGCGCTGTTGGCCGCCGCGCTGCTGGACGCCGGAGCGGGCCAAGCCGGGTCGAAGCTGCTGTGGAGGTGCTCGACGAGCTTCTCTTCGAGGTGGTAGCTCGCCACGATCCGCAGCCCGTCGTCGTCGTGCGCATCGCGCCCGACCCGTCCGCCCGTGTCCAGCGTGCCGAAGCCGCCGCGCCCGTCCCCGCGGATCGCGATCGCACCGGCCGTGCCGCCGGTCATCGTGACGGCGGTCTTGAGGACGAGCGCCATCACGTCGCGCGGCTCGAGCGCCTCGGTCATCGCGCGGGCGATGCCGAGGAGGTAGTCGCGTTGGCGGAGGGACGGCGTGGGGGGGATGGGCATGGCCGGCTATTCTAGTCCGGTGTGCGGGCGGATGACACGGCGCAGCGGCGGGTCTGGTGCTCACGGGCGATCTTGTGCCACGGCGCACCGGACCCGCCAAGCGCCGCTGACGCCCGTCTAACACCGAGCGGCTACAATCGCGCGCACCACACCCTCGTCGCGTCGCCGGCTCTGGGGCGCACGTCCTTGGCTTGACCGAACGGGCTTGATCGAAATGGACTACAAGGACTACTACAAGATCCTCGGCGTCCCCCGCACCGCCGACGACAAGGCGATCCGCCGCGCCTACCGCAAGCTGGCCAAGGAGAGCCATCCGGACCTTCATCCGGATGACGCGGCCGCCTCGCAGCGCTTCAAGGACGTCGCCGAGGCGTACGAGGTGCTGGGCGATGCGGACAAGCGCGCCAAGTACGACAAGTTCGGCGCGGCGTGGCGCCAGTCCGAGCGGGCGGGCGGCGCCGACGGCTTCGACTGGTCGCAGTGGGGCGGGGCGCCGGGCGGGCGGCGCGCCGGAGCGCCCGGCGGGGGCCGGACGAACGTGCGCAACCTATCGCCCGAGGACCTCGAAGCGATCTTCGGCCGCGGCGGCGGAGGCGGCTTCTCCGACTTCTTCGAGTCGCTCTTCGGCGGCGGCATGGGCGGCGGCGCCGGCGACGACGCACAGGCCGGCCGCCGTTCGCGCGTCGGTGGATCACGCCAGGCGGCGATGCCCCCGCGCGGCGGCGACCTCGAGGCCGCGGTGCCGATCACGCTGGCCGAAGCCTACGGCGGCACGGCGCGCCAGCTCCAGCTCGACGGCCGGCGGATCGAGGTTCGCATCCCGCCCGGCGTCAAGACGGGGAGCAAGGTCCGGGTGCGCGGCGAGGGCCAGCCGGGGCAGGCGGGCGCGGGCGATCTGTTCCTCATCGTCGAGGTGCAGCCCGATCCGCGGTTCCAGCGCGACGGCGATGATCTCCGCGCGGCCGTCAAGGTCCCGCTCTACACGGCCCTCCTCGGCGGTGAGGCCGCCGTGCCGATGCCGGATGGCAGCTCCAGCGCGCGCTTGACGATCCCGCCCGAAACGCGCAACGGCCAGCGATTTCGCTTGAGCGGCAAGGGAATGCCCAAGCTCCGCGCGCCCGACACGCGCGGCGACCTCTTCGTGACGGTCGACGTCGAGCTGCCGCGCGACCTGACGGATGAGGAGCGGTCGATGTTCGAGACGCTGGCGAAGCTGCGCCCGGCGCCGTAGGGATCCGGACGCGACGATGACGGAGCCCGAGCCACGCGACAGCGATCCCGACACCGAGCCGGCGCCGGTCCAAGGCGCCGCCACGATCGCCCTCGCCGTCGTCCCGTCCCCCGGCCACGATGACCCCGGCCACCCCGAGCACGCCGGCCGCATCCCGGCCATCCTGGACGCCCTCGCCGCCGACGGCTGGGCCGACCGCTTGCCCCGCCTCGACGTCGCGCCCGCCCCCCATGACGCCCTCGCCCGCGTTCACGACCGGCGCTACATCGACGCGCTCCGTGCGGCGATGGCCCATGCGCCCGGTCTGATCGACCCGGCGCCGACGTACGTCACGCCGTCGTCGTTCGACGATGCCTGCCGCGCCGCCGGCGCCGCGATGGCCGCGGTCGACGCCGTGCTCGACGGCCGCGCCGGCAGCGCCTTCGCCCTCGCCCGGCCGCCCGGCCACCACGCCCGCCCCGCTCAGGCGATGGGGTTCTGCTTGTTCGGCAACGTCGCCGTCGCCGCCCGCCACGCCCAAGCGCGGGGCATCGGCCGCGTGCTGATCGTCGACTTCGACGTCCATCACGGCAACGGGACGCAGGAGATCTGCTACGGCGACGGCAGCGTCGTCTTCGTGTCGACGCACCAGCAGGGCGCGTATCCGGGCACGGGCGCGCTCGACGAGGTCGGTGAAGGCGCCGGCCGTGGGGCGACGGTCAACGTGCCGCTGCCGAGTGGCGCGGGCGACGCGGCGTTCGATCGTGTCTTCGCCGACGTCGTCGCGCCGCTGGCCGAGCGCGTGCGCCCCGAACTCGTCCTCGTCTCCGCCGGCTTCGACGCCTCGTTCCGCGACCCGCTGGCCGGCCTGACGGTAACCGGCGCCGGTTTCCACACCGCCGCGAAGGCCCTCGCCGACATCGCCGCGCGCCACGCCGAGGGCCGGATCGCGTTCGTCCTCGAGGGCGGCTACGACCTGCCGGCGCTGGGCGAGGGCGTCGCGAACGTGGTGCGGGCGTTGCACGGGCGGGCGGCGTTGGCGGCGTTGGGGCGATCGGATCAGGGGGAGCCGTCGGTGAATGCGTGGATCGATGCCGTACGGAGTCGCCACCGATTGTAGCGTCAAACCCACAAGGGGTGCCCCTACACGTGGTAATGGATGTCGATCACGACGATGTTCGGTTCCGCGTGCAGCCGGCGGCGGAGCATGTTGGCCGTTTGGTTGTGCAGCAGGCGCTCGATGGCGTTGCGCGGGATGAACTCCGGGACGACGACGGTCACGAGCTGGTTCGGGAACTCCTCGGTGCTGACCTCGATGATGTACTCGACCAACCGGTCGATGATGTCGCGGTAGTCGTAGTTGATCAGATGGATCTCTTCGTCCTTCGTCAGCTCCGGGAAGCGCGCCCAGCGCCGCAGGATCCGGGCCTGCTGGTCGTCGTCCGTGATGATCGCCACGGCCCGCACGTTCGGGCTCAGCTTCTTGGCGTACTTCAGCGCCCGCAGCGTGCCGCGGTGGACGTCGGGGATCGGCACGATGACGACGTCGGCCACCTCGGTCAGGCTGGCGAGCGTGTCCTCGCGCTCGTTCGTCGAGAGCATATCCGCCACGCGGCCGTAGTGGCGGTGGATGGCCAGGAACGCCCAGACGAACAGCGGGATGAGGAGCGCGATGATCCAGGCGCCCTCAAGGAACTTGGTGGCGGTGATGACGACGAGCACGATGCCCGTCACGAGCGCGCCGGTGGCGTTCAGCACGCGCTTCCAAACAACGTTGCGCTCGTGGTGGAGCGTCGTGACCTCGGTGCGCATCGTTTCGCCGGGCTTGAGCCGGCTCACCTTGCCCCAGAGCACCACCATGCCGGCCTGCGACAGCGTGAAGCTGATCATGACGCCGATCGCGTACAGCGGCAGCATCCGGATTTCCTCGGCGTTGAAGATCACGAGGACGATGCCGGCGATGAACGTGAGCAACAGGATGCCGGAGCTGTATACCAGTCGATCTCCCCGATTCTGCATCCAGCGGGGCATGTAGCCGTCGCGGGCCAGGAAGAAGCCGAGCCGCGGGAAGTCCTGATAGCCCGTGTTCGCCGCCAGGAGGAGGATGAGCGCGGTGAACGTCTGAACCCAGTAGTACAGCACCCGCCCGCCCGACAGGTTTTCCGAGACGCTGTTCGTCATCTGGGAAAGGATGCTCTCGCCCTCGTCCGTCGGGATGAGCGCCATGTGGGTGGCCAGCCAGCTGATGCCGATGAACAGCGTCATGGCGATGACGGCCATCCACACCATCGTCGTGGCCGCGTTGCGGGCTTCGGGCTTCCGGAACGCCGTCACACCGTTGGAGATCGCTTCGATGCCGGTGAGGGCCGTGCAGCCTGCCGCGAACGCGCGCAGCAGGAGCCACGTGTAGGCCAGCGACCACGGGTCGATGGCCACCGATGCGGGCAGCACGACCGGGTGGGGGTCCAGCGGGGGCAGGCCGAACAGGCCGTACATCCGCGACAAGCCGAGCCCGATGGTGACGAGGACGCCGGCCACGAAGGCGTATGTCGGGAAGGCGAACACCGTTCCGCTCTCGCGCACACCGCGCAGGTTGATCCAGGCGATGAGCAGGACGGCCGCAATGGCGAGCGGCAGCCGCAGTTCGACGAGGTCAGGGAACGCCGAGGTGACCGCGCGGATGCCGGCAGCGACCGACACGGATACGGTGAGGACATAATCCGTCATAAGGGCCGCGGCGGCGAAGAGGGCGACGTTCGGGCCGAGGTTGTCCTTGGCCACGGAGTAGGCGCCGCCGCCGTGCGGGTAGTGATGGATCGTCTGGACGTAGCTGGTGCACACCAGCGCGATCAGCGCGGCGATGCCGAGGGCGATCGGCATCGTCATCGCCAGGGCGCCGGAGCCCAGGACGATGAGGACGTGCATGATCGCCTCGGTGGCGTAGGCGTTGGAGCTGATCGGGTCCGAGGCGAAGATGGCCAGGCCGCGGACCTTGTCAAGCCGCTCGTGGGCGCTGGCGCTCGTTGGGAAGGGACGGCCGATGAGGATGCGCTTCAGGCCGTCGGGGTTGACTTGCATGGGATGGGGCTCGTGATTTCAGGTTGCCACGCCAGCGGCGCGGGGGTCGCGATCGCGACTTGTAGGGCCGTGGATGGATTCGCGCGGCAGTCGCCCGACTGGTATAGTCACGCGCCGCGGCGCTGTAAAGTTTCGGGCCGCGGAAAACGGACGGGCGCAGGCGGGACCGCGGTGAGCGCAACGGGCGACGGTCTCGCCTTTTCGTTGGGTCGCGAGCGGTCTCGGTGGCGTGCGACCACGGTCGATTGCGGCCCGGGTTCGAGACCGGATCCGGTCGCAATTCGGGCGATTGAGGGAGGGCGGACGTGCCATCAGTGCCAGCGTTGGGCTTCGGACCGTGGTCGTGGGTCCTCTTCATTGTCTTCGTCCTCAGCCTGCTGTTCATCGACCTGAAGGTGCTCCACCGCAACCCGCACAAGGTCAGCGCGCGCGAAGCAGGCCTGTGGACGCTCGTGCTCGTCGGCCTCGCGCTCGCGTTCGCCTATCTGGTCAGCGTGCGCCACGAGGGCGGCGCCCAGGCGGCCACCGACTTCCTGACGGCCTACGTCCTCGAGCAATCGCTCTCGATCGACAACATCTTCGTCTTCGTCATCATCTTCGCGTCGTTCAGCGTGCCGGCCGAGCTCCAACACCGCGTGCTCCTGTGGGGCGTGCTCGGGGCGCTCATCCTGCGCGCGGTGTTCATCCTGACCGCCTCGGCCTTGATCAGCCGGTTCGACTGGGTGCTCTACATCTTCGGCGCCATCCTGCTCGTGACGGCCTACCGCTTGGTGTTCAACGCCGAGGAGGAGATCGACGTCGAGAGCAAGTGGGCGGTCACGCTGGCCCGGCGGCTGCTGCCGGTCACGAGCCGCTATCACGGGTCGAAGTTCTTCATCCGCGAGGCCGGCAAGCTGACCGCCACGCCGCTGTTCGTCGTCCTGTTCATGGTCGAGACGACGGACGTGATCTTCGCCTTCGACTCGATCCCGGCCGTATTCGGCGTGACGAGCGACCCGTTCATCGTCTTCACGAGCAACGTCTTCGCCATCCTCGGCCTCCGCTCGCTCTACTTCGTCCTGCTGGGCGCCGTCGACCGCTTCCACTACCTCAAGCCCGCCCTGGCGTTCATCCTGGCCTTCATCGGCACGAAGATGATCCTGGAGCAGCTGCCCAAGTCCTGGCCGGTCCATGTCGACATCTCCAGCCAGTGGTCGCTGGGGGTGATTGCGGCGACGTTGACGGTGGCGGCGCTGGCGTCGGTGCTGCGGCCGCCGGGGGGTGGAGCGGGGGCGACGGAGTCGTCGGCGTAGCGCCGTTCAGGGCGGTAGGGCGGTAGGGCGACGACCTCGTGATTGCAGACAGCAAGTGGATCGGCGCCACATCACAGTGATCTGGCGCTGGATCACAGTGATCTGGCGGTGAATCACTGTGATGTGGCGCCGATCCACTCGTGCCTTGTTCATCGCCGATGATGCAACGGACGGGCGGCCGAAGGATGCCGGCCGGTTCGGGGCTGGCAGCACAACGCCCGGCCCGCCTTCACAGGCGGCCGGGCGTCGTTCGTTGGCACCGTCGGAGGGAGTCGAACCATCAGCCTGGAGTTCCCCCCCGGCATGACGTGCCCTGACGTCCTAGCGCTCCGGCAATGAGCGCATCCGCACGCGGCCCGGCTCGATCACAGCGAAGGGCTCTGCCCAGTCCGTTCGACTCTCCAGTACGGATACAAGTACGCCAGCCAGCACCGAAGGTGAAGGCGAGGTCAATCGGACGAGCGCAATCCCGGATCCAGCTGGAAGCCTCGACTTGTAGGCCAACGCCCCGAAGTCCTTGTCCTGCGTAACGAGCAGGCGCGCGCCGATCTGCGCAAGTGCGAGCACGCTCGGATCGCCCGTGCTCGGTGCCTGATCGGCCACCCAGACCACATCGTGGCCGCGCGCTCGTAGCGCTTCGACAACCGCGGCCGGTATGTTCTCATCCGCCAGGATCTCCACGAAACTATACTGCCAGCGGATAGACGGCCTCGCGTTCAAGGGACTCGCTCGCGTAAGCCAAGCACGCACGCACGTCGGCATCCGTCAGTCGGGGGTAGTTGGCGAGGAGGTCGGCGACACTCCATCCCTGGGCCATCAGATCGACCAGGAACGACACCGCCAGCCTGGTGCCCTTCACAACGGGCTTGCCTGCCAGAACGTCCGCGTCCATCGCGATATGCTCACGCCAGTCCATGGCCCGCTCCGTCCAACGTGTATGGCTGCCGACGCCACCCCGAAGTTCCCACGCCCATTCTATCCGATCAGCCGCCGCCGCGGGAGCCGAACATCAAGACGCCCGGCCGCCTGCGAAGGCGGCCGGGCGTCGTACCGTTGGCACCGACGGAGGGAGTCGAACCCACAACCAAGGGATTAAGAGTCCCCTGCTCTACCATTGAGCTACGTCGGCGTGCGGATGGGCCATTGTAGCCACGACGGGCGCACTGTCAAACTGTCGGACGGCCGTCGCGGAGGGGGTCGGCGGCGGCCTCGAACGGGGAATGGACCCAGGGCGGGCAGCCGTATCGACGTCCGGGGCGGGCACAACCCTCCGACCTCGGCCGCCGCTGCGGGTGTATACTCGAACCCGTACCCGGCGGGCCGGCCTCGGCGCCGGACGGCACACGAAAGGTGCGGCGCATGCTTGGTGGCATTGGGATGCCGGAACTGCTCATCATCCTGGTGATCGTCCTGATCATCTTTGGCGCGGGCAAGATCTCGGAGATCGGCGGCGCGCTCGGGCGCGGGATCAGCGAGTTCCGGCGCAACTCGTCGACGGACGACAAGAAGGACGCTCCGGCGGCTCCGGCTGCCGCGACCGAGGCGGATGGATCGGGGCCGAAGCTCGTCAGCTAGGGCAGCGGATCCCGCTCGCCCTCGTTCTCGCCCACATCCTCGCTCCCGAGATCGTCCTCCGTCCGCTCCTCGGCCAGCTCCTCCGCCAGCACGGACGCCGGCGTCGGCCACAGCGCCAGCGCCGCCGCGGCTGCCGTGGCGTGCTCCGCCCACGCCGGCCCGTAGCGCCGCGTGAGTTCGATGGCCAAGTCGTCCGGGAGCGGCGCCTCGATCGTCAGCCGCTCGCCGGTCACCGGGTGCGTCAGTGCCAGGCGCCAGGCGTGGAGCGCCATGCGGCCGATCGCCCGGTCCGGGCGGCCGTAGACGCGGTCGCCCGCTACGGGGTGCCCGATGGCGGCCAGGTGAACGCGGATCTGGTGCGTCCGGCCCGTGAACAGGCGCAGGACGATCAGGCTGTCCGTCGGCCGCTCGACGGCCACGTGGTAGCCCGTCACCGCCACCCGCCCCCCCGGCACCACCGCGATCCGCTGCCGATGGACGGCGTCGCGGCCGAGCGGTGCGTCGATCAGGCCGTGCGGCGGCTGGACGGCGCCGCGGACGATCGCCAGATAGACCTTGTCGACCGAACGACCCTTGAACTGCGCCTGCAGCGCCGCCCGAACGGCCGGCGTGCGCGCCACGACGAGCACGCCCGACGTATCGGCGTCCAGACGGTGGACGATGCCGGGCCGCGGATCTTCGGGTCCGAACGCGGCCGCGATGTCCGGGAAGCGCGCGGCGAGCGCGTTCACCAGCGTGCCGTCCGCGTGGCCGAGGCCGGGGTGAACGACCAGCCCGGCCGGCTTGGCCACCGCCAGCATCGAGTCGTCGGCGTACAGCACGTCCAGCGGTGCGCCCGCCGAAGCCGTCGGCGATGCCACCACTTCCGCCATGCCCGCGCCGACCGCGACGACGGCGCCCGCTGCCAAGCGCCCGCCGGCCTTCGCCGCCCGGCCGTCGACCTGAACCCGCCCGGCGCCGATCCAGCGCTGCGCTTCGGCGCGCAGCACACCCACCCGACGCGCCAGCACGACGTCGAGCCGCTCGCCGTCATCCGCGGCGTCCGCCGTGAACGTGCGCGGTTCGCTCATCCGTCGCCCACTTCCGCGCGAGCGCCCGCCGGCTGCACGGCGTCGACATCCCTCCGCCCTGCGTCGACATCCGTCCGCTCCGCATCGACAGCCGAGCGCCCCCCGTCATCCTCCGTCCGCCACAAGTGCCATGCCAGGATCGCCACGCCGATGAAGATCGCCGAGTCGGCGATGTTGAACACCGGCCAGACCTGGAAGTCGAAGAAGTCCGTGACGTAGCCGCGGCGCAAGCGGTCCGTGAGGTTGCCGATCGCCCCGCCCGCCTGCAAGCCGAGGGCGAGGCGCAGCCAGCCGGCGTCCAGCGGCAGGCGGGACTGGTAGACCATGAGGCCGAGGACGACGATGGTGGCGATGAGCGCGAAGACCTCGCTCCTGCCTTGGCCGAGGCCGAACGCCATGCCGGTGTTGTGGACGTGGGTGAAGGTGAAGACCTTGGTCAAGGCCGACTCGGCGCCCGGCCAGCGCTCGCCGGGCGCCAGCCAGCCCCGGACGAAGTGCTTCGTGAGCTGATCGAGCGCGACCGTGGACAGGAGCGCGGCGGCGAACAGGCCGTGGGCGGCGGCGCGGGCACGGCCGGCGCCGGGCGCGGCGCGAAGCCCGTCGTCCCGTTCCCGTGGCTCAGTCGACGTCAAGGGCCAGGTCGTCGTCGTCGCGGCGGCGGCGGTCCACCTTCACCTCGTGGCGCGCCCATGGGAGCACCTCGAGCCGTTCGGCGCGGATCCAGACGCCATCGTCCTCGTCCCAACCGTACGTCCCGGCGTCGATCGCGGCCAGCGCGTCCTCGATGTCGCGGAGCATCGTCTGGGCATTGTTGATCAGCGTCATGTCGAGCTCGCGCTCCGTCAGGGCGGTGGCGTCCTCGCTCATGTAGGTGTCCCCGCCGTCCGTATCGCCCATCCAGGCCTTCAGTTCCTCAGAGTCGTTGGCGATCTCTTGCTGCATCTGGGCGCGCTCCGCCAGCAACCGTTCCTTCTGCACGGCGATGAAGGCGGCGTCGTACGGGCTTGCGGACGTTGGCTCGGTCATCAGATCTCCTGCGGCCTAGCGTGCGGGTGCGGTCAGCTGGGTCAACGGTGACGAATCCTGCCACTCGGCCCGGATCAGGCCGAGCACGAGCAGGTTGAGGTAGCGGCCGTCGCGGTAGTGCGCCTCGCGCAGGACGCCCTCCTGCTTGAAGCCCACCCGGGTGTACGCGCTGACCGCGCCCGTGTTGTCTTCGGGTACAGTGTAGGTCAGTCGATTGAAACCGAGCAGCTTGAACGCATAGTTCGCCGCCACCCGCAGCGCGTCCGTGCCGGCGCCGTGGCGGCGGTAGGCCGGGTCGCCGATGAACAGGATGATCTCGGCCGTCCTGTTCAGCCAGTTCACGTTGCGGAACTCGATGCCGCCGATCAGGAGCCCGTGCGCCTCGACGCCGAAGTTGATCGCGCCTTCGAGGACGTGGCTGTAGCGCTGTTCGTAGATCTGCTCGACCACCGCCAGCGGCGTCGGCCGTCCGTCCGTGCCGGTGGCCAGCCCGACCTCGAGGTCCTGGGCGAACTCCCAGAGGCGCGGGATGTCGGCCCGTTCCATCGGGCGGAGCGTCACCAACTCTCCGTGCAGCATCGGATCCTCCTTGCGCTGGCCCGTCCTCGCCCGGTCTGTGGCCGAGCCTGGAGCCGGGGTGCGGCGATTCTAGCGCGGTCTGCGATCGTGTCAATGCCCTCGGCCGATGCCCTCGGCCGATGCCCTCGGCCAATGCCCTCGTGTCCGTGCTCTCGGGTCAAAGCCCTTGTGTCATGGACGGTGTGTGCCGGCGTTCCGTTCCGTGTTACCATCCCGCGCCGCCATGCCCGTCCCCGACCCGTCCTCCGCCGTCCGCCCGCCCGCCCCGGCGCCTCGCGTCCGGCGGCGGCGTGCCGTGCGTGGTGCGGCCTTCGGCGCGCTGTTCGGCGTCATCTTCGGTGCCCTTCTCGGTGCCCTGTTCGGCGCGATGGCCGCCCGCCCGTCCGCCGTCGCACCGTCAGGCCTCCGCCTGTTCGCGGTGGCCCACGCGCAGGAGGGCGGCCCGACGGCGGTCCCGACGCAGCCGCGCCGCCCGACGCGCACGCCGGCCGCCACCGCCACCCCGTCGCCGACGCCGATCTCCGCGGCGGCGCTGCGGGCGGACGTCTGGATCGACCCCCCGTTGCCCGTCGTCGGCGACCTCGTGCGTCTGGGCGTCGACATCGAGAACCGCGACCGCGCGGCGGCGCTGGACGTGACGATCGACGTGATGCTCCCGGCCGCCTTCGTGGATGCGACGCTGGATGTCGAGCCGGGCGAGACGGCGCGGGCCGGGTCGCTCGTGCGCTGGCACATCGACCGCCTCGAGTCCGGCGCCGAGGCGGCGCTGCGGATCGGCGGCCAGGCCACCCGGGCGACGGGCCCGGCGCGCGACGACCGGTGGTGCGTCCTGCTCCTGTCGTACGGCTCGCCGGTGGAGCACTGCATGCGCTTCGAGGCCGTTGCCTCGGCGGGCGCCCAGCCGGGCTCGGTGCCGCTGCCCGAGGGCGCGGACGCCGCCGAGCCGCTGCCGACGGCCCCGACGGGCTTCGGCCTGAGCGATCTGGCCGAAGGTCGGACGCTGATCGCCTGGACGATGATGGCCGTCGGCCTGGTGATCCTCGGCCTCTGGACGGGCGCGACGATGCGCGCGCGCCCGGCGGACGGCCCGGCGGACGGCGAAGCCGCGGTCGAAGCCGAAAATCCCCCATCCAACCCACCCCCGGACGCGGAGTAGAACGATGGCCGATAAGCAGGCGGCGGTGACCTATCTGGCCGACGGCGTGTTCGTGGCCGAGATGAACGGGCAGCACGTCTTCATCGACAACGGCGGCGGGCACGGCGCGGACGGCCGGGCGTCCTACGCCGCCGGGCCGATGGACCTCATGCTGGCCGCCATCGCCGGGTGCACGGCCATCGACGTCGTCGACATCCTGAAGAAGGCGCGCCAGCCGTTCACGAAGCTGACGGTCCACGCCAGCGGCGAGCGCGCCGCCGACCACCCGCGGCGCTACACGTCCGTCACGCTGACGTACGAGGTCCACGGCGACGTCGATCCGAAGGTCGTCGATCGCGCGGTGCATCTGTCGGACGAGAAGTACTGCTCGGTCTCGGCGACGTTCAAGCTGCCGTGCGAAGTGAAGACCGTCGTGCGGATCGTGGCGGACGACGGCGGCGAGGGTGCGGCGGGCTGATCGCCGGCTGGAGGGGCGCTACCCCGTGACGACGATCGCCGACGCCAACCCGGTCAGCCCGCTCACGGCGTGACGACGACGAGCTGGGCGGCGAACGTGCCGCTCGAGAACTCGCGCGCCGCGTAGGCCGTCACGGAGGCGTTGGCGCCGGTCAACGCGAACGTGACCTGGCCGTTGCCGGTCACGGCGCTGGTGACGTTCACGCTCACCCACTCGTTCGCGTTGAAGCCGCCCGAGCCGACGATCGCGCCGCCGAAGCCCGGGGCGTTGTTGAACGTGATCGTCGTCTCACCCCAGGCGCTGCTGTTGGCGGCGTGGACGTTGAAGCCGGAACTCGAGGCTGTCAGCGACCGCACGCGGAGCACCGCGGACGTGACGCTGTTCGACAGCCCCTGCACGTTGAACCGCACGTAGCTGTTCTCCGCCGGCGATGCGTTCGTCCGCAGCCGGATGTCCGTGCCGTAGTTGCCGCCGGGGTTCGCGCTCAGGACGAAAGCGTCCGCCTCGGTCGTGAAGACGAACGTCGACGGCGTCGCCGTCGCGGTTGGGCTGGACGTCGCGGTCGGGCTCGGCGTGAACGTCGGCGTGCTGGTGCGGGTGTTCGTGGCCGTGGCGGTCGGGACCGGCGTGGCGGTGAGCGTGGCGGTGGGCGACGGCGACGGGGTGAACGTGGCCGTCGGGATCGGCGTGACCGTCGGGGTCGAGGTGACGGTCGGCGTCGCGGTGGACGTCCGGGTGGCGCTGGCGGTCGGCGACGGGGTGGCCGTCGGCGGGGTCGTCGGCGTCGCGGTCGAGGTGCGCGTGGCGCTGGCGGTGGGGGAGGGCGTGATCGTGGGCGGCGTCGTCGGCGTCGCGGTCGAAGTGCGGGTGGGGCTGGGGGAGGGCGACGGGGTGGCGGTCGTGCTCGGTGCCGTCGTCGGGGTGGCCGAGGCGGCGCTGGTGGGCGTGCTCGTCGGGCTGGCGCCGGTGTACGTGATCCGCAGCTCGGGCTTGAAGTTCGCCTGCTCGCGCGGGAGGAGGAAGATCGGGTTCGGATCGGTCGAAGTGACCGCCAGGCTGACGAGTCCGCCGGCGGCGACGGCCGACGTGACGTTGGCGAGCGTCCAGCTGTTGGCCGTGATCGCGCCGGACGATCCGGCGACGCCGCCGGCGGCCGGCGCGCTGTTGAACGTGACCGTTGTCTCGCCCCAGCTGTTGTCCGCCACGCCGCGGGCGTCGTAGCCGGCGGACGAGCCGCTCATGCTGTAGAGCCGCAGCTCGGCGAGGATGATGTTCCCGTTCACCCCGCTCGCGTCGAACCGGAGGTAGCCGTTGCGCACCGTGCCGCTGTTCGTCAGGAGCTTGGGCAGGAGGCCGAAGTTCGTGTTCGGCGACCCCGCGTCGACGTAGGCGTCGGCGACCGGGTTCAGGATGACGGTGATCGGCGTCGGCGTCGGGCTCGGGGTCGGTGACGGGGTGATCGTCGGGGTGGCGGTGTTGCCCGAGCCGGCGACGGCGGTGGCCACGGCGTCGTCCGCGTTCACCCGGCCCCAGCCGTAGAAGTTGTCGAAGCCGGACGAGCCGAGGTCGACGGCGCTGCCTTGGAGGATGCCCCACATCTCGTTGTGCGTCAGCGTCGGGTCGACCGCCAGCAGGAGGGCGGCGACGGCGGCGACGTGCGGCGAGGCCATGCTCGTCCCGCTGGCGTTCGCGTAGTTCGCCGAGCAGCACCATGCGCTCTGGATCGACGAGCCGGGGGCGACCATCTCCAGCCAGCTGCCGTAGTTGGAGTACGACGCGCGCACGTCGCTCGACGTCGTGGCGCCGATCGCCATCACGTTGCTGTAGGCGGCCGGGTAGAACATGTTCGAGCTGCCGCTGTTGCCCGATGCCGCGACCTCGAGCACGCCCTGGCCGAAGGCGTAATCCACCGCGTTGTGCAGCGTCTGGCTGTTCGTCGATCCGCCGAGGCTCATGTTGATGATGTCGGCGCCGTTGTCCGCGGCAGCCGTGATCCCGGAAGCGATCCAGCTGTACTGGCCCGAGCCGCCGCTGTCCAGCACTTTGATCGCCATGAGCTTCGTCTGGCGCCCGATCGAGGCGACGCCGAGGTTGTTGTCCGTGTTCGCCCCGATGATCCCGCCGACGTGCGTGCCGTGCCCGTTGTCGTCGTCCGGGTTGCTGTCGCCGTTCGCGAAGTCGTGGCCGTAGGAAGTGAACTTGCCGTTGAAGTCCTCGTGCTGGAGATCGACGCCGGTGTCGATGACCGCGACGACGACGTTCGCCGAGCCCGTCGTGACATCCCAGGCTTCCTCGGCGCCGATCTTGTCCGGCGCCCACTGGTTGCCGTACAGCGTGTCGTCCGGCACGTCGACGGCGTGTGCCAGGCCGTCCGGCTCGACGTAGCGCACGCCGGGCGTCTTGAGGAGGGCGGTCTCGGTGGCGGGCGCGAGCGTCCCGTCCGGCGCGGCCACGGACAATACGTGGAGCTGCGGGATCCAGAGATCGTCCACCAGCGCGTTGGCCGCCGCAATGCCGCGCGCCTGGGCCTCGGCGACGTCCGGCGTGAAGCCGATCAGGTAGCGGCCGAAGGCCACCGCATCGTCCTGCCGCGTGCCCGCCGCGGCGGCCTGCGCCACCGGCTGCGGCGTCCGGACGGATGCGACGATCGTCGCTCCGAGGACGGCGGCGAGGACGAATAGGGGTGCGAGCGTGCGCTTCGAGGACATCCTTCGAGCTCCTGTCACGGCCGATTGGGACCGAACGCCTCCGCCACCGGGCCACGAGTTTTGGCCGGCGCAGCGCCGGATGATACACGCGGCGCGCGATTCGCGCGCCCGATCGACCCGCTCCGGCGCACGCCCCTACCGCAGCACCACCCAGACGTCGTACAACGCATGCGTCCACGCCGTCACCCCGAACCCGCGCACCGCGAACAGCGCGCTGAACGCCAACCCCGCCATGAAGCGGTAGGCGAACGACGTCAACAGGAGCGTCTCGCCCGCCGGGTTGAACGGCCGATAGTGCGCCGCGCTGAACAACACCGCGCCCGTCACCACCGCCACCGCCAGCGCCCCTCGCGCCGACGTCTTCCCCGATGCCCGCACCGCCCACGCGATGGCCGTCACGAGGATCACGCGGAACACGAGTTCCTCGTACAGCCCCGCGCCGAGGCTCAGAGCGATCTGCGCGAGCGGCCCGTTCGACGGCTGCGCGGTCATCGCCAGCGGGGGGAAGCCGATCGTCGGGATCGCCAGCGATGGACCGGGCAGCGGCGCCAGCACGATCGACGTCGCCGTCCGGACCACCGGCCCGATGAGGATCGCCAGCACCGCGCTCTCGGCCGCCATCCTGCCGAACACCCGCCGATCGAGCGGCACCGGCGCCCGCCGCTGCTCGCGGACCACGAACAGCACGCCGAGCACCGCCAGCACCGCCGTCAGGCCGAGCGCCGTCGGCGCACCGACGGCCGCCAGCGCTCGGCCGAGCAGCACCTCGGCGCCGTTCCGGACCGACACGCGCTGGCCGCGATTGACGAACGCGATGAGGACGTCGTACAGCAGCAGGAGCGGCAGCGCGGCCAGCACGCCGTACGTCGGCGTCTTCGAAAGCGCCAGATAGCGCCGCGTGTCGAGCGGCGCACCGGACGCCTCCCGTGAGGACGTCCCACCGAGACCGCCGAGCCCCAACTCGGCCCCGTCCGCCCGCCCCATCCGCCTACCCCGCGCCACGATCGCCTGCCCCCGGGTCAGCGTCCGCTACGGGCACGGGATCGCCTCGGCGATCGTCCGGTAGATCCCCTCGAGCTGGTTCGGCCCCGGCGCAAAGAAGTAGCGCCGGGGATCGCCGACAATGCCCCTCAGGAGCGCCGTGTCCACGCCATCGCCCAAGCCGACGGCGAAGAGCAGCGCCGGCACGGCGCGCAGTTGGGCGGCCGCGTTGTCGACGACCGTCGTCGGGCCGCTCTGGCGGCCGTCGGACAGCAGGACCGCCGCCGCGCGGTGGCCGACGGTGTGGCGCGGGCTGCGCAGCTCGCGCTCCGCCGCCTGCAGCGCGCGGTCGATCCGCGTCCCGCTGCCGCTCCTCAGGCCCGTGATCGCGCGCTCGAGCGCCGCCTTGTCGCTCGTGAGCTGCGCCGCCACGCGCGCCTCGCCGTCGAAGCCGATGACGGCCGCCTTGTCGCCCGTGTCGAGCGAGAGCTCGCCGACGAAAACCGTGGCGGCGCGCAGCGCCTGCGACAGCTTGGCGCCGGTCATGCTGTCGGAAATGTCGATGAGCAGCACGACGTCGACGCCCGCGGCGACCGGCTTGCAGAAGTTGCGGTAGGCCAGCGGCAGGTAGGCCGGCTGGGGCACGGGCGTCGCCGTCGGCGCGGGCGTCAGCGTCGGCGTCGGGGACGGCGTCGGCGGGACGACGCACACCGTCGGGACCGGGAACGTGAAGATCCGGCGGGCGCCGTCGGCGTCCGTGTACTCGGCCTGCGCCTGGTCGTTCGTCGGCATGCAACCGCGGCCGATCGGGCGGACGAGGTAGGTCAGCGTGATCCCGTTGGCCGGGAGGATCGATCGCCCCCACTCCAGCCGGTCACCCAGCGGCCGCGCCGGCGGCGAGACCGAGCCGTCGACGAGCGACACGCGCTTGGAGAGCGTGTCCGTGAGGATCACGTTGCCCGCCAAGCTCTCGACGACGACGCGCAGCACTTGGCGGTAGATCGGGAAGAGGTCGCTCGGGGTCGGCGCCGTATACACACGATCGGGCGCGCCGGCGATGCCGTTCAGCGACGCCACGTCGATGCTCGGCCCGAGGCCGATCGTGAAGATCTGGACACCCTTGGCCCGCAGCCCGACCGCCGCCTGCACCGGGTCGGGCATGTCCGGGTTCTGCCGCCCGTCCGTGAGCAGGACGATCACCGGCAGCGCCTCGACCCGTCCGAAGCGCGTCAGGTTGTCGCCGGCCCGCTCGAGGCCGGCGGCGATGTTCGTCCCGCCGTCGGGTGTGAGCGCCTGGAGGTGGTCGATGATCGTCGCCACGTCGTCCGTCAGCCCGTAGTCCATCGTCGCCTCGCCGGCGAACGACGTCAGGCCGAGGCGGTGGTGGCGCACGTCGAGCAGCTCGGCGAAGGCGCGGGCCGCGCCGCGGGCCGCCTCCAGCGGCGCGCCGCGCATGGACGCCGAGCGGTCGATGACGAGGACGATGTCCGCCCCGATGAGCCGGGTGCGGTCCGGGCAGCGGGCGCGCAGGCTGAGCGTGACGCGGGCCGCGTCGCCCTCGACGATCGTCGAAGGCGACGCGTGCTTGTCGCCCGTAACCTCGCAGCTCGCCGCGGCCGGCGTCGGCGTCGGCGTCGGGGCCTCGGGGGTGCGCGGGATGCCGTAGCCGGCGCTGAAGACGTGGATCGTCCGGCGCGCGGCATCGGCCAGGTAGACGAGGTCCAGCGCGCCCGCGATGTCCGACGGGAAGAGCGGCGTTTCGTTCTCGAGGACGGGGCGGAAGCGTGCGAGCAGGTTGGCGGCATTCGGATCGTGCAGCTCGACCCAGCCGTCGGCCATCACCGCCGCCAGCGCGTCGAGCTTGAGCATCCCATCGCCGCTGACCTGCGCCGGCGCGATCCGGCGTGGCCCGGCGAGCAGGCCGGCCGGGAACGTGGTGGCGGGCAGCGGCGGCGGCGGGAACGCCTGGATCTGGGTCTCGATGAGATCGGTCGCGTACACGAAGCCGCTCTGCCACGTCAAGTCGTACGGCCAGAGCGCGGTGCCGGCTTGGGCGTAGTGGCGCTCGACCGCGCCAGACAGCGCGTTCAGCACCCGGATCCGCCGTTCGCGCGGCTGGCTGACGAACACCGACCCACCGCCCGTGGCGATCCGACCGCCGAGGTGGCAGCCGCACGGCACGCGCCAGCGCGGGCCTGGCCCGCCCGGATCGAGCCGCATGACCTCGTCGCCGGTCGTCGTCACGAACAGGTCCTCGGCCCCGCCCGGCCCGACCGCCAGGTCGAGCGCGTCCGGCGGCGCATCGGCCACGAAGCGGACGGCACCGTCGGGCGCGTAGGCCAGCACCCGGGCGTCGCGGCGGTCGAGGGCGAAGATCTCACCGTCCGGCGCGGGTGCGAGGACGAGATCCTCGTCGGCATGGTACGGCGTCGGCGCCGGACGCCACGTGGATGTGATCGGCGCACCCACGAGCAGCGGCGGCTGGAACGAGCCCGGTCGATGGACCGTCGTCGTGAAGTGCTCGTCGCCCGACGTGAGCGCGAAGTGGTCGTTGGCCGGCGTGTCGAGGCTCCACGGCCAAGGCGTGGCCGGCAGCGGCGGCGCGCCGAGGGCGGCGGCGGCGTGTGCCTGCAGGATGATGCCGGTCGGCGCAAGGCTCAGCACGAGCGGCTGGCCGGGGTCGACGCTGTCCCGAGAGCGAACGAGGACGTGCAGGCTGCCGTCCTGGCCGACGGACAGCGCGGCCGGCGCCTCGTCCAACACCGTGAGGATGCCGTCCGGCGTTCCGTCCGCCTTGTACGCCGCAATCGCCTTGTCCGCCGGGCGTGCGATGAGGACGCGGTTGTCGCCGAGCACTGCCAGCCGCGTGGCCGCTCGATCGAACGGCGGCAGCGTGAAGCGCTGGTCGATCGTGCCGTTCGTCCGGATCCGGAAGACCTCGCCGTTGCCCAGGACGTACAGGCTGCCGCTCGGCCGGTGGAGCGCCGCATCGCGCACGTCGATCAGGGCGGGGTCGTTGCCGAGCCAGATCGGTTGGCGGAGGTAGTCCGTGTCACCGGCGCCCGCCGCGTCCAGGCGGCGCGTGTCCAGCACGATGCCGTCGGCCGTGAACGCGGGGTCGAGGGCGTGGCGTCGCCACAGGATGTGCACCTGGCCCCGCTCGCCGTCGGCCACGACCGCGACGGGCACGAACGCCAGCGTCGGGTCGGGGGCCAGGAGGGACGGGCGGTCGAGGGCTTCGATCAGCGTCCCGCGGGCATCGTAGTGGAACACGGCGTTGTCGCGGCCGTCGGCGGCGTAGAGATGGCCGGCGGGCGAGAGCGCGACGTCGATCGGCAGGCGCGGCGCAACCGGGATCGGCCAGCTGTCGACGCGGACGTAGCCGCCGTCGGACGCCGCGCGCCGCGCCGGCGCCGCCCGGCCGCCGCCTTCGGGCAGCGCGGCCGCGAGCACGAGGGCGACGCTGCCGGCCGCGGCGAACGCCAATGTGCGCTGCCACGGTCGCCGCGGCGTCGGCCGAGCGCGCGACACCGGGGCGGCGGGGGGCGTGTTCGGCCCGTCGGGCGCGGCGGCTGGGGTCATGGACGTCCGTCTCTCGAGGCGCATGAACGGACAGGCGCGGCGTCGTGCGGGCCGATGGCCCGGTCGGAAGCCGCGGTCAGGTTAGCTTATCATAAAGGACGCGGCAAGCAAGCCCAAGATATGGGCAATCGGTCTGGAAGCGCGGCTAATACGAGTGCACGCGCGAAAACGTCCGCCCCAACCGCGGCATGAACGCCACGAACGGTCCCCAGCCGGCGACGACGATCGTCGGGTTGTTCAGCCGATAGAGGCCGAAGCCGCCGCGCGTGTCGTGGACGATCGCCACGGCGCTGTACTCGCCGGACTGGCGCAGCGTGAACGTGCCGTGCTCCATTTGGGACAGCACGTGGTACGTCAGCGTGACGGTCTTCGACATCGGCTGGGTCAACGTCCACTGCAGCGCGGTGCTCTCGCGGTCGTGCGGGATCGGCGGGTCGAACGAGCCGGGCACGACGGACCAGACGCGGCCGTCCGTCGGCTGCCCGAAGCGGTTCGCGCCGCGGTTGAGGCTCTCGCGGACGTCGAGCCGCCAGACGCGCGCCTCCGTGGCCCAGGCGCGGCCGACGAGCTCGTCGACGGCCTCGTGCCACGCGACGACGGCCTCGCCTCGGCCGGCGGCGGCGCGAGCGGCGTCGCCCAGGCACGTCGTGGCGCACCCGTCGCCGGCGCACGCCAGCCGGACCTCGATGCCCGCCGCCGCCGCTTCGGCCAGCGGGGGGGCGACGTCCGCGCAGAGCGCCGCGCGCTCCGCCGCTCCGTCCGGCAACGTGGTCGCGCCGGCGACGAGGACGAGGATGTCACGCGCGGCGCGCACCGGGTTGTCGGGTGAGGGCGGATCGTCGTCGCGCGCGCACGAGCCGGATGTGGGCCTGGCGGATCGCCTCGGACAGCGTCGGCGCCGAATCGGGCTGCTGCGGGTCGGGCACGTCGACCCCTTCGCCGCTCAGGCAGAGCGCCACCTCTTCGGGGTCATTGATCACGCCGCACATCGTCCGCGCCCCCGGACCGAAGTCGATGCGCCCGATGCGCGCGTACGCGTTCGACGTGATCACCAGGCGGGCGGACAACGACGCGAGGCCCTGGCGCACGCCGGCGTCCGAGGCGACGAGCGCGGCGTCGGTGACGAGCACGGTGTGGGCCGGTTCGATCGGTGCCGGGCAGCTGAAGCTCAGGAACGTGCTCACGATCGCCTTCTCGGCGCGCCGGATGCGCGCCGGGGCCGCTTCCGTGCGGTTCGTCCGCTCGGGGTGGCAGAGGCTCGGCTGATCGCTCTGCGCCCGGACGACGGGCGCCGGCACAAAGGGCAGGCCGACGAAGGGCATCGCGGCGAGGACCGCCAGCGCGCCGGCGAGCGCGGCGAGAGCGCGCGGCACCAAGCGGGTCTGCCACGCAGTCCTTCGATCCGCTGACGGCGCGTGCGACGCCATCCCCTCGGGCCTTTCTCGGGCATCGAACTCGCATCAGTGCCCGTTGCACGACGGCCTCATCGAACCGGCTGGCGCTGGTGCCGGCGACGCCCCGACCGCATCGGCCATGGAGGCGGCGACGCGGTGACCGTCAGGGACGTCAGCATGTGGGGAGCTTCCGACCCAGTCTAACGAGTCGCTCGGCCCGCGTCAAGGGCTCTCTCCGCACGCAACTCTTAACGGCTGTTGTCGGGCACGGAGGGCCGGGCGGCGGATTGACTAGTGACAATAGCATTAAGGCATGGTACACTTGCCGACGATGAGCGCTGGGGCGCGGCCCCAGCATGGCCAGGAGGCAAGCGATGCGACCCCCCATGCGAGTCCGGATGATCACCGCCGCCGTCGTTGCCGCGGTCTGGACGCTGGCCGCCGGCCAAGGCGCCGACGCCGCGCCGCTGGCCCCGCCCGCGCCCGCTCACTACGCCGGCACCGTGTCGTACTACGGCGCACCCGCGCCGTTCGGCATGATCGTCAGCGCGCATGTCGGCGCCGTCCAGATCGCGATGGCGCCGGTGGTCTCGGGCGAGGGCGGCACGCACGTCTTCAGCATCAACGTCCCGGGCGACGACCCGGCGACGGGCGCCATCGAAGGCCCGGCGGAGGGTGAGCGCGTCCGCTTCCGGGTGCACGGCGTCCCAGCGGACAACATCGAGTTCTTCAATGCCGGAGAAGACCTGACGCTCAACCTCGAGGTCACGAAGATCGAGATCTGCATCGGCGCGTACGAGGATCTTGACCGCGACAAGGCGTTCGACCCGGCCGAGCCGTGGCTGGAGGGCGCCAACCTGAACGTCGTTCAGTTCTTCGTTGTCCGGAGCTACCTGACGTTCGGGAACGAGGAGCCGAGCTGTGCGATGCACGACGCGGTCGACACGCTCATCCGTGTCGTCGCGCCACCCGCCAACTACGACAGCGCGAGCCCGCTCGACGCGATCCAACGGGTCACGCAGCACCAGGGCGTCTTCAACACGTGGTTCCCGCTCGTGCCGACCGGTGCGACACCCACCGGCACCCTTCAGCCGACGACGACGCCCGCTACGCCGACGAGCACGCCGGCCGTCTTCCCGGGCCCGACCGGCGGCACCCCGCTCGCCTCGAACACCCCGACGGTCACGCCGTCGCCCACGAACACCCGCACCCCCACCCGCACCGCCACGACCGGCCCGTCGCCGACCCAGCCGGCGACGAGCATCCCGATGCCGACCGAGACGCTGCCGCCGCCGTCCGCGACGCCGACGGCCACCGCCACCCAGGACCTCAAGAGCACGCTGAGCGTGAACACGACCGCCGATCCGGACACGGTGGGCAACGCGACGCTCAGCCTGCGCGAGGCGATCCGCCTTGCGACGGGCGATCTGGCGTTGGCCGCCCTCTCCGCCGCCGAACGCGCCCGGATCAGCGGCGCGCCCGGCCCGCTGTCGGCCGACACGATCCGCTTCGCGCCGGCCGTCTTCCCGCCGGACGCCCCGGCGACGATCAACGTCCAGCCGCCGGCCGGCGTGAATCCGAACTCGGGCGACGACCCGAACGCGCTGCCGGCGCCCAAGCCATCGCTTCCGCCGCTGTCGACCGGCAACGACACGATCGACGGCACGGGCGCCGGCGTCGTCGTCTCGGCCGGCATCAGCCCCGAGATCCCGATGATGTTCGACGGGTTGACCATCACCTCGAGCGACAACGTGATCAAGGCGATCGAGCTTCGCAACTTCGAGAGCGCGATCGTCGTGCGCGGCGTGGCCGAGCACAACCACATCGGCGGCCGGACGGCCGGCGACGGCAACATCGTCGTGAACAACATCAACGGCATCGTGCTGCGCGGCGGGGAGGTGGCCACGACCGAGGTTCTCGGCAACAAGGTGGGCGTCGACCGCGCCGGGCAGGCGGCCGGCAACGCCGGCTACGGCATCCTCGTCACCGAGGGCGCCCATCAGAGCATCGTCGGCGCTTCCAACGCGCCGAACGTCGTCAGCGGCAACACGAACGGCATCGGCGTGACGGGCGACGGGACGACGGACAACGCGGTCTCGTCGAACCGGGTCGGGACGAACGCGGCCGGGACGGCGGCGCTGCCGAACGGCACCGGCGTCGTCGTGGCGGATGGCGCACAGGGCACGATCGTCGGCGGCGTCTCGGGGGCCGACGGCAACACGATCAGCGGCAACACCGGCGACGGCGTCTGGCTCAAGGACGAGTTGACGCAGTTCACGAGCGTCCAGAGCAACCTGATCGGCGTCGCCGCCGACGGCGTGACACCGCTGCCCAACGGCGGGGCCGGGGCGCTCGTGACGGATGGCGCCGACCAGAACTTCCTCTCGTTCGGCAACATCATCGCCTTCAACAAGGACCGCGGCATCAAGGTCGTCGGCGCACGGGCGCTGCGCAACACGATCCGCCGCAACAGCATGTTCGACAACGCCGGCGGGGCGATCGTGCTTCTGGACGGCGCCAACAAGGACCTGCCGGCCCCCATCCTGACGGACACCGGGATGTTCATCGCCGAGGGGACGGCCGTGGCGAACAGCTTGGTCGATCTCTACTCGGACGGCGGCAGCCAGGGCCGGATCTGGGAGTTCACGGTCCGAGCTGGTGCGGACGGCCGCTTCCGCGTGGCGCGGCTGTTCCAGGGACCGAACATCACGGCTACGGCCACGGACGCCGAGGGCAACACGAGCCCGTTCGGCCATGACATCGACCTCGACCCGACCCCCGGACCGTCGCCGACCGGCGGGCCGACGGCCGTCCCGACGCTCGAAAACGTCGTCGGCCGGATCTTCCTGCCGTATCTGAATCAGAAAGCGGCGGTGTTCGAGGTGCTGACGATCGAGCCGCCCTACAGCGCGATCCCGATGGGCGGCCTCGTCGACCTCGCCGTCGTGGCGCACGATCTCGTCGATGTATACGGCATGCAGATCGTCTTCGACTTCGACCCCGACGTTCTCCAGATCGTCGATGCGAACCCGGACGTGCCGGGCGTTCAGATCGCACAGGGCGATCTGCCCGAAGCGGATCGTGCCTTCTTCGCCGAGAACCGCGTCGACGTCGCCAACGGCCAGATCTTCTTCACCTGGACGCTGCTGAAAGGGGCGCCGCTGCAAGGCTCCGGCATCGTGGCCCGCATCCGGGTCCGGGGCCGGGGTCCGGGCCGATCGCCGCTGACCGTCAGCGAGCTCATGGTGAGCGATCCGACGGCCCGCCCGATCCACCTGCGCCGGCGCGGCGCCATCGTCGACGTCGCCCCGCCGCCGAACGCCACGACCGCCCCGCCGCCGACCGCGACGCCGATCCCGCCAACGGCGCCGCCCACCGCCGTCCCACCGACGGCGCCCCCGACCGCCACCGCCACCGTCGCCCCGCCGACACCGACGCCGACGCGCACCGCCACGCCTCCGCCGCCGACCGCGACGCCGAGCGTGACGCCGAGCCCCACGTCGACGACGCCGCCGTCGCCGACGCCGACGACCGGGCCGACGAACACCGCGACGGCCAGCCCGACGGCCTCGCTGACGCCGACGGCCACGCTGAGCCCGACGGCCACGCTGACACCGACGGCCACGCTGAGCCCGACGGTCACGCCGACGCCGACGGACACCGCGACGCCGACGGAGACGCTCACGCCGAGCGCGACGCCGACCGCCTCCGACACGCCGACGCCCACGGACACGCCGACCGTGACGCCGACGCCGACGGACACGCCGACGCCGACGGACACGCCGACGCCGACGGAGACCGCGACGCCGACCGAAACGCTCACGCCGAGCGCGACGCCGACGGCCACCGATACCCCGACGCCGACGGATACACCGACGGACACGCCGACGCCGACGGAGACGCTCACCCCGACGATTACGCCGACGCCGACGGAGACGCCGGTGCCGAGCGACACGCCGACACCGACGCGGACGACCGCGCCGACGCCGACGTTCACGCCGCTCCCGACGGCCACGCCCGTGCCGACGCGCACGCCGCTGCCGGCGCCGACGCCGGATGGTTGCGCCCGACCGCTCGTGAACGCCGGCTTCGAGAGCGACGCGTCGTGGACGCTCGGCGGCGCCCGCCCGCCGCGCTACACGGACGCGATGGGCCACGCCGGCCGGCGCAGCCTCGTGCTCGGCGTCCTGCCCGACGAGCCGAACCGCCTGTCGTACTCGTCCGCGTGGCAGCCCGTCCTCGTGCCGCCGGATGCGCGCACGCTGATCGTGGGCGGGTGGACGTTCGAGGAGGCGCAGGCCGGCGGCGGCCCCGATCGCCAGCTCATGCTGCTCTACGACATCGACCCGGCGCTGAACGGCAGCGGCCAGCGCGGCCCGATCGCCACGGTGTTCAACGTCCGCTCCGACGCCAAGCAATGGCAGCGCCGAACGCTGACCTTCGACGTCACGCTGCGGCGCAACCAGCGGCTCTGGCTGTACAGCACCGTCGTAAACGACGGTACGGGCGGGCGGGCCTGGATGTTCATGGACGATATCGAGATGGCGTTCTGCCGCTGAGCACTCTCGCTACGCGATGCATACCTTCGTCCGCATCGTCCGACCCGTGATCCTCCCCCTCCCCCGGACTTGGGGGAGGGGGTCGGGGGGTGAGGGCCGTGGGCCGAGCGGCAGCGCGCCACCCGTACCCCCGCACCTACGCCGCCCGTTCTTATGAAGTGAGTGATGTCCGAACGCCGCCTCGTCCGCCGCGAACGCATACCTCGACCCCGCCGGGCTTGGCCAAGCGGCGCCGGGGCGTTGCTTGGCGCCGGATCGTCGTCGCGTGCAGGCCGAGCGCTGACGGCGGCGGCGGTCGTCCTCGTCGGCGCGCTCAGCCCGCTCGTCGATCTGCCGCACGCCGCGCCCGTGCGCGCTGCGACGGTCCGCGTCGTGGACGACGATGCGGGCTGCGGCGGCTTGGCGCCGTGCTACGGCACCGTCCAGGCGGCGGTGGATGCGGCGCAGAGCGGGGACACCGTTCGCGTGAGGCCGGGCCGCTACATGGAAGCCGTCCTTGTCGTCGACAAGGCGCTGTCGTTCGAGGGCCCCGGCGTCGGCCCGTCCCCGGGAACGCCTGACCCGGCACGGCATGCGATCTGGGGCACGTCGAGCGGCGCGCTGACGGTGGACGCGTTCAGTGGCGACATCACGGCGACCGCCGTGAGCGGCTTCGTCTTCGCCGGCGTCCCCGGCGCGCGCGGTATCGCGTTGCTCGGACGGCGGGCAGGCGAGCCGGGGCCGGCCGGTCGACCTGTCGGCGCGGTCGACACCCGGATCACCGCGGCCGAGGTGCGGGACTCCTCGTTCGAACACGAACCGCCGGCCGCCGCCCGGCTGGCGGGGGCGAACGACGCGCCGGACGCGCGCGACCCGGCGGCGCTCGTCGCGGCGCGGGTCGGACGGCTCCAGGTGGACGACGTTCGGATGGCGGGCGCTTCGGACGCGGCCGGACTCGTGCTCGTCGACGTCGACCAAGCCACCGTCCGGCGTTCGACGATCCGCGACTATGCGGCGGGCGTGCGCATCTTCGAGTCGCTGCCCCCGGTCGGGCGGGCCACGCTCGTCCTCGGCGGCGCGGCCGCCGACGGGAACCGTCTCGGCGGCAACCACGGGCCGGCGATCGAGCTGATCAACACGGCCGGCTCGGGCACGACGAGCGACGTCCTCGCCGGCGACAACGATTGGGGGGTCTCGACGGCCCCCGAGATCGAGGGCTCGATCGTCGACGGCCGTGATGCCGCCGGGCTCGGGCGCGTGCGGTGGCAGCCGCCGCACGGCGTCCCGGCCGCGGTCACGCTGGCGCCGACGCCGCCCCAGATCGAGGCGGACGGCCAGGCGCGCGCCGCGCTCGTCGCCGCCGTCGCCGACGCCGTCGGGCGGCCGGTGGCGGACGGCGCGCTCGTCAGCTTTGCGCTCGTCGGACCGGGCACGCTGCAGGGCGGCGGCGGGACGGCCGAAGCCGAAGGCGGCGCCGTGCGGCGCACGGGCGAGTGGGGCGTCTTCAGCGCGACGACGTACGGGCCGAACAGCGGTGGGAGCTACGTTCGGAGCGAGCGACCGGGCGATGCGCTGGCGTGGGCGTTCGACGCCCCGGCGGCGCTCTTGCGCCTCGGCCATGGCTCGGGCGCCGACGCCGCCGTTTCCGTCGCGGTCGACGATCGGCCGGCCGTCGTCCTGTCCGCCCGCGGCGAGGCGGACACGTGGGTCGACCACGTGATCGCCCGCGATCTCGGTCCCGGACCGCACGTCCTCACGGCGACGGTGCTGACCGGGCGGATCGCTCTCGACGCGCTGGCCGCCGGGCCGACGACGCGCGGCGGCACCGCCACGGCGCACGTCGTGGCGCCCGCCGCCGTGGGCGAGGCGACGGTGACGGCGGTGGCGTGGGGGGCCGCGGGGGCGAAGAGCGCCAGCGCGACGATTCGGTATGTGGCCGGGTTGCCGTCCGCGATGCGGCTGTCGTTCGGCGCGCCGCGGCTGGCGGTCGGCGGCCGGACGACGTCGGTCACGGCGGCCGTCGAGGACGGGCTTGGACGGCCGGCGCCGGACGGCACGGTCGTGACGTTCGCCGCTTCGGGGGTGACGCTGGCGACCTTGACCGAGATGACGCGCGACGGCCGCGCGACCGTTGGGTTGACGAGCGGCGACGCCGTCGGCACGGCCGTCGTGACGGCCACCGCCGGGGCCGGGCTGGTGGCCACGGGCACGCTCGATATCGTCGCCGGCCCGCCGGCGGCCGTCGAGATCGTCCCGTCCCGCCCTTCGATGACCGCGAACAGCCGCGACGAAGCCTTGATCGTCGTACGGGTGCGGGATGCGTTCGGCAACCCGGTCCAGGACGGGACCGGCGTGACCGGCGCAACGGACCTCGGGACGTTGACGATGCACCGAGCGGTGTCGGCCGGCGGGATCGTGACCGGTGTGCTGCGGGCGGGCGCGGCGGCGGGCACGGCGACGGTGCGCGCGACGGCCTCCGATGCCGGCGGCCGGGCCGAGGGCACGGCGGCCGTGGCGTTCGTGGCGCCGGACGTGTCGATCAGCAAGATCGTGGAGCCGGAGTCGGTCGTCGTCCCGGGCGAGCGCATCACGTATACGGTGCGCTACCGCAACAATGGCCCGGGCACGGTGTATGGCCTGCGGATCGAGGAACCGTTCCCGCAAGGGCTGCTCGGGGCGCGGATCGAGACGTTCGGGCCACCGCTCGAAGCGGACCCGGCGGCCGAGTACGCCTTCAGTGCGCCGCGGCTGACGGCCGGGCAGGGCGGGTCGATCGTCATCAGCGCCCGCGTCGACACGAGCCTGCGCTGGGGCAGCCGGTTCACGATGACGAACCAGGTGCGCGCGTTCGCGCCGGGCACCGCCGAGCGGACACCCGCCGACAACGTTGCTGCGGCGACGATCGTCATCGCGCCCGAGAGCGTGTACACGTTGACGCTCACGGCCCCGGAAACGCTCGCCGTCGGCGGCGCGAGCGGCGAGCTCGTCATCCGGGCGTTCGACAAGTTCGGCCGGCCGGCGCAGGACGGCACGCCGGTGTCGCTGTCCGCGGAGTTCGGGATGGGCACGGTCACGCCCGAGCTCGTCACGACGGAACACGGCGTGGCGCGGGCGACGTTCGTCTCCGACCGGCGCGCCGGGCTGGCGCGCGTGCGCGCGCTGACGCTCGAGGGCCGCGGCGCGATCGCCCGCATCCAGATCATGCCCGGCCCGCCGACGCTCCTCGACCTCGTGGCCGGCGCTGCGGCGGCGGAGGTCGGCGGCGCCACGGTGCCCGTCACGGTGACGCTGCGCGACCAGTACGGCAACCGCGCCGGCGGGGAAGAGGTGCGCTTCGAAAGCGACCTCGGCGTGATGACGCCCGCCCGCCGCTTCGCCGCGCCGTCGGGCGTCGCCACGAGCACGCTGACGACGGGCACGCGGACCGGGCTGGCGACGATCGTGGCGCGCGGTGCGGCGCGGCAGGCCAGGGTGACGCTCGATATCCGCCCCGGCCCGCCGGTCACGCTCGACCTCCTCCTCGCGGCCGCGTCGGCGCCGCCCGGTGCGCGCGTGCACGGCTGGGCGACGGTCCGCGACCGCTTCGCCAACCCGGTGCCCGGGGTCGTCGTGCGGTTCACGACGGACATCGGGCGGCTGAACCGCGCCGAGGGGGCGACGGACGATGGCGGGCGGGCGGACATCGAGATCGCAACCACGGTCGGCGACCGGGGCAGCGGCCACGTGCGGGCGAGCGTCCGCAACGGGGTGTCGCTCGACGCGTCGGCGGCACTGGCGGTGGATGCGGCGCGCGTGTACCTGCCGATCGGATTCCGCACGCGGCGCTGACGCCTTCGCGCGGGCTGGGGCATCGGGCTCGTCGCGCGCCGGCTCTCTCCACGAACCTCTCGGCCTGTCCGGACCGCGCGAATGCGTCGGGACGTCGCCGGCCGAACCCCGGCGCTGCTGCGTATGCGAATTCTCCAGCAGCATCCATGACGAAGTAGCCAAACTCGACACCCCCGGCAGTATCTCTGCAGCTCACCTGGCGTTAACCTGCACAGTCGCAAAGGGCCGAACCGTCGTGGCCGTCCCTGCGTGACCCCTGCGCCGCAGTCCTTTCTGCACGCCGCAGGCGTCTGTGCTCACCGTAAGCGTCGAAATCAAGAGAGGGTTGCGACGGATGTTGAAACACTGGAATGCGCGAATCATCATGGCGTTGGCGGCGCTCGGCCTCGTGGCCGTGGCCAACGGCTCAGTGGTCCATGGCAAGCCGGCCGAGATGCCTTCACAGGAAGTCACCGGCGGGCGGTTGGGGTTCATCCCCAACGGTGGGCAGTGGGACGAGGCTGTCCAGTTCCACACCGAGAGTGGCGGTGTGGACGTCTGGCTGCAGCGGGACGGCTACACCTATGCCGTCGCGAACGACCACACCGGTGAGGCCCCGATCCTCACGGGCAATGAGCCCGACGTGGTTGACCCGCAGGGCGTCTACAGCGCCGACGTCCACGCGGTGCGCGTGACGTTCGAGGGCGCATCCGAGGCCACGGCGCTCCTGCCCACCGGCCAGCAGGCGGGCAAGCACAACTGGCTCGTCGGTCCGGAAGAGGACTGGGTCACGGACCTGAACGCCTACGGTGGCGTGAGCTACCGTGACGTCTGGCCGGGCATCGAGGCCTCGGTCCGCACCGGCGGCGGCCCGATGGCCGTTGGTCAGCAGGCGCCCGGTGGCCAGTCGGTCGTGAAGTGGAGCTACCACCTCGCGCCGAACGCCGACCCGTCGCAGATCCAGCTTCGCTTCGAGGGCGCGGACAGCGTCGCGATCGAGAACGGGTTGCTGAAGATCGGTACCCAGCTCGGTGACTTCACCGAGACCGGGCTGATCGCGTTCCAGGACGTCGCGGGCGAGCGCCGCGCGGTGAGCGCGGAGTTCACGCTGGTCGGCGACACCGTCGGCTTCGCGGTCGGCGCCTACAACCCGGCGCTGCCGCTCGTCATCGACCCGGTCGTCCTCTTCTCGCGCCGCTTCGGCGGCAGCTCGACCGACCTGTCGTCCGGCATTTCGCGCGACGGGGCCGGCAACCTCTACACCTCCGGCTGGACGGCGTCGACGAACTACCCGACGCAGAGCGGCTTCCAGAACGCGGCCAACGTTACCTATGACTGCTTCGTCACGAAGACGAACGCCGACAACTCGGCGCTCACGTACTCGACGTACATCGGCAGCAACAGCACGGACGCGGACTGCCGCAGCGTGCTCAACCCGAACAACGAAGTGATCCTCTCGGCGATCACGTTCAGCACGCTCTGGGTCGGCGCGCCGTTCCTCATCGGCACGCCCGGCGGGACGCCCGATGTCGGCATGGTCATCCTGAACGCGGCCGGCAACGGCCTCGTCGCCTCGGCCCGCGTCGGCGCGACCAGCAGCGACTACGCGCACGGTCTCGCCCGCATGCCCAACGGCAACATCGTCGTCACCGGCCAGACGTTCTCGACGACCGGCTGGCCGGCGCTCGGCGGCTTCCGCCCGGCCCTCATCGGCTCGCCGGACGGCTTCGCGATCGTCCTGAACAGCGGCATCTCCGCTGCGACGGCGTTCTCGTACTTCGGCGGCAACAGCTCGGACTACGGCGGCGGCGTCGCGGTCGACGCCAGCAACAACATCTACGCGATGTACGGCACGCTTTCGACGGATCCGACGCTCATCGGTGGCGGCGGCGGCAACTACGACGTCGGCGTGGCCAAGTTCAACTCCACGTTGACGGCGCAGACCTACAACTCGCGCTTCGGCGGTAACTCGACCGAGCCGTTCAGCCCGTGCGACACGTGTGCGCCGGGCACGCTCTACCAGACGGACAATAGCCTGATCGCCGTCGACGCCGCGGGCCGCGTGTACGTCACCGGCGCGACGGCATCGACGGACTACCCGACGACGGCCGGCTCGTTCCAGCCGGCGGCCTCGGCGGTGTACGACGGCTTCGTGACGATCGTCAACGCCGCGGGTAACGGGCTTGCGGCGTCGTCGTACCTCGGCGGCAACAGCACGGACACCGGCAAAGCGATTGGGATCGACGGCGGCGGCCGGGTCTACGTGGCCGGCCACACCGCCGCCACCAACTTCCCGACGACGCCGGGCGAGGTCCAGGGGACGAACGCCGGCAACTACGATTACTTCCGGACGATCTTCCTGCCTGACCTCAGCGACATCGTTTGCAGCACCTACTGGGGCGGCAACAGCACGGACCATGTCGCGGACATGGAGATCGTCGGCAACTACAAGACGATCCTGAGCGGCACGACCGCCAGCGCGAACTTCCCGCAGATCCCGAGCGGCTCGACCGTCTTCGGCGGCGGAGGCGGTTACGACATCGGCAACGCCTACCTGAACTGCGGCGGCGCCAACCTCGTCATCACGAACTCGGCGCTGACGAACCGCGGCTCGGTCCGCACGTCCGTCAGCCCGATCGCGTTCCCGGACGGCAACGGCGCCGAGCCGATGGCGGTCCAGCCGCCGGCGGCCGAGGCCGACGCGGCGGCGCCGGTGGCGGCGGACGGGGCCGTCCTGCCGTACGCGGTGCAGCAGCTGCCGGAGAACGAGGAGTGCCTCGCGCCCGGCAACTTCGTCCAGATCACGATCGAGATCACGAACACCGGCCTCTCGGATCAGCTGGGCGCCGGGCCGGAGTACGTCGCATCCTGGGACGGCGGCCTGCTGGCCGGCCAGCCCGGCTCGTGCGCGTTCTTCGTCGGCGCCGGCAACTGCCAGGTCAGCGCCAGCAGCGTCAGCGTCGACGCCGACATCCCGTCGGGCGGCGTGATCCAGTTCGCCTGGATGGTCCGCATCGCCGGCGGCCTGGCTGCCGGGACGGTCATCCCGGTCAACCAGACGCTGTTCTACGACACGGACGATGACGGGATCAACGAGAGCTTCCCGCAGGACGCGCTGGGCTTCACGCTCAACTGCTTCCCGACGGTCTGGCCGAACAACCAGCTCGGCAAGCAGGTCCACCTCCCGATCCTGAACTTCCAGGGCCAGGACGACGTCTGCGAGAGCTGGATCGAGGTTCAGAACATCGGTTGCCGGATCGCCAAGGCGGCCCTGGTCACGTGGGGCGAGCCGGGCTTCTGCCCGCCGCAGGCCGCCGGCCCGCTGAAGGTGGAGTGCACCGGCCTCCTGAAGCCCGGCAGCACGTGGAACCTCTACGGCGCGCAGGTTCCGACCGGCTCGAAGAGCGGTATCCTCTTCAAGCTGTCGGCCCGCCAGCTGTCCGAGGACGGCATCGACGTCATCCCCGAGGACGACATCACGGGCGACTACGTCTGCGAAGTCCTCTTCTTCAACGTCGTCGGTGACGCGGACGACTATCGCCGCTTCAAGAAGGCCTACAACGAGGGCCTCGTGTTCGACGGCATCGACATGGTCCGCGCTTCCGGCGACGGCCTGCTCGCGGTCGACGTGCACCGCAGCTGCCCCGGCGACGCGACCCCGGGCGTGGACGTGACGAGCAAGTACAACGGCCTGGCCGGTACGCACCTCGGCACGTACGACGAGGTCTACGGCGGCTACAGCTACTACGTGCCGCTCGTGTACGCCAGCGCCGCTGGCTTCAACACGATCATCTACATCCAGAACGGCGGCCTCATGTGCTCGTCGCTGGAGATCTGGTTCAAGGCCCGCGACGACTGCCTGCGCGCGACGATCTGCGACATCGCGACGCTGGCGCCGGGCGAGACCTACCAGCTGGACGCGAACGACTGCGTCGGCCCGGACTTCCAGGGCAGCGCGTGGATCCGCTCGACCCAGGTGATGGGCATCGCGGTGGACATCATCGGCGGCGACGTCCTGATGACCTACGTCGGCGAGCCGGGTGAGATCAACTACACGTTCGACCCGAACAAGTCGACGACGCGCGACGGGAACCAGGTGGCGTTCGCGCCGCTGACGTACAGCGAGTACCAGGGTTGGGACGCCGGCATCCAGGTGCAGAACCTGAGCGCGGTGTTCGCGGCGAAGGTGAAGATCTACTTCCTGGACCGCGGCGGCGACATCATCACGACGCTGGTGGACTGGGTCTGCCCGCGCGGGAGCCAGACGTTCTTCCTGCCGGTCGTGTTCGACCTGCCGGGGAACTGGGTCGGGAGCGCGCGCGCGGAGAGCCAGGAGTGGATCTCGCCGGGCAGCCCGAACGTGCTCGCGCCGAACATCGTGGGCATCGTGACGCTGATCAAGTACACGGACGTGGCGCGGACCTCGAAGAGCGAGGCGATCGCCTACAACATGCTGCCCGAGCACAAGATCTACGACTGGCAGCTCGGCTTCGGCGGCGGCGGGTTGGATAGCGGCATCGGGCTCATCGCGATCCCGTCGCTGCTGAAGGACCTGGAGAACAGCGGCCTGACGTCGGAGATCGCGATCGCGAACGTCGTACCGAAGCCCGGCTTCACCGACCTCGTGATCTACTTCTACGACCAGAACGGCCTGCTGGACTACGTGTGCCAGAAGCTGAACGAGAAGCAGGTCGAGTACATCGACCTCCAGACGTGGGGCTACATCAGCGACGGCTTCAAGGGCTCGGCGATCATCAGCGCCTGGTTCTGGGAGCACGACGTGTTCGACGACACGGGCTTCTTCCTGCGCAACCTGGTCGGCCTCGGCGCCGTGTCGGTGGAGCGCAAGGGGGACGCACTTGGGCGAGGACGTACCGGGCGACGAGTCGGCGGGTGACCGCGGCATCCCGTTCGCCCAGACGTTCGACGAAGAGGGCGAGCCGCTGTTCGAGTTCTGCTTCATGGGCCCGCTGCCGCTGTGCCCGGGCTTCGTGGACAACCGCCCGGCTCCGGGTGACTGCGTCGCGGCCGGCTTCGGTGCGGCGACGATCGAGATCCCGGGCGGCGCGCCGTTCTCGGCGTACCCGCGCGGTGATGTCGGTGGCGGCAACTGCACGAACGCGGGCGTGAACGACCGCAACTGGGGCACGCACGAGTTCTCCGTCTGCCCCGGCACGAACGACATGACGGTCACGATCAACACGGTCACGCTGGCGCCGTTCAACGGTGCGAGCTGCGGCCTTGCGGGTCAGGACCTGTTGCTCGCGCTGTTCATCGGACCGGACGGGTTCAACCCGAACGCCGAGTGCGAGAACTTCATCGAGAACAACAAGCCGGACTTCCAGGGTCTCGGCGCCGGCTCGTCGTACACGTTCCAGATCCCGAATGCACCAGGGGCTTACACGCTCATGATGCAGAACAACTGCGACACGACCCCGCCGCAGTCGATCGGTAGCGTGGACTTCGAGATCAACTAGCCGATCGGCCGGTTCGGCCGGCGGACCGGGCAGCGCCCGGTCTGACTGAAGAACCGCCACCGCGACGCTCGTCGACAGCCGCCCCCGGGGATTCCCCGGGGGCGGCTGCTGTTTGCCCGGCATTCCGACGGCGAACCACTGGGGCTCGGCGCTCGAATCACCGTGCTTCGGCTGCCGTTCAGACCCGACTGCGGGCCGTCGCGTGCGGGGCGGCCGTCCGTCGGCATGTGCTGCAAATCTGCTTATCGTTCTGCACGCGGTGCGCGGATGCGGCGCAGAATCGGCTGGATCAATGGCATTGCTGCCGAAAATGACAGGCGCTCCCGTATCTCCGGCTCACATCTCGCGTTAATCCGCACATGTCACCACGGGTCGGCCGTTCGGCCGTCCCAGTGTGGCCCTTGCGCCGCAGCCCGTAGCTGCACGCCGCAGGGCGTCCTCACTCACCGTATGCGTCGAGATCAAGAGAGGGTTGCGACGGAAATGTTGAAACACTGGAGTGCGCGAATCATCATCGCGCTGGCAGCGGTCGGCTTGCTGACCGCCGCCACGGGATCCGCAGTGCGAGGCCAATCGGCGGCCAAGTCGCCGCTTCCCTCGGCTGAGCCGGCGATCGGGTTCATCCCGAACGGCGGCCAGTGGGACGAGGCGGCCGCGTATCACGCGGCACCGAGTGGGGTCGACGTCTGGTTGAAGACGAACGGCTTCGTCTATGCGCCGGGCGACACCGGCCTGACCCCGGGCGTCGAACTGCCGCCCGAGGCGTCCGAGACGCCCGCCGACGAGGTTCCGACCACGATCGCGCGCCACGTCGTCACGGCTGAGTTCGAGGGCGCTTCCGAAGGTGTGACGCTCGATCCGGCCGAGGGGCTGCCGGGCGAGTACAACTGGCTGGTCGGCCCGGAGTCCGACTGGGTGACGGGCTTGCACGCCTATCGCTCGGTGACCTACCGTGGCCTCTGGTCCGGCATCGACGCGACGGTACGCACCGGCAAGGCGCCGGCCGCGGTCAACGGCGCCCTGGCGGGCGACGCGATCGTCAAGTGGACCTACACGGTGGCGCCGGGCGGCGACGCTTCCCAGATCAAGCTGCGCTACACCGGCCAGGACAGCCTGGCGATCGAGAACGGCGTGCTCAAGATCGGGACGCAGCTCGGCGACCTCGCCGAGACCGGCCTGATCGCATGGCAGGTCCGCAACGGCGAGCGACTTCCGGTCGACGCCGCGTTCACGATCGACGGCAACGTCGTCGGCTTCGCCGTCGGGGCATACGATCCGACGCTTGCGCTCGTCATCGACCCGGTGATCATCTTCTCGCGCCGCTTCGGCGGCAGCTCGACCGACTCGGCGTCGAACATGTCGGTCGACGGCTCGGGCAGCATCTACAACTCGGGCATGACGGCGTCGACGAACTTCCCGACGCAGAACGCCTACCAGGCCGCGGCCAACGTGACGTACGACTGCTTCGTCACGAAGCTCAACGCCGACAGCTCGGCGCTGACGTACTCCACCTACCTCGGCGGCAGCAGCACCGATTACGAGTGCCGCCACACGCTGACGCCGGCAGGCGAGGTCGTCGTCACGGCGACCGCGGCCGGGACCTGGGTCGGCGTGCCGATCCTCATCGGCACGCCGAGCGGCTTCGACGCCAACCTGGCGATCCTCGGCGCGGCCGGCAACACGCTGACCGCTTCGGCTGAGGTCGGCGGCACGAGCACGGATTACGCCCACGGCATCACCCGGATGTCGAACGGCAACATCGTCGTCGTCGGGACGACGAGTTCGAGCGCCGGTTGGCCGGCCCTCGGCGGCGCGGACATCTCGCTGACCGGCCAAGAGGCATACGCGGTCGTCCTCAACCCGACGATCAGCGGCGCCGTGGGCTTCTCCTATGTCGGCGGCAACAGCAGCGACTGGGGCAACGCCGTCGCGGTCGACGCGAGCAACAACGTCTACGTTCACTACTCGACGCTCTCGACCGACATCGCGATGATCGCGGGCGTCGGCGGCAACTACGACCTCGGCGTGGCCAAGCTCAACGCGGGCCTGACGGCCTTCGCGTACCAGGGCCGCGTCGGCGGCTCGAGCACGGATCCGACGGCCGGCGGGAGCGACACCTCGGTTCCGGGCTCGCTCTACCAGATCGCCAACAACGGGATCCTGGTGGACGGCAGCGGCCAGGCCTGGACGACCGGCATGACGGCGTCGACCGACTGGCCGACGACCGCGGGCGCATACAAGACGACGAACGGCGGCAACTACGACGCGTTCGTCACGGGCATCAACGCCGCCGGCACCGGGCTGGTCCGCTCGACGTACATCGGCGGCACCAGCACCGACACCGGCCGCGGGCTCGGCATCGACGGCACCGGCCGGATCTACATGGTCGGCTCGGCGGCCTCGTCGAACTACCCGACGACGCCCGGCGAGGTCCAGACGACGTTCGGCGGCAGCTACGACTGGGTCCGAACGATCTTCCAGCCTGACCTGAGCGGTCTGGTTTGCAGCACCTACCTCGGTGGCAGCAGCACGGACTACGGTGCCGACATCGAGGTCACGGGCAACTACAAGGCGATCCTCAACGGCTCGACCGCCAGCGCGAACTTCCCGCAGGTCCCGGACGGCTCGACCGTCTTCGGCGGCGGCGGCGGCTACGACATCGCGAACGCGCACATCACGTGCGGTGGCGCCAACCTCGTCATCACGAACTCGGCCCTGACGAACCGCGGCTCGGTCCGCACGTCCGTCAGCCCGATCGCGTTCCCGGACGGCAACGGCGCCGAGCCGATGGCGGTCCAGCCGCCGGCGGCCGAGGCCGACGCGGCGGCGCCGGTGGCGGCGGACGGGGCCGTGCTGCCGTACGCGGTGCAGCAGCTGCCGGAGAACGAGGAGTGCCTCGCGCCCGGCAACTTCGTCCAGATCACGATCGAGATCACGAACACCGGCCTCTCGGATCAGCTGGGCGCCGGGCCGGAGTACGTCGCATCCTGGGACGGCGGCCTGCTGGCCGGCCAGCCCGGCTCGTGCGCGTTCTTCGTCGGCGCCGGCAACTGCCAGGTCAGCGCCAGCAGCGTCAGCGTCGACGCCGACATCCCGTCGGGCGGCGTGATCCAGTTCGCCTGGATGGTCCGCATCGCCGGCGGCTTGGCCTCCGGGACGGTCATTCCGGTCAACCAGACGCTCTTCTACGACACCGATGAGGATGGGGTCAACGAGAGCTTCCCGCAGGACGCGCTGGGCTTCACGCTCAACTGCTTCCCGACGGTCTGGCCGAACAACCAGCTCGGCAAGCAGGTCCACCTCCCGATCCTGAACTTCCAGGGCCAGGACGACGTCTGCGAGAGCTGGATCGAGGTTCAGAACATCGGTTGCCGGATCGCCAAGGCGGCCCTGGTCACGTGGGGCGAGCCGGGCTTCTGCCCGCCGCAGGCCGCCGGCCCGCTGAAGGTGGAGTGCACCGGCCTCCTGAAGCCCGGCAGCACGTGGAACCTCTACGGCGCGCAGGTTCCGACCGGCTCGAAGAGCGGTATCCTCTTCAAGCTGTCGGCCCGCCAGCTGTCCGAGGACGGCATCGACGTCATCCCCGAGGACGACATCACGGGCGACTACGTCTGCGAAGTCCTCTTCTTCAACGTCGTCGGTGACGCGGACGACTATCGCCGCTTCAAGAAGGCCTACAACGAGGGCCTCGTGTTCGACGGCATCGACATGGTCCGCGCTTCCGGCGACGGCCTGCTCGCGGTCGACGTGCACCGCAGCTGCCCCGGCGACGCGACCCCGGGCGTGGACGTGACGAGCAAGTACAACGGCCTGGCCGGTACGCACCTCGGCACGTACGACGAGGTCTACGGCGGCTACAGCTACTACGTGCCGCTCGTGTACGCCAGCGCCGCTGGCTTCAACACGATCATCTACATCCAGAACGGCGGCCTCATGTGCTCGTCGCTGGAGATCTGGTTCAAGGCCCGCGACGACTGCCTGCGCGCGACGATCTGCGACATCGCGACGCTGGCGCCGGGCGAGACCTACCAGCTGGACGCGAACGACTGCGTCGGCCCGGACTTCCAGGGCAGCGCGTGGATCCGCTCGACCCAGGTGATGGGCATCGCGGTGGACATCATCGGCGGCGACGTCCTGATGACCTACGTCGGCGAGCCGGGTGAGATCAACTACACGTTCGACCCGAACAAGTCGACGACGCGCGACGGGAACCAGGTGGCGTTCGCGCCGCTGACGTACAGCGAGTACCAGGGTTGGGACGCCGGCATCCAGGTGCAGAACCTGAGCGCGGTGTTCGCGGCGAAGGTGAAGATCTACTTCCTGGACCGCGGCGGCGACATCATCACGACGCTGGTGGACTGGGTCTGCCCGCGCGGGAGCCAGACGTTCTTCCTGCCGGTCGTGTTCGACCTGCCGGGGAACTGGGTCGGGAGCGCGCGCGCGGAGAGCCAGGAGTGGATCTCGCCGGGCAGCCCGAACGTGCTCGCGCCGAACATCGTGGGCATCGTGACGCTGATCAAGTACACGGACGTGGCGCGGACCTCGAAGAGCGAGGCGATCGCCTACAACATGCTGCCCGAGCACAAGATCTACGACTGGCAGCTCGGCTTCGGCGGCGGCGGGTTGGACAGCGGCATCGGGCTCATCGCGATCCCGTCGCTGCTGAAGGACCTGGAGAACAGCGGCCTGACGTCGGAGATCGCGATCGCGAACGTCGTACCGAAGCCCGGCTTCACCGACCTCGTGATCTACTTCTACGACCAGAACGGCCTGCTGGACTACGTGTGCCAGAAGCTGAACGAGAAGCAGGTCGAGTACATCGACCTCCAGACGTGGGGCTACATCAGCGACGGCTTCAAGGGCTCGGCGATCATCAGCGCCTGGTTCTGGGAGCACGACGTGTTCGACGACACGGGCTTCTTCCTGCGCAACCTGGTCGGCCTCGGCGCCGTGTCGGTGGAGCGCAAGGGGACGCACTTGGGCGAGGACGTACCGGGCGACGAGTCGGCGGGTGACCGCGGCATCCCGTTCGCCCAGACGTTCGACGAAGAGGGCGAGCCGCTGTTCGAGTTCTGCTTCATGGGCCCGCTGCCGCTGTGCCCGGGCTTCGTGGACAACCGCCCGGCTCCGGGTGACTGCGTCGCGGCCGGCTTCGGTGCGGCGACGATCGAGATCCCGGGCGGCGCGCCGTTCTCGGCGTACCCGCGCGGTGATGTCGGCGGCGGCAACTGCACGAACGCGGGCGTGAACGACCGCAACTGGGGCACGCACGAGTTCTCCGTCTGCCCCGGCACGAACGACATGACGGTCACGATCAACACGGTCACGCTGGCGCCGTTCAACGGTGCGAGCTGCGGCCTTGCGGGTCAGGACCTGTTGCTCGCGCTGTTCATCGGACCGGACGGGTTCAACCCGAACGCCGAGTGCGAGAACTTCATCGAGAACAACAAGCCGGACTTCCAGGGTCTCGGCGCCGGCTCGTCGTACACGTTCCAGATCCCGAATGCACCAGGGGCTTACACGCTCATGATGCAGAACAACTGCGACACGACCCCGCCGCAGTCGATCGGTAGCGTGGACTTCGAGATCAACAGCCGATCGGCCGGTTCGGCCGGCGGACCGGGCAGCGCCCGGTCTGACCGAAGAACCGCCACCGCGACGCTCGTCGACAGCCGCCCCCGGGGATTCCCCGGGGGCGGCTGCTGTTTGCCCGGCATTCCGACGGCGAACCACTGGGGCTCGGCGCTCGAATCACCGTGCTTCGAACCTGCATCGCCATGTGCACGAGATACCTAGATGAAGTGCAGGGCCGTCCATTTCATGCCATAACCGACCAAACCGCCGCGCCTCCCCGTATCTGACGCTCCAATCTCACGTTAATCTGCACATCTGACGGTAACAGCGACTTGCTGGCGCCGCCGTTCAGCCTGTAGGTGCGGCCGCGCGCCTGGGGCAGCAGCTGCAGATCTTCGTAGACCAAAGGGAGGTCGCGACACCATGTTGTGTCGAGTTCGTACGCGAAGTTGGATGGCGATTCTGGCGTCGGCCCTCGTGGCCGCCGCAGCGACCACGGGCGCCGCTCGGGCCCAGTCCGAGGACGGCGCAGCACCGGCAGGGTGCGCTGCCGGTGCCTGGGACGGCAACCTCGACTGTTCACCCCACCAGACCAAGATGGACGATCCGGTCGTCGACCAGGTCGAATCCATCGAGCCTGAGTTCGAGGCCGTGCGCAACACCTCGAGCCACGAGATGTGCCGCCTGCTCGCCGATGATCAGGCCCGCGAGGCGGCCGGCTGCTTCGAAGCCGCCAAGGCCGTCGACGTGCCCGCACCTCCTGGCCCGGGCAACACGGCGCTCAATGGTCTGCCGATGTCCTTCGTCGCCAACCGCGGCCAGCGGCCGGCGGAAGTGCGGTTCGAGGTGAAGCGCAGCGGCCATAGCCTGTTCTTCACACCCGACGCCGTGGTGTTCGCCGCCGAGGCCGCCGACGGCTCGGCGAAGACGGACGTCCGCATGACGTTCGACGGCGCGGCCGACGCGCCTCGTGTCAGTGGCATCGACGCCCTTCCGGGCGTCCAGAGCTACTTCAGCGGCGACAAGTCCGTCACGGGCATACCGACGTTCGGCGGTGTCCGCTACGGCGCCCTCTATCCGGGCATCGACCTGACGTTCAGCGGCCAGGCGGGCGCGCTGAAGCGCGAGTTCGTCGTGGCGCCGGGCGCCGACCCGTCGGCCATCCGGATGCGCTACGCCGGCGTGACGGACATCCGCGTCACGGACGCCGGTGACCTCGCGCTCGAGACCGCGCTCTCGACGCTGACCGAGCAGAAGCCGTTCGTCTATCAGGAAGTCGCCGGTCGGCGCGTCGAGGTCGAGTCGGCCTACGCCGTCGACGGCCGCGTCGTCACGTTCGAGCTCGGCGCGTACGATTCGGCGCTCCCGCTCGTGATCGACCCGATCTTCCAGTTCAGCACCGTCATCGGGACGACGGCGAGCGACATCGTCAACGCCCAGGTCCTCGACGCCGCCGGCAACGTCTACATCGTCGGCCTGACGAACCTCGCGACGTTCCCGACCGGCGGCACGTCGACGACGTTCGGCACGAACGGTGGGCAGGAGGCGTTTGCCGCCAAGCTCACGCCCGATCTGAGCACGCTGCTCTACTCGGTGGTCCTGGCCAGCTCGAGCACGGACTCGGCGATCGCTGCGTCCATCCAGCCGGGCACGACGCAGCTCGACATCTTCGGCACGACCTTGACGAGCAACTTCCCGGTTTGCACCGGCTTCGGCCTGCCCTTCGCCACGTGCACCGGCGCCGCGTTCGACACGACGTTCAACGGCGGCGCGGACTACTTCGTCGCCCGGCTGAACGCGGCCGGGACGGGGCTGCTCGGCAGCACGTACCTCGGCGGCACGTCCACCGAGCAGGGCGTCGGCGGCATCGACACGTATGCCAACGGCGACGTCTGGGTCGTCGGCAGCTCCAGCTCGACGAACTATCCGTTCCTGAACCCGTTCGCCGGGACGCAGACGTCCCTCACCGCCGGCAGCACCGACCCGGTGATCACCGGCCTGCGCGCGGACCACACCCTCACGTTCGCCAGCGGCTACCTCGGCGGCAACACGACGGACCAGGCGTTCGCCGTGACGATCGACCAGTCCGGCTTGGACTTCCATGTTGCCGGCGTGACGTTCTCGTCGACGTTCCCGATCTGCACCGGCGCCGGGACGATGCTGAACGGCAACGTGAACAACTCGTGCACCGTCGCCGGCTTCGACACGTCGTTCAACTCCAGTTCGGACAGCTACGTGATGCGGATCGCGAACACGCTGCGCGTCGTGGCCAGCACGTACGTCGGCGGGACGAGCACGGACCAGTTCTTCGCCGTCGACCGCATCGGGGACGACACGGTCGCGTTCGGCAACACGCTGAGCAACCCCTACCCGACCACGCTCGGCGCGTTCGACACGACGTTCAACACGGGCGCCGACTACGCGTTGACGCGCTTGAACGGCGATCTGTCGTCGCTGGTCTACAGCACCTACATCGGCGGGTCCGGCACCGAGGGCGGCCGCGGCATCGACCTCGATGCCGCCAACCAGGCCCACGTCACCGGCTTCAGCTCGTCGGCGAACTTCCCGGTGCTCCTCGCGCCGGACGGGACGCTGACGACGGCCAACGACGCCACCGTGACGAAGGTCACGGCGGACGGCTCGGCGCTGCTCTACAGCACGTACCTTGGCGCGGCCGGCAACGAGAACGGCCTCGCGCTCGACGTGTCGGCCAACGGCAACACCGCCTACGTCGCCGGCCTGACGTCCGCGGCGACCTTCCCGACGACGCCCGGCGCGTTCGACACGACGCACAACGGCAGCAACGACGGCTTCGTGACGGCCGTGTCGCTTGCGCCGATCATGATCGGCGTGACCACATTCGAGGACCTGACCAAGTCCGTCCCGGGCGAGGATTGCCTCGGCTCGGGCGACCACGTCCTTGTCACGGTCAGCATGACGAACGCGGGTGACTTGCCGGCCACGAGCGGCACCTACACCGCTGCGTTCCCGCAGGGACTCGTCGGCGACACCGGCTCGTGCAGCGATCCCGGCTGTGCCGTCACCCCCGGCGGCGTGTCGGCGAACTTCACGTTCGCCCCGCCCCTTGCCCCGGGCTCCACGTTCGTGTTCACATACCGCGTCTACATTTCCGGTGGGACCTTCGGTCGCCGAATCCTCACGGTCGTGGCCAGCGGCTCGTTCGGCGCGAACGGCATCACGTCCTCGCAGGATCTGAGCTACGAGCTCGCGATGACGTGCCCGCCGCAGGTCGACCCGAACAGCCAGCTCGGCAAGCAGGTCCACCTCCCGATCCTGAACTTCCAGGGCCAGGACGACGTCTGCGAGAGCTGGATCGAGGTCCAGAACCTGGGCTGCCGGATCGCCAAGGCGGCGCTGGTCACGTGGGGCGAGCCGGGCTTCTGCCCGCCGCAGGCCGCCGGCCCGCTGAAGGTGGAGTGCACCGGTCTCATCAAGCCCGGCAGCACGTGGAACCTCTACGGCGCGCAGGTCCCGACCGGTTCGAAGAGCGGTATCCTCTTCAAGCTGTCGGCCCGCCAGCTGTCCGAGGACGGCATCGACGTCATCCCCGAGGACGACATCACGGGCGACTACGTCTGCGAGGTCCTCTTCTTCAACGTCGTCGGTGACGCGGACGACTATCGCCGCTTCAAGAAGGCCTACAACGAGGGCCTCGTGTTCGACGGCATCGACATGGTCCGCGCTTCCGGCGACGGCCTGCTGGCGGTCGACGTGCACCGCAGCTGCCCCGGCGACGCGACCCCGGGCGTGGACGTGACGAGCAAGTACAACGGCCTGGCCGGTACGCACCTCGGCACCTACGACGAGGTCTACGGCGGGTACAGCTACTACGTGCCGCTCGTGTACGCCAGCGCCGCCGGCTTCAACACGATCATCTACATCCAGAACGGCGGCCTCATGTGCTCGTCGCTGGAGATCTGGTTCAAGGCCCGCGACGACTGCCTGCGCGCGACGATCTGCGACATCGCGACGCTGGCGCCGGGCGAGACCTACCAGCTGGACGCGAACGACTGCGTGGGCCCGGACTTCCAGGGCAGCGCGTGGATCCGCTCGACGCAGGTGATGGGGATCGCGGTGGACATCATCGGCGGCGACGTCCTGATGACGTACGTCGGCGAGCCGGGCGAGATCAACTACACGTTCGATCCGGACCGCTCGACCACCAAGGACGGCAACCAGGTGGGGTTCGCGCCCCTGACGTACAGCGAGTACCAGGGTTGGGACGCCGGCATCCAGGTGCAGAACCTGAGCGCGGTGTTCGCCGCCAAGGTGAAGATCTACTTCCTCGACCGCTCGGGCGACATCGTCACGACGCTGGTGGACTGGGTCTGCCCGCGCGGGAGCCAGACGTTCTTCCTGCCGGTCGTGTATGACCTGCCGGGGAACTGGGTCGGGAGCGCGCGCGCGGAGAGCCAGGAGTGGATCACGCCGGGTGGTCCGAACATCCTCGCGCCGAACATCGTGGGCATCGTGACGCTGATCAAGTACACGGACGTGGCGCGGACCTCGAAGACCGAGGCGATCGCCTACAACATGCTGCCCGAGCATAAGATCTATGACTGGCAGATCGGCTCGATCGGCGGCGGGCTGGACAGCGGCGTCGGCCTGATCGCCATCCCGTCCGTTCTGCGCGACCTCGAGAACAGCGGCCTCACGTCGGAGATCGCGATCGCGAACGTCGTGCCGAAGCCCGGCTTCACCGACCTCGTGATCTACTTCTACGACCAGAACGGCCTGCTGGACTACATCTGCCAGAAGCTGAACGAGAAGCAGGTCGAGTACATCGACCTCCAGACGTGGGGCTACATCAACGACGGCTTCAAGGGCTCGGCCATCATCAGCGCCTGGTTCTGGGAGCACGACGTCTTCGACGACGAGGGCGTGTTCCTGCGCAACCTCGTCGGCCTCGGCGCCGTCTCGATCGAGCGCAAGGGGACGCACCTGGGCGAGGACGTACCGGGCGACGAGTCGGCGGGTGACCGCGGCATCCCGTTCGCCCAGACGTACGACGAAGAGGGCGAGCCGGTCTTCGAGTTCTGCTTCATGGGGCCGGCGCCGCTCTGCCCGGGCTTCCCGGACAGGCGTCCGCAGCCCGGCGACGGTCCGGCGTGCATCTCGGCGCCGCTCGGCGACACCTTCGAGGCCACGAGCGGTCAGGGCAGCGGCTATGCCGACTGGCTGACCTACCAGGCGAACACGCGCGTCTTCCGCGACGGTGTGGCCAGCACGTGCAACCCGAAGGCGTGCCCCGGCACGAGCGGCGGCGGCGGCAACTTTGACCTCTACTACTTCAACAACTGCGACCGCGGCGAGCACTGCTTCACCGTGACGGTGAACACGGGTACGTGCACGACGAACATCCACGGCGTCGCGTTCGCCGGCGAGGTCCCCGACGGCAGCGCGTTCGCCTGCCAGCTCGGCGACGCGGTCTACGTCGGCGATCTCGGTTCGAGCCTGTCCCAGCCGTTCTCGTTCACGATCCCGGCTGGAACGGCGCGGTGGACGCTGATGTTCCACAACAACTTCGGCGCCGCCACGTGTGACTACAGCTTCGTGATCACGGAGAACTAGTTAGACCACGGGGAAACGATCCGCCGGCGCTGGAGGCGCATGCCGCGCAGCCAAGCGGCATGCGCCTCCAGCGCCGGTGGACAACCTCCGACTCCTCCGCATGGTCGCCGGCACGGTCCAAGGCAATCGTACTCTCTACGTTGCACGGGATCGTGCCGACGGCGCCGAGCCAACCACGACGGGCTCGGCCGGCCCCTGCTGCTTCGCGCGGCAGGGGCCGCTGCATGTCCGGCGACTGTCGGTTGAAGGGCCGATGGGCCTATCCTAGGCGACACCCCCGCCGCGCCCCAGTGGGCGCATGCTCGCCTGGACAATGCCGATGGATCGCCTCCCGAGCGCCGAACCCTTCCAGCATCCCGACGCCTACGACGGCGTTGCCGACGCGTACGACCGCTTCTGGGGCGACGCGCTGGCGCCTGCCATGCTCGGCGCGCTCGACCGCCTGCTGGCGTCCGTCCCTCCGACAGACGGCCGCGGCCGACTCCTCGACCTGTGCTGCGGCACCGGCCAGCTGGCCGCCGGCCTGACGGACCGCGGTTGGACCGTTGTCGGCGTCGACGGCGCGGAGGCGATGCTCGAGCGAGCCCGTCGCCGCGCGCCGACCACCACGTTCGTCCGGTCGGACATGCGGGCGTTTGGCATCGGCGGGGTCCTGCCGGGCGAGAGCGGCTCGGAGCCGCCGTTCGATGTCGTCGTCTGCGCGTTCGACAGCTTGAACCACTTGCCGGACGCCGCCGCGCTGGAGGAGGTACTCGGCCGCGTATTCGGCGCGCTCCGCCCCGGCGGCCGGTTCGTGTTCGACGTCAACCTGCGCGCAGGCTTCGAGGCGCGCTTCGAGGGCTCGCTCGGCTTCGCGGACACCGATCTGGTGTGCGTCGTCAACGCCGGCTTCGACGGCTTGTACGGGCGCTACGATATCGCCGTGCTGCGGCCCGAAGCGCCGGCAGCGCTCGAAGCGCCAGCAGTGCCCGAAACGGCCTGGCGTCGGACGGACACGACCCTCGTGCAGCGTTGCTTCGAGCTGTCCGAGATCCTCGCCGCGCTCGCCAACTCCGGCTTTCCGGACCCTGTCGTGCTGGATGCTGAAGACGATCTGGGGATGGACGGGCATATCGGGCGGGCGGTGTTCGTCGTCGACCGACCGGGGTAAGGCGTCGCCGCGGGGCCCGTGCGTCGGCCGCTCGGGCGACGGGCATTGGGCTTCAGCCGTTGCGCGCTGCCTCCCAGCACGCTACCGCGCGCACAGCCAAGCCGCCTGCCCCGCCCTCGCCATCGCCATCGGCAGCTCGGCCAAGGCGGCCACGCGCGCCACGCCGGTCGCGTCGCCCGTCAGCTCCGCCAGCTGCGCGATGGGCGCGTCGTCGCCGAGCGCGATGGCCTCGATCCGCCAGCCGGCCGTCCGCAGCCGCGCCGCGTCGGTCACGGCCTTGGTGTGGACGTCTTCCGGCCAGCCGACCGTGGCCACGAGGACGACACGGCCGGCGATCTCGGCCGACGCCGTCCCGGCCCGCACGCCGAGCTGCTGTTCGGCGCTCCGCAGCGCGAGGTCGATGCGCCGGCCCGGGCGAGGCACGACGCGGCCGGGGAATGCCGTCGCAAGCGCGCCGGCATCGGCGCCTTGGCCGACGAAGTTCGCCTGCTCGCCCCACAGGACGATGCTGGCGCCTGTCCCGGGCCGCGTCCCGACGCCCAACCCGCCGAGCCACGAAGCGACGCCCGGCCGGAAGCGCGCCAGTGCCAGCTCACCGCCCGCGCCGGACGGTGGGCCTTGGTCGACGAACGACGCCAGCGCGCCGTCGACGAGCAGCACGCCATGCACCCGTCCGGGCAGCACGCACGTTGGGTGCCCCTTCACGACCGACGGCAGGTAGAGCCGGTACGTCAACGGCCCCGGCCCGCCGCTCCCGGGCGGCGCCGCCGACGGCGCCTGCGGCAGCCACCCGCCGCCGTGCGGCCGCGCGAAGAGCCCGGCCTCGTGGCGGGCCACGTAGACACGGTCGCCGACGATCCGAACGTCGGTGGACCCACCGGCGGCGCGGCGGCCGAGCGGCAGCCGCACGGATCGACCGCTGATCCGGCCGTGGGCGTCGGCAAGGGCGTCGAGGTCGACGGCGGTCAGGAAGGCGTCGTCCGCCACGAGCGCGCGCCGCCCGCCGCCGGGTAATTCGATCAGCCCGACCGCACCCGCCGCCAGCCCGGGCACCTCGATGCGTGTCGCCGGGTCGAGGCTGCGGTCGATCGCGCCGAGGCCGGGGGCGACTCGATCGCCCGACAGGACGAGGCGGTCGCCCCAGATGGCGATGCGGCGATACGCTTGGTCCAGCGCGGCCGCCGCCCCGAGCGGCCGCGGCGCCGCCGCGTCACCGACGTCCAGCGCGTGCACGCGGCTCGTGCGGCCGTCCGTCGTCAGCGCATACAAGCGTGTGCCGTCCGCCGCCAGCGCCACCAGCCGGTCGTCGTCGTGACCGACGCCCGCCAGCTGCCCCACCTCCCGCGGGTCCGCCGGTCGGCGCACGTCGATGACGTGAACCGTGCCCGCCGCGTCCGGCACGTACAGCCGGCCACCGTCGGCCGCCAGCTGCACGGGCAACGCGCCTCCGTCGATCGCCGCCAGCCGGCCGTCGGACGGCGCAAGCCGTGTCGGGCGGCGCGGATCCGTTCCATCGAACGCCATCAGCCCGCCGCGGCGTGTCAGGGCGTACACCGTGTTCGCCGTGGCCAGCACGCTGTGCACATCGGCCGCCGACCCGTCCGGCGCCGTGGCGGCAGTGCTCCCGAGGAGCCATCCGCCCGGCACCGCGGCGTCGGGCCGCGAGTCGAGGTCGACCGCGACGATGCCGACGGCGCCGGCGGCGCCCCAGCCGACGCGGCCGTCCGCGTCGAGCACGAGCTGCGCCACGGGCGGCACGACGCCGTGCGGCGCCGTGAGGCCGTCCGCCAGCAGCCGGATCCCGGCGGCGCCAAGCGCCACGGCAGCCGTTCCGTCGGCATCCATCGCCAGTGCGGCAGCCCCGGTCGGGGCCGCTGAGAGCGCGATCCGGCCGCTGGCGACGGGCGCGGCGGGATCGGACAGATCGATGATCCAGAGCGACCGGCCGTCGCCGTCGACGACCGCCGCCTGCTCGCCCGCAAGCGCCGTTACGGCGCGTGAGCCGCCGGCGGCCGATCCGGCGCCATCGGGCAGCGTTCCCCCGGCGTCTGTTCCCCCGGCATGCGTTCCCCCGGGCAGTGCCACGGCGGCGAGCGCGCGCGGACGGGTCGGGTCGGCGACATCGAGCGTGGTCAGGCGGAGCGTGCCACCGGTGCCGGCCAGTCGTCCGGTCACCGCTTCGATCGCCACCGCCACCGTGCCGCCGTCCGCCGCGACGGCGTGCACGTCGCGCGGGACGCCCTGGAAGACGACGCGCGGCGCGGCCGGTGCGCGCACGTCGATCACCTGCAGGCCGGAGGGGCGGGCGAGCAGGGCGTGCGTGCCGTCGCCGAGCAGCGTCAAGCTGCCCGATGCGCGCGCGGTCGGCGCCGTCCCAGCCGCCGCATGGCCGATCTCGAACGGCGCCGCGGCGCGCTTGGCGTCGACGATCGAAAGGCCGCGCTCGGTGAGCGCGTAGATCCATGTGTCGTCGGCGGCCAGCGCCATCACCTCCGCCGCACCCGATCCGGTCAGGTCGCATGCGCCCAGCGCCGCGACATGACCGAGCGCGCCCGTCGGCGCGATGTCGAAGATCCAGACCGTCGCCGGCGCACCATCCCGGCCCGGTGTCGCCACGACGAGGCGATCCCCGTCGAGCGCGATCGCCTCTGGTACTTCCGGTAGCACGGGCGTCCAGGCCACGGGCGCGGTCGAACCGCCGCCGGCGTCACGCGGCCAGCCGAGGACGCGTGGCCCGACCACGCCCCAAACGATCCGATCGTCGAGCGCGACCGCGGTGACCGTGCCGCCGTCCTGGGCGAACTCGGCCAAGCCGTCGAGCTGACGCTGCCGATCGAGGGGCAGCCCGGCGAGCGTCGCGGCGCGGTCGGGCGCTGCGACATCGTTCGTCGCGAGATCGGAGGCTGCGAGATCAGGCGCTGCGACGTCGGTCGTCGTGACATCGCGCACCGCGATATCGGACGTCGCGACATCGATCGTTGTGAGGTCGGCGTCGGCGTCGGCGTCGGCGTCGGCCGGGGCCGTGGCGGGCGCAGGCGGCGGCGCCGTGGGCGATGCCGCCGACGTCGGCTCGGCGGCGGTCGGCGTGGCGTTGAACGACGCCGCGGGCAGGGTGGCGGTCGGCGATGGTGGTGCCGCCATGCTGCGCGGCAGCCGGACGTCGACCGGCGCGCGGGCCGCCGCGCCGTCGACTTCGAGCGCCTGGGCGGCGGCGCGATCGACGGCGCCCGGGTACCAGCGCGCGTCGAAGCCGGCGGCCTCCGCGCGGAGGTCGTAGCGGCCGGGCGCCTGCTCGATCGCCACGCAGCCGCGCGCGTCCGTCGCACCGAACGACGCGAAGTCGATCTGGCCCACCAGGAACAGCGTGACGACGGCATCGACGATCGGCGCGCCGTCGTCCGCCAGGATCCGCGCGACGAGGACGTTCGGCTGGGCAAGCGCGTAGCACGGATGGTTCGGGTCGCCGGCGGGCGTCGATACGTCGATGGTCGGCGCCGGCGCGGTCGTCGGCGGGACGGTCGTCGGCGGGACCGGGGTCGCCTGAACGGCGGTCGCCCTCCGCTTCGGCTGCGACGTTGCGGCCGGCGGGACTTCGGACGGCGCGGCCTCGACCGGCGGGGCCGCGATGTTGGCCGCACCGCCGGGCAGGCCGCCGGGCTGGCTGACGGCGTTCGGTCCCGCATCGGCGACGGCAAGACTCCGGGCAGCGTGCAGCGCCGTGGCGGTCGCTGCAGCGCTCGTGTAGCCGAGCGACGGCATGCCGAGCAAGGATGTGGCTCGCGCCGCGGCCCCGGCATCCGTCCCGCCCGCCACCGAGGCGGGTCGCGACGCGCCCAACGTCGCCGCTTGCGCGGCCGCGGCGTCCGCTGGCGACGGCGGCGCGCCGCCCGGCCCGGCGCCGGGAACAGCTGCGGCCGGCGGCGTCGTCGACCCCGCCGACGGATCCGTTCCGCCTGCCGCGCCGCGGCTTCGCCAGAGCGCGCCGCCAAGCGCCAGGATCGCCAGCAGACCGACGACGGCCGCGGCGCCGGCCGGCCGGGCGCCGTTGCGATGGGGTGCGGTGGTCGGGTCGGCGGTCGGGTCGGCGGCTGGGGTCGGCGGGGCGGCCGGCGCGCCGGGCGGCAGGTCGTCGTCCGGGTTGGCGGCGATCCGCTCCAGCAGCGCGCCGAGGGCAGCGCGGCGGGCCGGGTCGAGCGGCGGTGCGGTGTGCAGCGCGGCGGCGATGGGCACGAGGGCGTTCGCTTCGGAACGCGCGCGCTCCGCACCGCCGTCCTGGGCACCGTTCATCGCCCGCTCGGGCGATGAACGGTGGTCCGCGGTGCCGGCAAGCAGGTCGGCGATGGCCGACTCGAGCGCGTCGTCCAGGTGCGGCAACGCGCGCCCCGACGGGGGGACTTGGGTCATCGTTCCACCTCCGCAGCCCGCAGCCGTTCGCGCAACGTGACGAGCGCGCGCCGCTGGAGCTGTTTGATCGCCATCTCGGACCGCCCGAGCTGGGCGGCGGTCTCGGCCAACGAGAGGCCGACACCGAAGCGCAGCGCCAACACTTCCTGCTGCGCTTCGCTCAGCACGCCGAGGTGCTGGGACAGATCATCGAGCCGGACGCGCCGGACGGCGATGTCGTCCAGCGCGGCGGCATGCGGGTCGGCGAGGTTGCGCAGCGACGGCCCGTCGGCGCTTTCGTCGTCGTCGGCATCGATCGAGACCTCGGAACCGCGCCGCTCGGTGCCCACCCAATGGTTCACGACGCGGTTGTGGGCGATCCGCAGCAGCCAGGCCTCGAAGCGCTCCGGGGCGTCAAGACGCGGCAGGCCGCGCAGCGCGTTCACGTAGATGTCCTGCGTGAGGTCGGCGGCGACGTTCGCATCGCGGACGCGCAACCAGACGTAGCGGTGGATGCGGTCGACCGTCGCCTCGTACAGCTGGCCGAACGCCGACGCGTCGCCCTGCGCCGCCCGGCGCACGAGATCGATCGGCACGCGGGAGGGCTCCGGCACGTGCGATGTCTCGAGGGGGGCACTTGGCGCGATCGTGTTCACTGGGCCGCCTGGCTCCATCGCTGTCGTTGGTGTTGTCGTCGGCGTCGTACGGCGCGGCGGTGCGGGCTCGGCCGCCCACAGATTTCGCGCGGGCGCGAACACACGGCCGCGGGCAGGCGACAGACCCAAGGCTACCACTTCCGGCCACCTTTGACCACCGACTGACGGCGTGCGAACAGTCCTCGTTCGGACAGTCCTCGTTCGGACAGTGTCCGGGGTGCGAGCCGCTCCGTGCGCATCGTTCCCGTCATCTTGCGCATCGTTCCCGTCATCTTCGGAGCGCCGGCATGTAGGCGATCATCCGATCCGGGCCCGCCGTCGGCGTGGCACCGGGGATCTGCACCGGCTCGAGCGGCGGGCGGTTGCTCGGCAGGCACGTGTTGGACAGGTGGAAGTCCACCTTGGCGCTGCCGAGCGGGAAGTCGACCGCCGCGAGGTGGCGCACGGCCGGGCTGTTCGGGCAGCCGAGCCACGCGCCCGGCAACGCCTCGATCGACACGTCGTAGCCGCCGGCGTCCGGCGCGCCGAGGCTGAACGGGGCAATCTCGATCCGATCGACGGAGATCGAGCGCTGGCGCGCCACCTCGTCGCCGGCGGCGTTGCGGACGACGAACGTCAGTGCCGGCAAGGGCGATCGGGCCGCGGCGGCGCGGTCGGCGTCGTCGTACGTGCCGTCGCACGCGGGGCAGGCCGGGTCGTCGTTGCCCGTGACGTTGACGACGGCCACGGCGAGGAGCGTGACCTTGCCACCGCCGGGCGTCGCCGTGCCGGCCACGGAGCGCGTCGGTGTTGCGGTCGGCGTCCGGGTGGCGGTCGGCACCGGGCCGACATCGGCGGTCTTCTCGAGCTGCGGGACGAGCAGCCGCGCCGGCGGGACGGCCGGCCGCGGCAGGATGCGCATCGCCGCGGCCATCGCGTCGTCGTGCAGCCCGTCGTCGGACGTCTCGGCGTACGTGGCGACGACCGGCCCGGTGGCGGTGATCTCAGCCCATGCGCCCGGCGCGGCCGCGGCGCCGACGACCGCGCGGCCGTCGAAGGCGACCGCCGCGCCCGCGGGCAGCGCGGCGGTGCAGCCCGCGCAGGCAAGCGCGCCGCCGGCCGCGTCGTGCACGTCGAGCGCGACGTTCACGACGGCGTCGCCGACGTTCATCACGTGGATCGTCGTCGCGCGCCCATCGCGACCGGTCAGCAGGCGCGGCACGAGCCAGCGGCCACCGGCATCGGCGGCGGCCATCAGCCGATCGGCCGCCACGGCCCACCCACCGGCCGCGCTCGAGACGGACTCGACGGCGAGGCCGATGATCCCGCCGTCGAGCGTCGTCAGTGTGGCCGCCGCCGCGCAGCCGGCGGGCATCGCCGGCTCGGCGCCGACGTCGACGATGCGGTTCGCGCCGGCGGCCACGCTGAACGGCGCGCCGCTCAGCCGGAAACCGGCGCACGTGCCGGCCGTGCCGAGGTAGGCCGGCCGGACGACGACGGCCGTCGCACCGGGGTTGGCGACGACGAGGCGCGTGTTCCGCCGCGCGCCGCTGCCGGCGCCCCCGAGCGGGCCGGCGGCCGCGACGCCGCGCACGACGCGCGGGGCGAAGAGCTTGGCGGCGGCGTCCGAGAGGCGCACCGCGCCGACATCGTACGCCCCGCGTGCGCTCGCGGCGGCGTCGACGAGCACCTGGGCGCCGAACGGCCGGTCGCTCGTCAGCCGCGCCCAGCCGTCGAACGCCGCGGGGGCGGCGATCGCCAGCCGGAACACGGCGCTCGGACCGACGGCGACGGACTGGCTGCCGACCTGTCGGCCGGTGCGGTCGAGGAACTCGGCGTGTACGTTCACGAGGAAGGTGGCCGCCGGATTGTGGATGGACAGCACGCCGGTCTCCCCGGCCGCCCCTTGCGGCGCGAACGGCACGGCCAGCTCGAATCCCTCGGCGGCGGGCTCGGCGAGGACGGCGGCCCCGCCCGTCCACTCCGTCCGCGCCGCGGCGCCGACCGCATGACCGCCGACGACGATGGCGGCATACCGGCCGAGGCCGACGTCGTCCAGCGCGGCCAGTGCAAGCGCGTGCGGCCGGAGCGGCGGCTGGTCGCGGACGATGCGCGTCGGACCGACCTTCGTGCCACCCACGGTCCCGCTGCCTTGGACGAGGAAAAGATCGGCCGCCAGGAACGCCGGGGCGTCCTCGAGGTTGGCCAGCTGAAGCGTGCTCAGCGCGCCGCCGGCCATGCCGCCGCCGGGCGCGAAGGGCGGGACGGTCGGCGGTGGGGTCGCGCTCGGGGCGGCGATCGGGGTGGTTGGCGTCGCGGTGGCGGCGTCCGCGGGGGGGGCGGCGCGCAGGACCAGGGGGAGCCACGTTCCCGGACTGGTGTCATCGCCGGTGCTGAGCCAGCGGAAGACCGCCGGCCACAGGACCGCATCGCCGCTGCCGTCGGCCGGCGCAGCGCGGACGATCGCGACGATGCGACCCTCGTCGGCGGCGACGACGGCGCCGCCGGCCTGGGCGCGCAGCCCGGCCGGGAGCGCCGCCGCGCGCAACCGCCACGTACTGAACGGGGCGATGAGGCGGCGGCACGGCTCGCCGCAGTCCAACAGCGTGCCGTCGGCTGTTGCGAGATGGACCGTCGCCGAGGCGAACGTGCCTTCGAGGTTCATGATGAACAGATCGCTGTCGAGCGCCGCGCCGCTGTCGTCGGCGGCGAACCACGGGACAGCCAACTCGGCCAAGGACGAGGCGCCGTCGTCGCGCCGGAGCGCGTTCGTGGCGGCGGCCAGCGTCTGATCGCCGCGCGTCTGGCGGGCGATGAGCGTGGCGGCGATGGGCTGGTCCGCACTGATGAGGGCCGTCGCCAGACAGCCCGCGGGCAGGCCGCTCGGACTGGTCGGCAGGCCGGCGCCGTCGCCCTGATCGAAGATCGTCATTGCGCCGGCAGCTAGAGTAACGGGCGGATGGGCGATCGTCTGCCCCGCGCACGTCCCGCCGAAGCCGACATAACTCACGCGCACGTCGCCGCCGGCCCCGCCGACGTTCACGACGGCCAGGCGGGTGGCATCCGGGCCGAGCGACGGGTCGTCCGGCAGCGCGGCGTGGACGAGCGGGACGAAGAGGGCGGTGGTGCCGCGCTCGGCAGGCACGCCGGCGAAGTCGTACACCGCCGCGGTCTCAGCCACATCCACGAGGGCGTGGACCACGGGGATCGCGTCTCCGACGGGGTGGATGCGCATCGTCCCGACGAAGCCGTCCGGCGTGTTCGGCCGCAGGGCGATGAAAGCGGGGTCGAGGCCGAGGTCGATCGCCACCGCGGCGTTGGGGGCGACCGTGTAGGAGGTCGTGGCTTCCGGGATGGCGGTGCCGAGCGGCATCACCGTGACCTCGAAAGTCGCAGGCGCCGCGCTCCGACTCTGGAGCGTCACGACGCTCGTTTCGCCGCGGTGGCTGGCCGCGACGAGGGGCACCCAGACGTCGCCCACCTTGTCGAGGAGCGGTGATCCGGCAATGTCCGCCGCCCGACCACCGCTCTCCGGCCAGCGGTGCTGCGCGCGCGCGACGACGCGCTCGCTCACGAGCAGCCGACCGCTGTACGCGCCCGCCTCCGCCGCGCTCGGCGCCCCGGGCACGACGTTGACCCAGCCGCGCTTGGGCACTTCGTGCGTCGTCGTCGACGCCAAGCTGCCGGTGGCCGGGCGGTACAACCGCAGGTCGCCGCCGGCCGCCGGCTGCGCGCCGCCGACCCAGTGCGCGTCGACGAGCGCGAGCGTCGTCTGGCCGGCGCCGGCGATGCCGAGCGAGCGGGCGCGGGTGGGCGGTGCGGCGGGCGCGACGGCGCCGGCGACGACGCACGAGACGACGGCGGCCGCCAGCGCGGGTCCTAGGTTGTGGCGACAGCGCTCGCCCATGCGATGGCCTCTACAGCGGCGCACGGCACCGGGGGCGGTGCCGTGCGTTGGGTGTGTTGGGGGGTAAGACAGCGGGGGGACGATTTCGGCGACATGTGCGTTCGGTGACAGGACTGCGCGCCATCGCGACAACCGCCGGTAGGGGCAGCCTACCGGTCGTTGTCGCGAGAGGCGGACGCCCGGGTCGGCCGATGGCTGGGGATCATTCCACCAACCGCCGCGCCACCGGCAAATACACCGTCGTCCGCCCCCCCGTGACCACCGCGACCACCTCGCCGACGAACGTGTGGCCGTTGGCGGTCGTCGCCTCGGCGCGGACGGTGTAGCGGCCGGGGCGCGTGTAGGCCAGCGTCGTGCCTGGCGCCGTGGTCGTGACGAAGGGACGGCCATCACCGGCGTCCCATCGCCAGCGGACGATCGTCCACGGCGTGCCGTCCAGCGGCGGCATGGAGGCCGACACGTCGAGCGCTTCCGGCCGGTCGTCCACCGGCGTCGTCGCGACGACGACCTGGCCGTCGTCCGGCTCGTTCGCCCAGCCGACGATGTCGCCGAGGAGCTCGGCGCGCGAGAGCGTGTCGTCGCCCGTGGCCACGGCCTCGATGCTGAAGCCGGCGAACATCGCCCGCCACGGGATGCCGGGGGCGCGGGTCGGTTGCTCGAGCGAGGCGTCGGCGGATACGCCGGTCATCGCGCTGCCGCCGCCGTCGATCTCGATGAAGCTCCGGACGTACGGGAAGATCCGGTCGGCGACGCCGACGGCGCCGAGGCCGGTGTCCGGCGGCTGCACGTTGCCGACGGCCTGCGTGCGGAGCGTGGCCAGCGGCGCGCCGAGGTCGACGACGGCACCGAGGCCGGCGGCGTCGGGGCTGGCGACGGCGGACAGGCGGATCGGCTTGTCGAACAGGCGGACGGGCTGGAGGCGGCCGGTGAGCGGCGCGTTGTCCGTGCGGAGGTCGAAGCCGGCGAAGTAGCGGGACAGGAGGGTCATCGCCCCGCTGTTCTGGACGTCGAGCGCCGTGCCGAGGCCGTGGCTGTAGCCGGTGCCGCTGACGAGCATTCGTCCGCCCCCGAGCAGGTACATCTGGAGGGCCGTCATCCCGCCGGGCAGCCGGTCGAGCGGCGCATCGCCGTCGCCGCACGCCACGATGACGAGGCGGTAGCCCTGGAGGACGGACAGCGGCGGCGTGCCCGGGCGCTCGCCGCCGGCGACCGTCCAAACGTCGTAGCTCACCCCGAGCGTGTCCAGCGCCGCCGTCCAGTAGCGGCCGTTGTCGGCGCCGTCGTCGAAGCCGCCGCCCCCGCCGCCCGGCAGGCCGGGGATGCCCGGGAAGCCGCCGCCGCCGGGCCGGGTCTTGCGGCGGACGTTCACGACGAGGACATCCTCGACGCGCGGTGCGACGCGGAGGCGGTACGTGGCGTGGACGCTGCGTTGGCCGCGCGTGAGGACGATCCGGCCGTCGTAGGCGCCGGGCGCGAGGGCGGTGGGGTCGAGGACGACCGCGATGTCCGCGGCGCCGCCTTCCGGCACGGCGATCGTCGCACCTTCCGGGAACGAAACAGGTACGGGGGCCGGGCCGGTGCCGGGGGCGTGCGTGAGCGTCCACTCGGCGGCGCCTTCGGCGGCTTGGCGGACGTCGGCCAAGCGCAGGCGCAGGGTCCGCGTGCCGATCGCCGATCGTGTCGCGTCCGTGCCTGCGTCCAGATCGGCGGCCGGCGGCATTTCGTCGGCCGGCGTCAGCGTGCCGAGGTCGAACGACGGCGGGTCGATGAGGAGCTGCGGGTCGATCGCCGCGGCCACGTCCAGTCGCCCAGAGCCCTGCTCGGTGGCCGGGGCGAGCGCACCGCTCGTGCCCGCCCCGACGGCGACGTCGACCGTGCCCGAGATCCGCGTCGTGGTCATCAGCGCCGCCTTGACCTGGTCCGGCGTCCACTCGGGCCACGCCTGTCGAACGACCGCCACGGCACCCGTCACGTGCGGGCTGGCCATCGAGGTGCCGGAGGCGGTCGTGAAGCCGGCCGGGGCGCCGGTGATCGCGTCCGTGCTCGTCGAGAGGATGTTCGTGCCGGGTGCGGCCAGGTCGGGCTTGAGCGGGGCGAAGCGGGCGGTCGTCGAGTCGGGGGCCGGGCCGCGGCTCGAAGTGCTGTTCACGACGTCGACGCGGGCCGCGTCGAAGGTGGCCTCGGGCGTCGTGTCGTAGATCAACTGGAGGGAGGCGTGGGTCTCGGCGTAGGCCACGAGGTCCGTGGCGCCTTGGCCGCCGATGATCGCGATCGGCGGCAGCGTGACGCCGGCCGGCAGTTGGCCGGCGATGAGCGGCATGAGCTGGCCCATCAGCTCGACGAGCGCGGCCGTGGTCTGCAGATCGCCCGTCGTGTGGAAGACGACGGCTTCGGCCTGAATGGTGGCGGCGTTGATGATCTTGGTGACGAAGGCCAGCTGCGCGGGCAACGGGAATGGGATGAGCGGCGACTGCGTGGCGCACGCGCCGTCCCACGGGCCGAGGAGGATCTTGCCGCGCCCGCCGAGGCCCATCTCGATCAGGTTGCACATGTCCGTCTTGAACGCCGGGCGCTCGAGCCGGGCGACGGCCTTGCCGAACGTCTGGTAGGCCGCCGGGTGCTTCGTCAGCTCGACAGGCAAGCCCGCGTCCTTGGCGAAAACGTAGTACGCGAAGCCGCGCCCGGTCTCGCTGTTGGCCACCGTGATGACCTCGGGGATCATCTGGTGCGGCCCGCCGAGCGTCGCCTCGCCGTTCGCGCCCGAGTTGCCGGCCGCCGCGACGACGACGACGCCCGCGTCGTGCGCGTTCTTGAAGGCCACGCTCACCGGGTGGTGCGCGGCCTGGTAGATGTTCATCAGCGCCGTGCCCCACGAGTTGTTGATCACGTCCGCCCCGTCCAGCACGGCGTCGTCGATCATCCGCAGGATCTCGGGCGTGTAGGCATCGCTGAACTTGTAGGCCATGACGTAGGCGCCCGGCGCGACGCCCGAGAGCTCGAGCTGCCCGGTCCCGGCCGTGCCCGGCGCGCCGAAGATCGAGACCCCGGCCGCCGTGCCGGCGACGTGCGCGCCGTGGAAGCCGGCGAGGCCCTTGGCCAGCGGGTCGTAGTCGACCGTCGGGTCCGTGCCCGCGGCGACGTTCTCGGGGTTGGCGTACGTCCGGGCGACGATGACCTTGTTGTTCGTGTACTCGGCCACCTTCTCGGCCGGAAACGCGGTCACCTTGTCGCCGACCGTCACCGTGCTGCGCGGAAAGCCTTCGGGCGCCGTGAAGCCGCCGTCGTCGAAGAACGGGTGGGCGGCGGTGATCCCGCTGTCGATCACGGCGATCCGGATCCCGCGGCCGGCCCGCATCTGGCCGCCGATCCGCGGATCGGACCACGCGATGCGGGCGCGGATGAGCGGCAGGCTGGCGTCCATCAGCGGTTCGACCGGCTGCTCGCGCGTCACGGCCACGACGCCCGGCAGGCGACTGGCCGCCGAGGCCTGCTCGGGCGTGAGGCGCACCGTGACGCCGTTGAAGACGACGTCGTAGTGGTAGAGCGCGGCCGCGCCGGGCGCGACGGCCTGCAGCGAGGCGATGAAGGCGTCCTGGGCGCGCCGCAGCACTGCGCGGTAGGCGCCCTCGGGCGGCGCGAGGCGGGCGGCCTTGGCGGCGGCGCGCATCGGGACGGAACGGGCGGGGCGGACGGCGAGGGGGGCGTCGGCCAGCTGGACGATGTAGCGGGAGGTGGCGGCGACTGAGGAGGCCGTGTCTGTAGTGCTTGTGCCGGCTGCGCTTGTGCCGGCTGCGCTCGTACCCGCTGCGCTCACATCTGATGCACCCGCGATCGTCGACTTCGCAAGCGCGGACGATGCGGTGACGCGGCTCGAGGCAGCGTCGGCGGTGGCCATGCCGAGCAGCGTCGCCAGGAACAGACAGCGTACGGCAGCGGAGGCGCGGACTGGGCGGCGACACGACATCGAAGGCTCCTCGAGACAACGGAGTGCGGATTTCAGGTTCGGATGATAGCCGAGCGCCGGTCGGACGGTCCCGGGCGGCGGCCCGCAGATCAAGCCGTGCATGCCCAACGGCCTATAATGGCCTCGGCGGCGCCGATGAGAGCACCGCGTTTCCCTCTGAGAGGGTCCAGCCGATGACGACCGCGCCCATCGCCCCCCCCATCGCCCCCCCCACCCTGTTCGACAACCGCCCCCTGCCCTACACCCCCGCCGTCGCCGCCGCCACCGCCGACGTCCGCGAGCGGCTCCGCGACAGCGTGCCCGACATCGAGTGGCCGATCGTGGCGCCGCTCATCGCGCGGATCAACGAGCTGAAGCGCGAGCGCAACGCGATCATCCTGGCCCACAACTACATGCCGCCGACGATCTATCACGGTGTGGCGGACCTCCGGGGCGACTCGCTGGCGCTGGCGCAGATGGCCAACGAGACGGCCGCCGAGGTGATCGTCCTGTGCGGCGTGCACTTCATGGCCGAGACGGCCGCCATCATGAACCCTGAGAAGACCGTCCTCATCCCGGACCTGCGCGCCGGCTGCTCGCTGGCGGAGAGCATCACCGCCGCCGATGTGCGCCGACTGCGGGCCGAGAACCCCGGCGTGCCGGTCGTCACGTACGTGAACACCTCGGCCGAAGTGAAGGCCGAGAGCGACATCTGCTGCACCTCGGCCAACGCCGTCGAGGTCGTCGAGTCCCTCGGCAGCGACCGCGTCCTCTTCCTGCCGGACGAGTACCTGGCCGCCTGGGTCGCGACGCAGACCAAGGTCGAGATCATCGATTACAAAGGCCACTGCATGGTCCACGAGCGCTTCACCGCCGCCGATCTGGACGCATTGCGCGCCGCCCGGCCCGGCGTCCTCATCCTGTCCCACCCCGAAAGCCCGCCCGAGGTGCTGGCGGCCTCCGACTTCGTCGGCTCGACGAGCGCGATGATCAAGCAGGTGGCCGCGCGCCGTCCCGCTTCGGTCGCGCTGATGACGGAGTGCTCGATGAGCGACAACGTCGCCGCCGAATTCCCCGAACTCGAGTTCATCCGGCCGTGCCAGCTCTGCCCGCACATGGGTCGGATCACGCTGCCCAAGGTCCGCGTCAGCCTCGAGACGATGACGCACCGCGTGACGGTCGACGAGGCCGTGGCTGCGCGGGCGCGACAGGCGGTCGAGCGGATGCTGGCCGTCGGGCGCGGCAAGCGTGGCTGACCCTTCGGGCGCAGGTGCGACGTCGGCCCGTGCGACGCCGGCGGCCGGCACGGTGACCGGTGACGAGCACGAACGAGACGGTGCGGTCGCGTCCTTCGACGTGATCATCGTCGGCGCCGGCGTCGCCGGGCTGACGGCCGCGCTCGGCCTCGCCGGCGCGCACGGGCGCCGCGTCGCCGTCGTCACGAAGACCGCGACGCTCGTCGGCGGGTCGAGCGTCTACGCCCAGGGCGGGCTGGCGGCGGCCGTCGGGGAGGGCGACACACCCGCCGAGCACGCGGCCGACACGATCTCGGTGGCCGGCGGGATCGCCGTGCCGGATGTCGTCAGGGCGCTCACGGCCGAGGGACCGGGCGTCGTGGCGCGGCTGCTGGCGCTCGGCACGCCCTTCGACCGGGACGCGGACGGGACGCTCCTCCTCGGGCGCGAGGCGGCGCACAGCCAGCGGCGGATCCTGCACGCGGACGGCGATGCGACGGGCGGCGCGATCGTCCGGACGCTGGCCGGCGCGGTGTTGGAGGCGCCGGGGGTGGACGAGCGGACCGAGCATGCCGCGTTCGCCCTCGTCGTCGAGGGCGGTGCGGTGGTTGGAGTCCGCGTCGTCTGCCCGGACGGGCGGGTGCTGGCGTTGCACGCGCCGGCCGTCGTGCTGGCCACGGGCGGCATCGGCCACCTCTTTGCGAACACGACGAACCCGCCCGAAAACACCGGCGACGGCCTGGCGATGGCTGCCCGCGCCGGCGCCGTGCTGGCCGACCTCGAGTTCGTTCAGTTCCACCCGACCGCGCTGGCCGCGCCGGGCGCCGACCCGCTGCCGCTCCTCACCGAGGCGCTGCGCGGCGAGGGCGCCGTCCTCGTCGACGAGCGGGATCGCCGCTTCCTGGTCGACGAGCACCCGCTGGCCGAGCTCGCGCCGCGCGACGTCGTGGCCCGATCGATCTGGCGCCAGCTGGCCGAGGGCCACACCGTCTACGTCGACGCGCGCACCGCCGTCGGCGACCGCTTCCCGACGCGCTTCCCGACGGTCTTCCGCCTCTGCCAAGCGTTCGGCCTCGACCCGCGCCGCGACCAGATCCCGGTGGCCCCCGCCGCGCACTATCACATGGGCGGCATCGCCGTCGACGGCCGCGGCCGGACGTCAATGCCCGGCCTGTGGGCATGCGGCGAGGTGACGAGCACCGGCGTGCACGGCGCGAACCGCCTGGCGTCGAACTCGCTCCTCGAGGCGATTGCCTTCGGCGGCCACGTCGCCGACGACATCGCCGGGGGCGGTGCCGGCCCGTGGCCCTCGCTGGGCACGTTCGACCCCGCGGCCGCCGTTCATTCGACCGATCGCACCCCAGATGCCGTCGCCGATCCTCCGCCCACCCCCACCCCCACCCCCATCGACATCGCCACCCCCATCGACATCGCCACACCCACCGATATCGACATCCCCACCCTCACCGCCCACATCCGCCAAACCGCCTGGGACGACGTCGGCCTCGTGCGCGATGCGGACGGCCTTCGCGCCGCCGAGCGTGCCTTCGCGGCCGCCGAGGCGGCACTGGCCAACCACGGTGCGGTCACGGTTGCCGTGATCGAAGCGCGCAACCTGGCCCTCGTCGGGCGCATGGTGGCGCGGGCCGCGTTGGCGCGCGAGGAAAGCCGCGGGGCGCACCACCGGAGCGACTTCCCGCTGCCCGACGATGCGCGGTGGGCGCGGCGGCAGTTCGTCGTGCTGGAAACGGGGGATGAGGTGCGATGAGCGCGACGCTCACGTCTCACGACGGGGTGCCGTTGCTCCCACCGCTGGTGTACGAGCCATCGCTGCGCGCCGCGCTGGTCGAGGACTTCGGACGGGCGGGCGACATCACGTCCGCGGCCGTGATCCCGGAGGCGGCGACGGCCAGCGCGCGGATCGTGGCCCGTCGGGCGGGCATTGTGGCTGGGCTCGACGTGGCGGCGGCGGTGTTCAGGATCGTCGACCCGTCGATCCGCGTCTCCCTCGGTTCACGCGGCGGCGACAGCGTGGCCCCCGGCGCGCTGCTGGCCGCCGTCGACGGGCCGGCGCGGGGCATCCTGTCGGCGGAGCGGGTGGCGCTGAACGTGCTCGGACGGATGTGCGGCATCGCGACGCTGACGCGCGCGTTCGTCGACGCCGTGGCCGGGACGGGCGCGCAGATCACGGACACGCGCAAGACGACGCCGCTGCTGCGGGCCCTCGAGAAGCACGCGGTACGCTGCGGCGGCGGCACGAACCACCGCTTCGGGCTCGACGACGCCGTCCTCATCAAGGACAACCACGTGGCCGTGGCCGGCGGCGTGGTGGAGGCGGTGCGGCGGGCGCGGGCGCACGTCGGCCACATGGTCGTCGTGAGCGTCGAGGTGACCGCGCTCGAGCAGATCGACGCGCTGCTGGCCATGCCCGAGCGGCGGACGGCCGATGTCGTGCTGCTGGACAACATGGATGTCGGGATGCTGCGCGAGGCCGTGCGGCGGATCGACGGGCGGTTCGTCACCGAGGCGTCCGGCGGGATCACGCTGGCGACGGCGCGCGATGTGGCGTCGACGGGCGTGGACTACCTGTCGGTGGGGGCGCTGACGCACAGCGCGGCGGTGTTGGACGTGGCGCTGGATGTGATCGTGGGTTGACCGCCGCCCACCGACGACGGGCCAATAGGTCTGCCGCGGCCTAATGATGCCCGCTGGAAGAGGCACGGCGTGCCGTGCCCCCTACCGGCGATTGCGGCGAAGGCCGGCGGTCGAATGTCGGCCCATCGGCCTACGGCTGCCCCGCCTGCCGACAACCCACGATGTACATCGGTCCGTTCCACATCGGGTGGTACGGCACGTTCGGGTTGCGGACGGACAGGCACTCCCGTGGCGGGTTCGCCGCTCCGACGCGCCGGGCGACGTTCAAGCCGAGGCGCCAGCCGTACACGCCGTCCGGGTGGGCGGCCGCCGCGTCGAGGATGGCGGGCGGAAGCAGGCGCCGCGCCTCGGCGCAGATGCACCGGGCGGGGGCGGTGGGCGGCGGCGTCGCGCTCGGGACGGGCGACGGGCTGGCGGCCCGGGTCGGTGTCGCGGTCGGCGCGCCGTTCGGCGTCCGGTCGCACGGCCACGTGACGAAAACGTCGGCGTGGCCCTCCACGTCGTCCGGCACGATGTTCGTGGCCGCCGAGGCCCAGGCCACCTGCCGACCGTCCGCGGTGATCGAGAGGTCGTCGTGCATCGTGCCGCCGGCCGGCCGATCGGCCGGCTTGCCGTCCGGGGCAACGCTGATCCGGCGCCACAGGTGTTCGACGCGGTCGTGCACGTAGATGTCGGCGGGCGGCATGCCGGCGCCGGGCGCCGCCGCAGCGCTGCCGGCAGCGTACGCCACGTAGCGCCCGTCGCCCGAGAGGACGGCGACGCTGCCGATGGCTGGGACGATGCGCCCGTCGGCGATGGCGCCCAGAGAGATGAACCGGTCCGATCCGCGGTCGCCCAGAACGAGGCTCTGCACCGGGGCGCCACCCGCCGCCGGGACGACCATCGCGCCGAAGACGACGATGCGGCCGTCGTCGCTGATCGTTTGGCGCCCGGCGAGCGCGCTGGTGACGATCCGCCCGCCTGAGAGCGATCCGTCGTCCAGTCGGTCGGTCACGCCGAGCTGGCGATCGACGACGTAGACGTGCGACTCGCCGTCCGCCGGCGGGGCGACAAGGTTGGTGGCGCGCGACGCGAAGACGACGAACCGTCCGTCGCGTGAAAGGGCCACCGCCTCGGCGCCGTCGACGCCGACCGCGCCGCTCGGCCCGTCCGGTTCGTCCGGTCCCCCTCGGCTGATCCGCTCGACGGCGCCGGTCCCGAGGTCGGCCACGAAGACGTCGGCATCTGCGCCGGCGTCGCCGGTCACGAGATCCGCGCTGGTCGACCAGAACGCCGCCAGGAAACCGTCGCGCGACAGCGCCGGCCAGCGCGAGGCGCCGTCGCTGCGGGTCGCGCCCGCCGCCCGGTCGACGACGTTGAGATCGAAACCGTCCAACCGCTGCGTCAGCACGCACGGCCGTCGCGGGATGGCCCCCGGCGCGCCGCAGCGCCACGGCGCGTTGAGCGTGGCGCGGCTGGCGAGGGCGACGAAGGCCACCGTGCTGCCGTCGCCCGACAGGAACGCCTCGTCCGCGCCGAACGCGCCGTCGTCCGCCGCGGCCGGCGACCCGCCGACCCGGTGCGTGATGCCGCGGACCCGATCGCGCACGAAGACGTCCCGGTTCCGGTTGTCGTCGCCGGACACGAGGTTGCCGGCGACCGACGTGAACACGACGTGCTGGCCGCTGTCGCTCATCCCGACCGCCAGGCTATCGGCGTCGGCGGCGGCGCCGTCGGCAGCCAGGCTGACGCGCTCCGTGCAAACGCTGGGCTGGCCCCACCAGCCGGCCCGTTGGGCGGCGGCGGGTGCGGCAGACGTTGCGACCAAACACCCGACGAGGGCGGCGGTGGCCATGAAGCGGCGGTGCATGCGGGCGTCCTTGCGGTCGAGGGCGGTGGGCTTTCTGAGCCGGCGTAGCGCCGTTCGTCAGGTCCTCGACACGTGGTGGCGGGCGAAGGTTCCATGGCAGGTGCAGTGCCGGCGGGTCGGATCCACGGGGTCGTGGATGGTGGGGTCGAGCATGTCCGGTGGCAGGGTATCAGTCGCGTCGCGCGACAGGAAGGTACACGGTGACCGACGGTCCCGGATCGTCGAACATCGTCGGCGTCGGAAGCGTTCCTGCCGTTGCAGTGACGGACGACGTGGAAGATGGACGCGGGGTCGCCGAGCCGGCCGCAGGCGTGTCCGTCGGCGGCACGCCCGGGGGCGACCTGAGGCCCTCGTCCGTCATCCGATCGATCTGGATGCAGCGGACCTGTCCGGCGAGCCCCATCCGGTCGTCGTAGATCGCCCGCACGGTCGATTGCCGGTCGGCTGGGGGGGCGGAGAGCTCGAGCGTTCGGCTCGGGTCGTCGAGCGTGAAGCCGCCCTCCCAGCTGTTCGGGGCGACCGTCCCGCACAGCCATGCCGCGCGCGAGCCGTCCAGCATGCGCAGCCGCCGGACCAAGAGGTCGGCGTCCGTCTCGATCCAGATCGTCGCGCCGCCCGGCCGCTCGTGGACGCGGAAGCTGTGGGGCGCGCCGGGCGTGAGGGGCGGCGTCGTCGGGCGGGGCGTGCCGGCTGTGGGTGTCGGGCGGACGGGCGTCGCGCCGCCGGGTGTGGCGGTCGGTCCGGGTGTGGCGGTCGGGCCGGGCGTCGGGGCGGGCGGCCAGGCGAGGGGCGGTGCGGGCGGCGCGGCGGGGTCGGCGACGAACCACGGGCGGGCCGTCGCGTCGCGGCGGAAGAAGTCGTCCAGGAGCGTGGCCACTTTCAGGCGGCCATCGGGCGAGGGGTGCGTGCCGTCGTCGACGAAGTCGCTGCAGGCGTACCACAGGCCGTCGGCGCGGGCGGTCAGGCCATCGGCCCAGAGGTTGGGGCCCCACAACAGGGCTGGCGCGACGACGGCGCCTTTGGCCGAATCGGCGTTCAGCGCGGCGTCGCCGTCGACTTGGCGGCGGATCAGCCACTGGATGCTGAACGCCGACTCGTAGGCGTACGGTTCGGGGTTCAGCGTCGTGGACGCGTAGCCGCCGTACGTCCGGTTGCCGAAGTAGGCCAGCTGCACGTTCGGAAACCGCGCGGCGGACAGGCGGACGATGTCGCCGAGCTCGTCGGCGAGCGTCTGGGCGTAGGCCGGGAAGCCGCTGCGCGGGCCGGCATCGGCCTCCTTGATCCAGAGCGCCTGCACCTGGGCCGCCGTGACCCCCGCCGCCTGCAGCCGCTGGTCGACGACGCGCCAGAAGTTGGCCGACGGGTCGCGGATCACGGCCGCCGTCTGCCCCCCCTGGGCCCCGTCGACGATCGTCAGCCGCGGGTTCAGCCCGCCGTTCGATGTCGTCAGTGACGCGAACCGGCTGAACGACTGCGTCGCGTTCGACATCCCGAGGCTGAGCAGCACGATCCGCCCGTCCGCTGCCGGCGTCCCATCCGCCGCGCGCGGCGCGATCTGCGCGGCGCGCGCGGCGGCGAGCGCGGCATGGGCGGGCGGCGGGACATTGGCGCCCCGGCCGTACAGGCCGCCCGCGAATCCCTGGTACATCGCGCCGCCGAGGGCGTCGATCGGGATGAGGCCGGTGGACGTGCCGGCGCAGTTCGCAAGCGGGGCGGCGCTGGCCGGGACCTCGCCCGCGGGCCGCGCGGCGGCGACGGCGAGGCAGGCGAGCGCCGCGCACGTGCAGCTCACCACGAAGCGAATCGCGGCGTGTCTCGAGGATTGAAGCGGGTTCCACACAGCGGCCCTCCCGTTCAGCGCACCGTCGGCGCCAGGCACAGCCCGACGCAAGGCAGAACGCGACGCGGTCAACCAGCGATAGATCGCCCCGCCCGTCGGTCGTCGATCAGCGCCGTCTGCCGCTGTACCCGTACGGCAGGTAGATCGGACCCCGCACCCCAACCGCCGTCTCCGTCGGTTCCGGACTTGGCGTGCCGCCGGCCCCGGGTGTCGCGCGCGGCGACCACAGCGTCGGCGTCGCATCGGTGGGGCGGAAGGGCAGGATGTCGGTCGGTGTCGGTCCCGGCTCGAGGCAGGCGGCGACCACGACCTCGTCGTCGCCGTCGATGAAGCCCGAGAGGTCGACGTCGGCGCGCGGATTCCAGCGGCGGCCGCCGGGAGCACTGCCACGGGCCGAGAAGACCGCTGAAAGATCCCCGCGGGTGATCTTGCCGTCCGCATTCACGTCGCACCGGTCGCCGCCGGCCGTCGCGGCGCGGCTGGTCACCGGATCGATCTCGACATCCGTCATCACCGCCAGCGGCCCATCGGCGGCGATTGACACCCAGCCCTGCCACGGCTCGCTGAGGCAGTCCGTCACGTAGTGGGCGTATGTCTCGCCCGAGGCGAGGGCGAACACGGAGCATCCGCTCACGGTGCCGTCGTCGCCGTGGTACGTCAGCCCGAGGCTGACGCTGCGCTCGCCCGCGTTCTGGAGGTAGATCACGCCCTCGCGCCGCCGGCTCGGATCGGCCGGGTCGTCGACGGAGCCGAACGCGCGGGCCACGGTGTAGACGTACCGCTCCGGTCGGGTCCGGCCGCGGACGACGTCGGCCAGCGGCACGGCACTGTAGTTCGCCACGTCCTGGACGCCGACATGGCTGATGTTGTCGCAGGTGCGGGCGACGACGGCCGAGATCGGCGCGGCGACGTCGGCCAGCCGGAAGCCGTGGACCGGGCCGCCCGTGCGCAGCGCGAGGGCGAACCGACGCCAGGCATGGCAGTCGTCGACGAGGCCGCCGTCCTCGCACAGGACCTCGGCCGCGGTGCGGGCCTCGTCGGCGACGAGGCCGAGGGCGTCGAGCGAGGCGCCTTTCAGGCCAAGGAGGACCGCCGAGGCGTCGCCGGAAACGTCCTGGCTCTGGAAGTCCCAGCTTGCGCCGGGGGCGATGAGGGGCGAGCACGCCGTCAGCGTCGGTCCGGCGCACTCCGGATCGAGGAAGCCGGCCTCGAAGAACGAGACGGCCACCGCCTGAATGGGCACGCTGTCCCGGTTCGTGACGCGCACGTCCGGCAAGCACGCGGCGTCCAGCCCGACGTAGGACAGCGTCGGCGCGAACAGCACGGCCTGCGCGAGGCGCCCCTCGCCCGCGGCGGCCGGCGGCGGCTCCGGCACCGCCGCGCACGGCAGCGGCGCGCCCATCGACGCCGACGGACGATCCATGGGCAGCGCGAGGGCGGCGGCGATCTCATCGCCCGGCACGTCCTCGCCGGCCGGTGCGCCGCGGCGCGTGATGACGGTGACCACGAGGCTGCCCGGCGGGCCGATCGCATCGGGTGCGGGGTGCCACGCCGTGGCGACGATGACGGCGGCGCCGAGCATGTCGGACGGGAGCCCAGGCAGGTCGGCGATCGAAAGGACGTCGCTGTGGCCGCTCTGGATCGTCCGGCAGGCGCCGCCGACGATGCCGTTGTGGTCGTACGCCAGGACGGAGTAGTCGAGCGCGCCGGCGACCGTGCCGACGAGCGAGATGCTGAGATCCTGCGCGTGGCTGAACGTCTCGAGCGCGTCGACCGCGGCGGGCACGGCCAGCGGCGCCATCGCGGCGACGTCGGCGGCTGCCGTGACGGGGAGGGCGGGGACGGCATACGCCTGAAGAGCGCTGCCGCCCAACAGCGGCGAGGGCATGGACACCTCGACGGTCGCCGGCAGCTGCGCGGCGCCGGCAACGTCGCCCGCCGCATCGATGCGCACGAGCAGGGCGCCGCCGGCCGGATCGTCCGCGGCAGCGGTTCGGCTGAGCGTCGCGCTCCCTCCTGGGCACAGCGGTTCGCCTTCGACGACCCCTTCGATGTTGCCTTCTGCGTCGAAAACGGTCAGTCGCGGCCGGACGGTCAGCGTCCCGGCGTTGACGACGTGCGCCGAAACGGCATGGGCGCCGGCCGCGAGGAGCACGCTGGCGTAGCGGGCACCGGCACGTTCCGGTGCGCCGACTGCGGCGGCCAGTGACACGTCCAACCGCACGCTGTCGCCCTGAAAGTCCTCGGCGGCGACGACGAACGGTTCGTCCGCCTCGATGATCGCGCTGCCCTGCCAGCCGTCGTCGACGGCATCGCCGATCTCCACGAACCCGGCGTCGCCGGGCTGAAGGTGGATCGTCTTGACGGACGGGTCGGGCGCGCACGCGCCTTGCGCCTGGAAGCGGACGGCCACGGACGCCCGGCGGCGGCCGACGTTCTGCACGTAAAGCACGGATACGCGGCTCGGACCCGTTCGGAAGCTGTACAAACCGCCAACGACCGTCCGGTATGCGCTCTCGCTCGCAGCCGGCACGCGCGGTGCGTCGTAGCCGCCGGTGTCGTCCGCGCCGGGCGTCATGTTGCCCGGGCAGGTGTGGTGGACCTGGACCCGCAACGGCTCGCCGGCGAGGGCGCCGAGCGGCAAGCCCTGCCACGTGCGGCCGCTCCACCACGCCGCCAGGAAGTCCGACCAGGCGGCGTTACTGGAGCGGGTGACGCGGTTGAGCTGCTCGCACAGCCGGTTGGCGGCGATGTCGTCGATGACCGCGTCTTGGGATTCGTCCACGATGTCCGCCAAGCGGTCGGGCGCGACGCTGAAGACAAGTGCGGCGCGCCGGCCGACGCGGGTGGGCGTGACCCGCTGGCGGGCGGTGAACGCGCCGCCGCCCGGCGTCGGCGGGGGGTTCGGGTCCACGCCGTCGGGGATCAGCGCGCCGACCATGTGCCAACTGCTGCCGGGCTGGATCAGCCCGGTGCACATCACCCCGACCGGGAAGCTGTGCAGCGGATCGCCCGCCGCGCCCGGCGCCGCGCCGCCGAGGACGACGAGCACGGCCTGCGTTGCCTCCCCGCCGACGTTCTGCACGGCCAGCCATGACTCGCAGACGTCATCGTCCCCGCGCTTGTCGAGGACCGGCACGGCGTACACCGGGCCCGGCTCCGCCTGGGCGGCGACGGTGTGCAAGGCGGCGTCGTCGAGCGACTGGCGTCCGACTTGGCGGCCGGCCGTGAACCCGGTGGCGGCGGCGGCGACCGCGGCGGTGGTCAAGGCGGCGCGGGCGGCCGCGGCGAGCAACGGGCGTCGGATCGACATCGGCGGGGCTCCTCGGTTGGCGGCGGCCCTTGCGCGGCATGGCGTGTGGGGATTCGACACCCAACGGATGGGAAAGGATGCCTGGCCCTTCCGGGCGGATCGCCCGAGCGCCGGCGCCGGACGACTTACGGCCGCGGCTGCCGGAGCAACCGCGGCAGGAAGAGCCGCTCCTGTACGCCCACGGTCGGCGGCGGCGTCGACGTCGGCGCCTGGGTGGGGGCCAGGGTGCCGGTCGGCGTCGCCGTGGCCGTCGTCGGCAGGGCGGTGTTCGTCGGCGTGGCCGTCGCGTTCGGGTCGGCGGTCGGCGCCGGCAACGCGCCGCGCACGACGGGGCCGGTCGACAGCGGGTTCGTGTGCCGATCGACGACGATGGCGAGCGGCTGCTCGGATGTGAGGACGACGGTGCCACGCCACGGGGCAATCGGGCCCGGCCGCGGGTCGTGCGTGCAGTCGATCACGTCCAGCTGATACGTTTCGCCGGGGCTGAGGGTGGTGATGTCGCACCGGCGAGGCGGCGCCGTGGCGGAGAGGAACTCGGCCGTGATCCCGGCGCAGCGCGGGCCGGCGTTCTGGAGGTAGAGGATCGGGCCGAACCCGTTCAGCAGGCCGGGCGTATCGTCCACCGGAACGCTGAGGTCGTCCACGCTGTAGACGAAGCGGTCCGGCTGGGTCTCCGCCACCAGCGCCACGGCGGCGGACGGAGCGGTGTAGCGGGCCGTGCCGGCCACCCTGTCGTTGCCGCTGCAGCTGCGCTCGACCTCGACCGTGATCGCCGGCCCGACGACGTGGGCCAGCGGCAGGCCGTCGAACGCGGCGCCGGCTTGCCACGCCAACCAGAACTGGCGCCAGCCGGCGCAGCTGTCCGTCAGGCGCGGGCTGGCGCAGAGCACCTGCGCGGCGGTGCGGTTGTCGCCGAGCGCGAGGCCCAGTTCGGCGAGCGACCGGCCGTCCAGGCTGAGGGTGACGCCGCCCACGAACCCCTTCGTCCCGATACGCGGCTCGGTGAATGTGAACGATGCGCCGGGGGCGATGAGCGGGGTGCAGCGGACGGCCAGGGGCGGGGCGCAGTCGGGGGAACAGAAGCCAGGCTCGCCGAAGAGGATGCGCACGATCTGCGCCGGCAATTGGCCGCGGTTCGTCACCGTCAGCGCGGCGCTGCAGAGGTCGTCCTGGCCGATGTAGGTCAGTACGGGCGCGAACGCCGCTGCGCGCAGTGCCGGCGTCGTCAACTGGCCGGGGAGCGGCGCCGGCTCGACGGCTGCGCCGCACGGCGCCGCCGCGACCGACTGCGACCACGCCGCGTCGAGCGAAGCGGCTTCGACGGCCGCCCATTCGTCGCCCGGCACGTCGGCGCCGAAAGCCGCGCCCTTCGTCCAGAGCGCCGTCGCGATCAGGTCGCCCGGCGCTCCGTCGCCGCCCCAGCCGGTCAGCCCGACGATGGCCGAGGCTTTGAGCCCGTCGGGCACCCCCGGAACGGCGTCGAGCACGACGATGTCGGTGACGCCGTCGTCGACCGTCCGGCAGAGGCGCCGGACGAGGCCGTTGCGGTCGTACAGTTGAACGACATAATCCCAGCGGCCACCGTTCGGGCCGGCGCGTGCGACGCCGATCGCGTGGGCGATGCCCGAGTTGTGGAGATCGTCCAGGCTGGACGGAAGGGCCAGCGCTCGGACGTTGTCCCGCGTCGTCGCTTCGGAGACCGGTGCGGCCGCGACACTGTACAGGCCAAGCGCCTTTGGCTGTCCAGCGTCGTCCAGCCCCGACACCATGACCGTAGCGGCGACGGATCCGCCGTCCGCGCCCGGCCCGTCGATCCAGGCCAGCCAGCCGCCGGGCCCATCGCTCGGGTCGACGACGACCTCGACGCCGGCCGAAACGTGCCCGCCCGGGCAGAGCGCCGGCCCGTTCGCCAGCGCCGTGAGCACCGGCCCGTCCATGCCGCGGGGCCCGAGCAGGCGGGCGCGGGGCGAGAAGGCGGTTCGGCCGTTGTTCACGAGGTCGAAGGCGATCCGGAAGCGGCCGGGGGCGAGCGGCAGGACGGCGGCGAGCAGCCTGTCGTCACCGATCGAATCCGCCACCGGCGCCGAGGCGACCGCGTCCGTCGTGATCCAATCGGCGTCGGCGGGCTCGTTTACGAGCGCGAACGGTGAGTTGCCCGTGACGACGACCTGGCCGCGCCACCCCGGTGGGGCCAGGGTGAGGTCGAAGGGCGCCGCTTCCGCCGGCCGGAGCACGAGCGTCTGGGCCGTGCCGGACGGCGCGCAGGCGTTCTCGGCTTGGTAGGCGATCTGGAACGCGCCCGTGAGGGCGCCCGTGTTCTGGGCGTAGACATGGCCGCCCTGGGGCCATGGTTCGGCGCCCGTCGGCCGCACGACCGGTGCGGTGACGGCTCGGTGGCCGGCGGCGGCGCTCGGCACGACCCGGGGAGCGCGGTAGGCCGAGGTGGTGTCCGAACCCGGTGATTGCTGGCCGGGGCAGCTGCGGTGGACGCGGACCTCGAGCGGTGGGCCGGCGACGCGTCCGAGCGGCAGTCCCTCCCAGGCGGCGCCGGACTGCCAGGCCGCCAGGAACGCCGCCCAGCGGTCCGGGTCACCGTCGACACGATCGGTGAGCAGGAAGCACAGCCGGTCGCCGATCGTGTCGTCGCCCAGCGCCGCGTCGGCGCCGGCCGCGGTCAGCGTTGCGCCGTCGAGGCTGAGGACGATGCCCGAGCGGCTGCCCGTGGCCACTTGGGCGCCGAAGAAGTTCCAGTGCCCGCCCGGCCGCAGCAGGCCGCCGCAGGCCACGCCGGCCGCCATGTCGGTCGTGCGCCGGCCCGGGAAACGCGTTTCCTCGGCGGGGCCGACTCCGACGCGCACGTACGCGACGACGGGCTGGGCCGGGCGATTCCCGACGTTCTGCACGGCGATCCACGATTCGCAGACGTCGTCCCGACCGAAGTGGTTGAGCGTGGGCAGGGCGTAGGCCGGGCCGGAGGCGACAGGTGCCTGGGCGTGGACGGCGCGCGGGGCGCGGCGGGCCGGCGCACCTCCCGCGCGTGCGGCCGTGCGCGGCCGATCACCCTCCGTCGCCGAGTCGGCCAGCGCGCGGCCGGCGATCAGGCCGAGACCGAGCGCAGCGGGCGCGGCGAGCGCGAGGAGGGTGCGGAGAACGTGGGGCGAACGGACCGTCGGCACTGCGAAACGGCGCGGGCGTGGTGGCTGCATCGATCGACCTCCGTTGACGATGGCCGCCCTGCCTCGGGCGGGCGGCTGTGACGCGGACGGTGCGGACATGCGCGGCGTCGGGGATATCGACACACGAGCGAGAACAAAAGGTGCCATCCGAACCGACGCCTACGGCTGCGGCTGCCGCAACAGTTGGGGCAGGAAGAGCCGCTCCTGAGCGTTCTCGGTTGGTGACGGAATCGACGTCGGTGCCTGGGTGGGCGTCGCGACGCCGGTCGGCGTGGCCGTCGCGGTCGGCCGCGGGCTCGTGCTCGTCGCCTCGGACGTCCCCAACGGATCGACGGTCGGCGGCGGCAGCGCGCCGCGGTCGACGACGCTGCTGGACATCGGGTTCGCGATGTGGTCGATGGCGATCGCCAACGGCTGGTCGGACGAGAAGACGAGGGTGCCGTGCCACGGACCCTCGATGCAGTCGCGCGCATCGAGCTGATACGTTTCCCCGGGGCTGAGCGTGGCGATGTCGCACCGCCCGGCCGGCGCCGTCGAGGACACGAACATGAAGGTGATGGCGGCGCAGCGCGTGCCCGCATTCTGGATGTATGCGACAACGTTGTCCGTCTTTGCCGGCCGCTCACTGCGCGGGATGCGGATGTCCGCGGCGCTGTAGACGAACCGGTCCGGCTGGGTCTCGCCCGCCAGCGCTTCGGCGGCCTGGACGGCCGGGTAGCTCGACGGGCCGCTGGCTGCCGCATGGACGGTTTCCGGGCAAGTGCGCGTCACGACGGCGCCCACGCTGCCACCGACGACGCGGTCCAGCGGCAGGCCGGCGAACGTGCCGCCGGTCTGCCAGGCCAGCCAAAGCCGCCGCCAGCCGTTGCAGCTCTCGGCCAGCGTCGTGCTGGCGCACAGCACCGCCGCCGCTGTCCGGTCGTCGCCCGGCGCGATGCCGAGGGCGTCGAGCGTGCGGCCGTCCAGGCTGAGCATGACGGCGCTGTTCGGACCAGGCTGCTCCACGAACGTGAAGCCGGCGCCCGGTGCGATGAGCGGCGAGCACCGGATCGCCGTCGGCGGTGCGCAGTCGGGCTCGCAGAAGCCGGGCTGTCCCCACAGGATGCGGACGATCTCGGACGGCATCGTCCCCTCGTTCGTGACGCGGACCTCGGCCGTGCACACCGCGTCCTGACCGATGGACGTCACCACGGGCACGAACAGCGCGGCGCTAAGCCGTTGGGTGTCCAGGATGGGCGGCGGCGCCGGCTCGGCCTGCGGCCCGCACGGCGCAGCGGCCGCCACTTGCGACCACGCCGCATCCAACGGCGTGCCGGCGACGGCCGCATGCGCATCGCCCGGCAGATCGACGCCGATCTGCGTCCCCTTGACCCAGACCGCGGTGACCGCCAGATCGCCGGGCGGCTCGGCGCCGTCCCAGCCGACGGCCGCGACGACGGCCGCCGCTTTTGTGCCGTCCATCGGGCCTGCCCCGGCCGACAGGTCGACGACGTCCGTGGCGGCATCCGTCACCGTCCGGCAGATCCGGTCGACGAGCCCGTTCCGATCGTACAACTGCACGACATAATCCATACGCCCGGCGCCCGCACCGGTCCGGGCCACGGCGATCACGTGCCCAATGCCCGAGTTCTGGAGATCGTTCAGCGTGGCCGGCAGGCCGATCGGCCGGATGTCGCTCATTCGCGCCGTGCCGTTCGCCGGCCGGGCCGTGATGTCGTAGGATGCACGGACCGCGCCGCCGGGATCGTTCGAACCGCCGGCGCGAACGGCTTCCACCTGCACCTTCGCGATGAACGCGCCGGCGCCGCCCGCGGGCGGTCCCTCGATCCAGACGAGGTACGCGTCCAGCCGGCCGTCCGCAACGGTGATGTGCGTCGCGGTCCAGTTGCCGCCGGGACAGAGACTGCCGCCGGAGATGGGCGAGGCGATCGGCGCGCCGGTCCGCCCGGCCGGGCCGTACACGGTGACGCGCGGCGCGAACGGGCTCCGGCCAGTGTTCACGATGTCGACCGTCAGCCGGTGCGCGCCGGCGACGAGCGGGACGACGGCCGCCAGCGGGCCGTGGTCGCCGGCGTCGGTGCCGACCGGCGTCGAGACGACCGCCTCGGCCGAGCACAAGTCGTCGACGGCCGGCTCCCCGACGAGCACAAACGGCGCATCGCCCTCGACGATCGCCTGGCCGCGCCAGCCTTCGGGCGAGCGCATGAGGTCGAAATCGGCGGCGTCCAGCGGCCCGAGCACCAGCGTCTCCGCCGGCGGCGGCGGCGCGCACGCGCCGGCTGCCTGGTAGCGGACGCGGAACGTGCCGCTCACGGCGCCGGTGTTCTGGACATAGAGCCCACCACCCCGCGGCCTCGTCCGGACGATGACCGGCCGGGACAGCGTGGCGAATACGGCCCGGTGGCTGCCGGCGGAGCTCGGGACGATCCGCGGGGCGGCATACGCGTCCGTGATGTCCGTCCCCGGCGACTTCTGGCCGGGGCAGCTGCGGTGAACGTGGATGTTCAGCGGCGGACCGGCGATGCGCCCCAGCGGCACGCCCTCCCATGCGGCGCCGGACTGCCACGCCGCCACGAATGCCCGCCAGCGGGCCGGGTCGTCCGCGACGCGCGTGCGGATGAGCTCGCACAGCCTCCCGCCGACGACGTCGTCGCCGGCGCTCGTGTCGGCGACGGCTGCCGTCAGCGTCGTGTCGTCGAGGCTGAGCACCACGCCGGAGCGGCCGCCCGTGGCCACCTGGGCCCCGTAGAAGTTCCACTGGGCGCCCGGTCGGAGGAGGCCGCCGCAGCTCACCTGGCCCGGGATGCCCGGCCACGGATCCATTCGATCCGACGGATGGATCGTGCCGGTGGTCGACGGCTCGATCAGGAACGCGATGACGGGCTGCCCCGGTCGATCGCCCGCGTTCTGGACGGCCACCCAGGACTCGCAGATGTCGTCCTGATGGAAGAAGTTCAGGACCGGCAGGGCGTACGCCGGGCCGGAGGAGGCGGGCGCCTGGGCGTGGACGGCGCGGGGGGCGGGTGCTGCTGTGGGGATCGCGGACCGCGCCCCAGCCCAGCCGGCGACCAGCGTGGCGGCGATGGCGATGGCGAGGGAGGCGGTGAACAGCGGTCTGCCGTGTCGGGGCTGGCGGGGGGGCGAGAGGAGGGTACGGATCGATGTGGACACGGTCATGCCTCCGATGCGGTGTAGACGGCGGTGACGCTCGAGGACAGCGTGAGTATTCTCCGAATCGTTACCGCCGTGTCAGACGTCACGCTGACCGTTTGCACCCGCCGAAGGGCGCCTTAGCGCCCTCGCGCTGTCCAAGGCAGACACAGCGGCGCCCAGGACGGCGACATCGGCGGTGTGGTCGGTGTGGTCGGTGTGGTCGGTGTCATCGTCGGCGGGGCGCCCGGTGTCGCGCGTGACGAAGGCGTGGCGGTAGAGGCGGGCGGCGGCGTCACCCACGCGGCCCCGCCCCAGACGTGCTCCGCCCACGCGGCCAGCCGGTCGTACCCGCTGCCCCACTGTGTGTACATCACGCCGTCGATGCCCGGCACGCCCTCGAGTTCGGCAAGCCACTGGCGGTCGCTGAAGCGTTCGGGGGCGGCGTCGTAGTAGCCGGCCAGGATCTGGCGGTGGCCGCGGCCGCTGAAGAACGCGGCCGACTCGCGCGCCTTGGCGCCGTGGTTCCAGTTCAGGACCGTCATGTCCGGCGAGAGGCCCGCCCAGCTGCCGGACCAGTTGCCGTTCACGAGGTAGTACGGGAAGGCGGTGTCGGCGGCATTGTGGGTCGGGTCGAACATGTCCGACCAGACGTAGACTGGCGCCGCCGGGTCGATCGCGCGCGCCATGTCGCGCAGCCGCGACACGTTGCCGGCCAGATCGGCGCCCGGCGAGCCGTCGCCGAACCCCACGCTCTCGTCCCAGCCTTGGACGCGGATCTCGTCGTGGTTGAACATCCAGCCGCCGAACGCGCCGGCCTCGTCGAACTCGCGGCGGGTGCTTTTCAGCATGACGTCGAGGAGGTCGAAGACCTTGGGGGCGGTCAGGCTGGCGGTGACCTGGTCGCCGTAGACGGTCGCGACGTGGTGATAGCTGGCGAGGACGGTGTCGCCGACGCGGAGGCGCGACCCTGGTGTGTCGGCGTAGACGAATGCCTGCGGCGGCTCGTGCCACAGGTCGTAGACGCCGTTGTAGGGCACGCGGCCCATCGCGACGTCGCGCAGTTCGGGCAGATCGCGTGATTCCTCGTACGCGATGCCCTTGTCGGGCGACGTCAGCACGAGCGGCGTACTGCCGCGGCGGATGAGGTTCACGAACCCGGCTGGCTCGATCGACGCGTCGTCCCACCAGATCGTCCCGGTTCTGCCGCCCCAGACGCCGAGATAGACGATGACCTCGCGGTGCGTGAGCGTGTTGAACGACACGTCGAACCGCGTCCAGGCCTGATTCCGCTGCACGGGCACGGGATTCCACTGCAGCGTCCGGGACGGGTTCTGCGCGAGGACGAGGGCGCGCACCTCGCCGCCGCTGAAGTCCTGTGTCCGAACCCACACGGCAAGGTGGTAATAGCGGAACGGCTCGACGGTCAGGCGCTGGTACACGCGCCCGTTGCCGCTTTCGGGATTCGTCGTGCCGAGGTCCACCATGCGGATCGACGCCGCGCCGGAGCGCTTGACCGTGCGGTCGACGAACGTCGCCGTGCCGGGCGCGTCCTGGAAGGCCCAGCCTGGGAAGGCGTCGCCTGAAACCGGCAGCTGCTCGAAGTCGCCGTTCGCCAGCCGAACGCCGTCGTCGAAGGGCACGAGCTTGGCGTTGAAGTGATCGGGCGGCACGGTCGGGTCGACGGCGACGACCCGGAACGGCGCGTCCTTCACCGGCAGCCCCTCAGCAAGGTCGGGGTCGTGCCACAGCAAAGACGACGAGTAGCCGAAGTTGGCCGTACTCGGCAGGACGGTCATCTCCAGGGCGCGCGCATGGTCCAGGACGGCGCGCAGGTTCGTGTAGTAGTCGTCGATCAGCGACCCGTCGTCCAGCCGGTCGAACTTCACGTCGCTGAAGATGGCGCCGTTGAAGCCGGCGGCCTTGGCGGTGTCCAGGATGTCGGTCACGCGCCGGATGTTGGCGGCCACCTGGAAGTTGTTCTGGATGTAGACCCAGCGCTTGGACAGGACGTGGCCGTGGACGATCGGGGCGGGGGCCGGGGCGGGGGAGTCAGCGGTCGCGGCGTGGGGGGGCGCGGCGGGCGCTGCGGCAGCGAGCACGGCCATCGCTGCGGCGGCGACGAGAGCCCAACGGAAGACATTCCGTGGCGCATGGTGGCCACGACCGCGTGTCGGCGGCATACTGCCGCGAACGGAACGAGCGTCGTTGTCGGGGCAACATGCGGACAGGCAGGTAGCTGGCATGGGTGAAACCTTCTTGCGTGCGATTGTGCGGCCGTTCCATCGCCGGGTCGACCGGTGTCTCGGGGCATTGGCCGCGGCCGCGGCCCTCGCCGCGCTTGCCGTCGCCCTGCTGGCGGTCGCCGCCCTCGCGCCGACGCCCCCGGCCGCCCAAGCGGCGCCCGCTCCCCAAGCGCAACGCGCCGCGCCTGCTGCCGGCGGCCATCGCCCCGCCGCCATCGCCCAGTCCGGCGATCCGTCCTCGTCCAGCGGCTGCCGTGCGCTCGTCACGGACACCGTGCGCGCCGGATCGCACCGGATCTGCGACACGAACGCCGTCACCGTCACCGTCGGCGTGACGTGCGTGCAAGCCGTGCCGGTTCACGTTGTCTTCCTGGTGGCCAAGCACCTCCTGATGGAGGACCACCTGGCCGAGGTGAAGAGCGCGGCGCGCGACGCGGTGAAGAGTCTGAAGTTCATCACCGGCACGAAGGCCGGCGTGATCAGCCTGTCCGTGCAGGCGTACTCCGATCTCGAGCTGACAAGCGACCAGGGTTCGGTCATGGGGGCGATCGGCGGGATCTCGCTCGATTCCGTCAACCCGTTCCTGCAGTACTACGACTGGCTCGGCCGCGGCACGCAGATGATCGAGGAGGGGCGTCGATCGGAGGTCGTCCCGCCGATCGACGTGATGGTCCTCTACAGCACGGGCTGTCCGACCGGCTTCCCGGATTACTGCAACCGCCAGAAGGGCAGCGCGAACAAGGCGCAGGGCAGCGGGATCACGGTCATCGGCGTCTGCAACCCGCGCGCCCGGCCGTTCGGCCTGCCGTTCGTCCTGCCTGCCACGCACTGCAACGACATCCGCGACATGGCCAGCCGCGGCTACTACTTCGACCTCGGCCAGTCCACGAAGGTCGGCCCGGCCATCCAGGACCTCATCACGAAGGCCGGCAAGCTCACCGTCAAGAAGCTGACCCTCGTCGACTCCGTCGCCCCGCAATGGCGCGTCCTCCCCGGCTCCGCCCGCCCGACGCCCAACCGCGTGACGGCGGGCACGACGCAACGCTGGGAGGCCGCCGACCTCGCCAGCGGCGCCGCGCTGACCGTCACGTACGGCATCACGGCCACGACCACCGGCCGCCTCGACCTCCGCCTCCCCGGCGCCGCCGTCGACTTCGAGGACAGCCTCGGCCGCAAGTGGGGTCCGGTCCGGCTCCCGACCCGCCAGATCGACGTGAGCGCCTGCCTGCGCGAGACCGCCACGCCGACGTCCACGCCGACGCCAACCGAGACGGCAACGCCGACGGACACGCCGACGCCCGCGGCCACGGCGACGTCGACCGCGACGCCGACGGCGACCGCGACGGCGACGGGTGAGCCGGGGCGCGCCTACCTGCCGCTGGCGATGAAGCACGTGTGCAAGCCGGTCGATCGGCCGAAGGAGATCATCCTGGCGATCGACACGTCCCAGAGCATGCTCGACGTGAGCGGCGGCGTGCGCAAACTGGACGCCGCCAAGTCCGCCGCCAAGCGCTTCATCCGGCTGCTCGACCTGTCGCGCGACACGGTCGGGATCGAGTCGTTCAACAGCGGCGCCGGCTCGTTCACGTGGGCCGGCGGCACCGACGCGCTGGCCGTGCTGGCCACGCTCGACGCGGCCATCGACGGCCTGACGACGGCGCCGGGAACGCGGATCGACCGGGCGATGCAGGCGATCGTGGGCTCGTTCAGCCGCGACCCCGCCTTCTGGGGCCAATCGATCATCCTCCTGACCGACGGCCTCTCCGACCCGGACACCGACACGAATGCCGCTCTCGCCGCCGCCGCCGAAGCGCGCTCCCGCGGCATCCGAATCTACACGATCGGCCTCGGCGACACGATCGACGAGCCGCTCCTGCGCGCCCTCGCCGACCCGGGCGGCTTCCACCGCGCCGCCGACGCCTCGGCGCTGGAGGGAATCTACGAGGGGCTGGCGGGGGAGCTGCCGTGCCCGGGCGGGGTGGTGCTGGGGCGATGAGGCGCAGCTCGGTGCTGAATCGTCGCGGCAGGGGCGCGCGACACTTCAGCGCCGCGGTGATCGCGCTTCCGGCACTCGTGGGCGTCGCGATGCTCGTCGCGCCACCGCGGGCCGCATGGGCCAACGCGGGCGTGCCGAGCTTCGGCGGCGTGCCGGTTGGCGAGGTCGGCGGGCTGGCGGGCATCCGCATCGTCAGCGAGACGCTGGCGATCGACCTGCGGCCGGTGGACAGCAGCACCGCAGTCGCAGGCGCGTCGGACGATTTCGGCGACGACAGCAGACGACTGGTTGACTTGGGCTCCTCGGCGATCGTCACCGCCACGTACTTCCTTGCGAACGGCGGGGAGGGCCGCATCGTCGACCTGCACTTTGCCCACGGCGTCGAGCGCGTCCAGGACTTCCGCGTCGCGATCGACGATCGGCCGGTCACTGCCAGGCGTCTCGACTTGGACCTGCAACCCGAGTGGCGCCCGCCCCTCTATTCACCCGGGCCGGACGGACCGGAAAGCTACCTGTTCTCGGGGATGTTCGGTGATGACACGATCTCTCCAAGCCCTTCGACGTTTCACGCGTCGCTGCCTCCCGGCCCGTCGCGCCTGACCGTCCGCTACCGCGCCGTCGCGGGCACGTACTTGGTCGAACCGCTCATCGTCCGCCAGTTCGCCTACATCCTTGCGCCCGCCCGGAGCTGGGCCGGTTTCGGCACGCTCGACGTCGCGGTCGAAGTCCCACCCGGGTGGCGCGCCTGGAGCGAGCCGGCCCTCGAACGACGCGGCGACCGGCTCACCGCGCACTTCGAAGGCGTTCCGGCCGACGCGTTGACGCTGTCCGTCCAGCCGGCCGAAGGCGCGTGGCGCATCGCGGCGCGCTGGCTGTCGCGCGCCCTGCTTGCGTTCGTCCTCATCGCCGGCGCGCGGTTGTGCTGGCGCATCGGCCGGCGCCGAGGGATGCGCCCTTGGCCCCGCCGCTTCATGGTCAGCGTGGTGAACGGGGTCGCGTGGGGGGCGGCGGTCGCCGTGGCCGGCTGGCTTGTCGTCACAGCGCCGGACGCCGTCACCCCGTTCGCACACCTGACGAACTACGGCTACGGGAAGGCCATGGCCTTCATCGTCATTGCGGTGCTCGCCGTCGTCGCCGCGGTGCTCGGGATGATCGTGACCTGGATCGCCGACGGGTGGGCGTGGCCGCGTGATCCTACTTGGCCTGCGTCAGGTAGCCCGCAAACACCTCAGCCCCCGGCCACTGGGCCACGCTAGCCACCGGCCGTCCGTCCGACGCGAACACGACGAACGCCGGCGCCGCGGCGATCCGGTAGCGCAGCACCGCGTCCGCCGCCGCCGGATCCGCGACGTCGACCCGCGCGAACACCACCCGGCCGTCGTCGGCGGCGCTGAGCGCCTCCCAGGCCGCACCGATCTCGTCGCACCCCGCGCAGCCGTCCGCCCAGAACCAGACCGCCACCGGCTTGCCGACACGGCCCTCGGACGCCGCCAGAACTGCCGCCGGGTCGGAGGCGCCGCCGGTGGGCATGTAGGTGCCGGTGGGGGACGAGATGGCCGCCGTGGCCGCCAGCGCGATCTGCGTCCCCGCCAGCGCGCTCGTCGGCGCCGGCGCGCTGTCCAGCTTGCTCAGCGCGTCGGCCGTCTCGATGGCGGTCTGCTGAAGCGCCTCCGACGTCGCGGCGTCGATGACGGCGGGGTCGGAGGGGGTGGGCTTGGCGTTGCAGGCGGTGGAGGTAAGGGCGAGAAGGGTAACGACGAGCACGGACGGATTGCGGGACACGTGGCGACTCCTTGGGCTACGACCTTGGATCGAACAGCGATCACCCCCCGATCGCATGCATCCGCCTCCCCTCCGTGTGCACCCCCGCCGCCAGCGCGTGCCCGATCGGCTTCATCGCGACGGCCCGCGCCAACACGGCCGCCACCCTTTCGACGACATCGACGACATCGACGACTTCGCCGGCAGCCACGGCTTCGCCGGCAGCGCCGCCCCCCGTCCCCCCCTCCCGCAACACCGCGCGCACGTCGATTTCGTCGTCATGCAGCAGGCAGAGGTGGAACTTGCCGTCGGCGGTCAGGCGCATCCGGTTGCAGTTGCCGCAGTAGGGCTCGCTGACGGGCGAGATGAACCCGACCCGGCCGCGCGCGCCGGGCAGCGTGAAGTTGCGCGCCTCGTCCGATGCATCGGCGTTGGACAGCGGCGCGAGGGTGCCGAGCGCCGCCTCGATCCGGGCGGCGATGTCGACGTTCGAAACGTAGCGGTCGATGCTGAACTGCGCCTCGGCGCCGCTGCCCAGCGGCATCAGCTCGATGAAGCGCACCGTCCAGTCGTGCTCGAGCGTCAGGCGCGCCAGCGGGACGATGTCGTCCTCGTTGTAGCCCCTCGCGACGACGCAGTTCAACTTGATCGGCAGCAGCCCGGCGGCTTCGGCCGCGGCCACGCCCGCCCAGAGATCGTCAGCTTTCCCCCAGCGCATGAGGTCTGCCAGCCGCGCCGGGTCGACGCTGTCCACGTGGAGGTTCACCCGCGTCAGCCCGGCCGCCTTGAGCGGCCCGGCGAGCGTCGTCAGCCGGATGCCGTTCGTCGTCATCGAGACGTCTTGGATCCCCGGCACGGCCGCGATCCGGCCGACGATGTCCACGACATCCCGCCGCAGCGTCGGCTCGCCGCCCGTCAGGCGCACCTTGCGGAAGCCGACGCTCGCCGCCGCCCGCACCACGGTCTCGATCTCGGCGGCCGAGAGCAGCGCCTCGTCGGGCTCGAACGCGAGCCCGTGCGTCGGCATGCAGTAGCGGCAGCGCAGGTTGCAGCGGTCGGTCAGGGAGATCCGGAGGTAGTCGATCCGCCGGCCGAAGCCGTCGTGCAGGGCGATCTTCATGCCCCACCCCCCACCGCGGCGATGATCAGCGCCGGCACGACGTCGCCCGCCCGCGCGAGCCCCGCGGCGCCCTCGAGCCGGAGCAGCGCGTTCGCGCCCGCCATGGACAGCAGCCGCCCGCTCCCCTGGAAGCCCGTCGTCCGCGCCACCGGCCGCCCGTCCGCGCCGACGGCCACGACGGCCCGCGCGAACTCGACGCGGTCGCCGGCGTGGGCGATGTCGTGGGCCAGGGCGACGGGCCACACCGGGCGCCGGACGTCGGCGTGGCCGCCCATCGCGCGCAGCGCCGGGCGGACGAACAGCTCGAAGCACACCAGCGTGCTGACCGGGAAGCCCGGCAGCGCAAAGCACGGCGTGCCGCCGACGAGCGCGAACGTCACCGGCTTGCCCGGCTTTGTGCGCACCCGCCCGAACACCAAGGTCCCGTTCGTCGCCAGCCACGGCTTGACGAGGTCGAGGTGCCCCATCGACACGCCACCGCTCGTCACGACGACGTCGGCCGACGTCACGGCCGCGGCCAGCGCGTCCACGTCGTCCGCGTCGTCGCCCAGATGGCCCGCAAACACGACCTCGCCGCCCGCCTCCTTCACCGCCTCGGCCATCGCGAAGCGGTTCGAGTCCCGAATCTGCCCCAGCCCCAGCGGCGCATCCGGCTCGACGAGCTCGTCGCCCGTCGAGTACACGATCACCCGCGGCCGCCGGTAGACGTCGACCTCCACCGCCCCGGCCGACGCCAGCAGCCCGATCTCGGCCGGACCGAGCACGGCGCCCGGCGCAAGGAGCACCTCCCCCGCACCGTAATCCTGCCCCACCGGCCGCACGTTCTCGCCCGCGACGACGGCGCGCCGCACGGTGATCGCGCCCCCCGCGCCGCCCCTGTCGCGGTCGGTGCCGCCCGCAGCGCCGATGTCGCCGCCGCTGCCGTGCTCGAGCGCGACGGAGCCGGGCGTCGTATCCTCGACCATCACGACCGCATCCGCCCCCGCCGGCAACGGCGCCCCCGTCGTGATCCGCGCCGCCGTGCCCGCCGTGACGACGAGGCCGCCCACCCCGCCCGCCACCGCCTCGCCGATCACCCGCCGCGTTCCCTCGCCGTCCGCCGCGATGACCGCGTACCCGTCCCGCGACGACGCCGCGAACGGCGGCATCGCCTCGCGCGCCACGACCGGCGCCGCGAGCACGCGGCCGGCGGCTTGCGAGAACGGGATGCGCTCGGCGGGGAGGGGGGTGACGGACGCGAGGATGAGGGCGAGGGCGTCGTCGACGGGGATCTCGGCGGTGGGGGGGTGGGGGGCGTTGAGCGTGGTCATCGTCGGATGCCTAGCGCCGGACAATGCGGTAGGAGAGCGGCCATGTCGACCAGCCCGGGCACGGCGCGCTGCCCTCGGCGACGGCGATGTGGCTCGTCGCCACGTGGACGTCGAACGACGGCCCGCCGTCCGGAACCAAGAGCACGCCGCTGTCGCCGGGCCCGAGGGTAAGCGAGGCGCTGCCGAACGTGAACAGGACCGGTGCGGCAAACAGGGCAACCCCACATGCCCGCTCCGGGGTGACGCACGGCGAGCGCAGCTGCTCGATCGTCCAACCTCCCCGGTCGCCGCCGAGCAGCGGCTCGGCGGCCGGCAGCCGCAATCCGCGGGTCAGGACATGGGCCACGAGGCCGGCCTCGTCCGTCACGAGGAGCGCGAAGCCCCCGTCGTCGCCGCCCCCGATGTTGTGCCACGCGACGCGCACGCGGCGCCCCGGCTCGAGCGTCAACGGCACGTCCGTCGTGATGAACGCTTCGAACTCCGCCCCATCATGCGTGGCGCGTACGCGCGTGACGAAGCCGCCGGCGTCGCCGGCCATGACCTCGCCATCAAAGGCGTGCGGCGCCGTCCCGTCCGCAGACCACCACGCCCGGATCCCCTCGGGCGCGTCCCCGGTGATGTGCACGCTGCTCCCGAGCGGCCGCTTCGGCACCGCACACCCCGCGATCGGCACCGCCGTGTTCACCGCCACCCGCGGCGCCGTCGTCGGCGCGGGCGACGCCAGCGCCGCGATCGTGGCGCTGAGCTGCGTCGCGAACGCCACGACATCCATCGTCGCTGTCGACGCACCGGAGGCGACATCCGCCATGGGGGTCTTGGTCGCCGATGCCGCCGCGTCGACGGTCGGCTCGGCCGTCGGCGGCACGGACGTCCACGGCGCGGCCAGCAGCGTCGCTTCCGGCTCGGGCGTCGGGCCGGTGGCGGCGCAGGCGGCGAGGACGAGCGGGAGGGCCGCGGCGAGGGCGAGGCGCGCCTTCGAGCAGGTGATCTTCGTCACGAATCGCATCGTCCGATCATAGCAGTCCGACGAGCCGACAACGCCTCGACAACGCCCCCACCATCCGCACCGGACTGGGAGCGTGCCGTCATGCGGAACACGTCCCCAAAGGGGCGGCACGACGGGTCGCAGCCTTGGCCGTAGGCCATACCCCATTGTCCCGCCCCCTGTTACGTGGTAGCCTTGCCTCATGGAGACCCCCGGCGCACCGGCGCTCTTCGAGTTGCCGGCGCGCGTAGAAGCAGCGCAATCGACGCCTGAACCGGCCGCGGATCACCGGATCCGCGTCATCGGGCATGCCGTCGCGTGGCGCGTGCTGGCGCGGCTCGGTCGCGACGGGCATGTCGGGCAGCCGGTGCTCATCGTCGGTCCGGCCGGGGTCGGGAAGCGGACCGTCGCCGGCGCGCTGGCCCAGCTGCTCGTGTGCGAGGCCGATGCGGACGACCGGCCGTGCGGGCGGTGCCGCGCCTGTCGACTGGTGGCCAACGGCGGTCATCCGGACGTGGTGACGACGCCCGTGCCGCTGCGCATCGATGCGGCGCGGGCGCTGCAGGCCGGGCTGTCGCTTTCGCCGGTCGAGGGACGGGTGCGCGTCACGGTGCTGCCGGACGTCGACTTGGCGTCGAGCGGCGCGGCCAACAGCCTCCTCAAGACGCTCGAAGAGCCGCCGCCGCATGCCGTGCTCATCCTGACCGCTGTCCAAGAGGCCAACGTGCTGCCGACGATCCGCTCCCGTTGCCGGAGGGTGGACATCAAGCCGCTCCCGCCGGCCGAGGCGGCGGCGGCGCTGACCGAGCATCACGGCGTCCCGGCGGATCGGGCCGACCTGCTGGCGCGGCTGTCCGGCGGTGCGCTCGGCCGGGCGCTGGCTTGGCTGGACGCCGACGAGGCGGCCCTTGCCGACCGGACCGCATGGCTTGACCGATTGTTCACCCTCGTCGACGCCGACCGCGCCGGACGCCTGGCCGTCGCCGCGCAGGTCGCGCGTGCGCGGAGCGGGCTCGCCGAGGGCATCGCCCACTGGCTCGGCTCGTTCCGCGACGTCCTGCTGCTCCAACATGGCTTGAACGAACCCGTGACGAACCGCGACCGGCTGACGGATCTCCACCGTCTGGCCGCGTCGCTCACCCCCGCCCAGGCTGCCGGCGGCGCCCGGGCAACCGAAACCGCGCTCGGCCAGCTCGCCGCGCACGCCAACCCCCAACTGGTACTCGACGTCCTGACGCTGGCGCTCCCTGCACCCCAGCGCTGACGCTCCCCCGCGCCGACGGCGCACGAGGCCCCCCATGACCGAAACGGACCCCTCCACCCTGCCGCCGCCAGACGACGAGCCCGAGCTGATCGATGCTTCGGCGGTCGATGCGTCGGCGTTCGGCGACGACTCCGACGACCCCCGACGACGAGATGCTCGCCCTCCATGTCGATGACGAGGACGAACCGAGCGTCGGGCCTGAGATGAGCGATGAGGCCGAAGCGGGCGACGAGCCCGGGGTGCCCTTCGACGAGGAGCTCGTCGGCCACGACGAGCCGCCGCCCGCCCGCCCGCGCAGCTCACGCCGCGTCCCGCGCGACCACGTGGCCGGTGTGCGCTTCCGGCGCGCGGGCAAGGTGTACTGGTTCGACGCTTCGGCGTGCTTGCAGGCAGGTGTGGGCGAGCAGGTGATCGTCGAGACGATCCGCGGGCGCGAGCTCGGACGTGTCGTCATCGCGCCCGGCCAGGTGCAGGACGCCAACCTCGGCGACCTGACGCCGATCGTGCGTGTCGCCACCGCTGCCGATCGAAGCGGTCAGGCCGACCTGCGCCTGCGCGAGCCTGCTGCGTTGATGGAGGCCCGCGCCCAGATCCGGCGCCAGGACCTGCCGATGAAGGCCGTCATGGCCGAGTACAACTACGACGGCAGCCGACTGACGATCTACTTCACGAGCGACGAGATGCGCGTCGACTTCCGGAACCTGGTACGGGACTTGGCGCGCGAGCTGCGCTCCCGGGTCATGTTGCGCCAGATCGGCCCGCGCGATCAGGCCAAGCTCGTCGGCGGCATCGACCGCTGCGGTCGTGAGCTGTGCTGCACGAGCTGGATGCCCGAGTTCCAGCCGATCTCGATCCGCATGGCCAAGAACCAGGGCCTGCCGCTCAACCCAAGCGAGATCAGCGGCGTCTGCGGCAAGCTGCTGTGTTGTCTGGCCTTCGAGGACGACCAGTACCGCGAGATGCGCAAGGGCCTGCCGAAGGTCGGCGCCAAGCTCACGAGCGCGGTCGGCAAGGGCAAGGTCATCGACGTGAACGTGATCACGCGCAAGATCACGATCATCTGGGAGACCGGTTCGCGGGTCGAGGTGGATGCCGAGGCGTTCGCCGAGCAGCAGGACCGGCTGATGAAGGCCTTCGGTGGTGGCGAGGTGCCGCCCGAGTTCCTGCCGCCGGACGCCCGGCCCACCGCGCCGGCGGCGCCCGTCGAGCACGGCCCACGGCGGTTCTACATGCAGCGGGACGAGGAGCAGTCGGGCGAGGAGGGCGCCAGCCGGCGCCCGTCATCGTCCCGCCCGCCCTCGACCGGCCCGTCCGACGATCGAACGCCGCGGCCCGCCGGCGATGAACCGCCGAGCGATCGACCGAATCGCCCGGACGGTTCCGATGGCCGCGACCGCGCCCCGCGTCCACGGAACGACCGCGCCCCGCGGCCGCGCGATGATCGGCCCCCGCGCCCGCGCGGTGATCGCGCCGCCGTCCCGCCTCCGCCCGGTGCAGGCGATTCCGCGCGTCCGCGGCGACAGCGCCGGCGCAGGCGCGGCGGGGGTGGTGGAGGCGGTGCGCCGGGCGAGGGAGCCGCGACGTAGCCGACTGCCCGGGATCGTTGAATCAGCGGAACATCGTTGAAACAGCGGAACAAGGAAACAGGCGGAACGGAACAAGGAAACAGGGGCGGACGTGTTCCGTCCGCCCCTGTGTTGACCGCGTGGTCTGTTGGCTTGGCCTGTCGGCGGCGACTTGGCCTGCCAGCTGCCCGACCGCCGGCTCCCGCCGCGCCGCTAGGTGCCGGCCGGATCCTCGCCCGCAGGATCCTCGGTCACCATGAGGCGGTCCGTAGCGCCGTGATGATGGCTGGAGTGCACCCCGTTCGCGTTCATGGCGACCGGGGCCGCGCCGGGCGGCCGCTGCTCGATCGTGAAGCGAAGCGCGGTGCGCTCCTGGCCGTTGATGTCGACCTCGACGAAGTGCGGGATGCACGCGATGTCGATCATGTCGCCCTCGAGGTAGCCTCGGGCGATCGCGATGGCCTTGACGGCCTGGTTGACCGCGCTGGCGCCGATCGCCTGCACGTCCGCCTTGCCGTGGTCTCGCATGACGCCGGCGATTGCGCCGGCGACGGCAGTGGTGAGCGAGTTTGCCGAAACCTTGATCATGTCCGTCATGTCCCACGACCTTTGTGTTGCACGTGCTGGACCGGTCCGTTGGAAAAGCGTCCCCCCGTCGCAGCCACGGCATCCGTAACGATAGCACGGTCCCGGCTCAAGAAGCCGGAGCACATGCCCAGGTCCCGAATCGGGTCGCGCGCCAGCGCGATTCGAGAGTGAACGGGATGCCGCTGTCGCGACGACACCGACGTTGCCGGCCCGGCGAACGTTACGTCCGAAGAGCCGGCAGCGTCAGCGCCTACTTTGCGTAATCGACCGCCCGCATCTCGCGGATGACGGTCACCTTGACCTGGCCCGGGTACTCGAGCGTGTCCTCCACCTTCCGGGCGATGTCACGCGCCAACTCCGTCGCCGCCAGGTCGTCGACCTCGTCGGGCCGCACCAGGATCCGAATCTCGCGCCCGGCTTGGATGGCGTACGTCTCCTGCACACCCGCGAAGCCGAGGGCGATGTTCTCGAGCGACTTGATCCGCTTGATGTAGAGCTCGAGCGACTCGCGCCGCGCGCCGGGTCGGGCGCCGCTGATCGCGTCCGCCGCCTCGACGAGCATCGCCTCAAGCGTCTCCTGCTCCATCTCGTGGTGATGCGCACCGATGGCGTTGACGACGTTGCGCGGCATGCCGTACTTTGCCGCCAGGTCGGCACCGATCAGCGCATGCGGCCCTTCGACCTCGTGCGTCAGACCCTTGCCGATGTCGTGCAGCAACCCGCCGGTGCGCGCCAGCTGGACGTCGGCCCCGACTTCGGCCGCGAGCATCGCCGCCAGATGGGCAACCTCGATCGAGTGGTTGAGGACGTTCTGGCCGTAGCTTGTGCGGAACTTGAGGCGCCCGAGATAGCGCGCCAGTTCCTTGTTGAGCCGCGGCACGCCGGCCTCGAACGCCGCTTCCTCGCCGAACTGGACCATCTGCTTGTCGAGGTCCTCGCGAACCTTGTGCACGATCTGCTCGATGCGCGCCGGGTGGATCCGGCCGTCGACGATGAGCGCATCAAGCGAACGACGGGCCACCTCGCGGCGCACCGGGTCCATGCTTGAGATCGTCACCGCCTCCGGCGTGTCGTCGACGATGACGTCGACACCGGTGGCCTGCTCGAAGGCACGGATGTTGCGGCCCTGCCGGCCGATGATCCGGCCCTTGAGTTCGTCGGACGGGAGGATGATCGTGCTGCTCACGACATCGTTCACGACATCCGACGCCATGCGCTGGATACACGTGATGATGATGTCGCGCGCGCGTTCCTCGCCCTCTTCACGCGCTGCCTGCTCGATGTCGCGAATCACCTTCGCGACGTCGTTGCGCGCGCCGTCGGCCACCTTGGCCAGCAGCTCTTGGCGCGCCTCGTCACGCGTCAACTGGGCAACACGGGACAACTCTTGATCGCGCTCGACCTCGAGTTCTTGCAGCCGTTGCGTCCGCTGCTCGATTTCCTTTTCTTTTTCGTCTAAGTTGCGGGCCCGGTTCTCGACCTGGTCAACGCGGCGATCCAGCTTCTCGCGTCGCTGGTTGAGCTGTTCCAACTCTTGGTCCAACTCTCGCCGTCGGCGGCTGATATCTTTGTCGGTCTGATTGCGGAGCTCCAACGCTTCGTCTTTGGCCTCGAGCAGAATCTCGCGCGATTTGCCTTCGGCCTCGGCGAGGATCTCCGAGGAGGCTTGCTGCGCGGCGGCCATGCGGCCTGAGACTGCTACGCGGTACCCGAGATAACCGACAACCGCTCCGATGACCAGGCCCACCATCCCACTGAGGAGGAGGGGGACTAGATCCATATTCGGGGGCGTTCCCTTCATCAGGATCGACGCGCAGACGCACCGATCCACGGTCAGCTGTCGACTATAGCACAGCCAGTGCCATCCGTCGACCGCTCCCGCGGTGTCCCGAGCCCCTGGTCATCCGTCCGAGTCGCCGAAGCCGAGTTCGCCGAACTCGCCATCGTCCGCTGCCTGATCGTCGTCCGCCGTGCGGTCGGTCGACACCACCTGCCAGGCGGCCGACAATGCCTCCCGCACCGCCCCGTAGCCGAACCCCCGCCGGCTCAGGTAGCTCCCGAGGCGTCGGTTGAACGTGGCGCGATCCTCCGTTCGGTACCGACGCGCCTGCGTCAGCGCCAGCGCGACGGCGGCGTTCGGCTCATCCACGTCACCGGTGACCGCGGCGATGATCTCGGGCGCGACGCCGTGCGCCGAGAGCTCGTGCCGCAGCACCTGTCGGCCGCGCGGCCGCTTCGCAGCGCGGCTGTCCACCCACCACTGCGCGAACGCGCGATCGTCCAGGTACTCGAGCTCCGTGAGCCGCGCGAGGACGCGCGGCGCGACGTCCGGCGGGACTTCCTTGTCCGCCAGGTAGCGCTCGACATCGAGGCGGCTGCGGGGCCGCAAGGCGATCCAGCGCAGCGCGCGGTCCAACCCTGTCCGGTAGCTGTCTTCAGCCTGGAGTGCCGCGATCTCGGCGTCGCTGATGTCCTGGTCGACCTTCAGCCGCACCGCAAGGTCGAGCAGAAGGCTGAAGGCGAACTCGCCGCCGAAGAACACGTTGACGCGGTCTTCGCGTCGACGCTGGAGTTGGAGGTGGGAAATGCGCGGCATGGGCGGCGGGGGAGGGGCGCGGTTGGCTGGAGCGGGCAGCGGGGAGGGGGTGGGCTATGCAGCCGGCCAAGCCGTCCACCGCCACCCGCTCCCCGACATGCAACGCTTCAGTCCGCGAATGCCTGAGCCATCGTCGTCTGCTCGGTCTCCGCGGCCGGCGAAGACGCAGCGGCCTTGCCGCGCCCGCGCGACTTGGGCTCGCCTGCTGGGACCGCGGTCCCATGTGCGGACGTCGTTTGGCCGCGCAGCGGCAGCCCGAGCGCGAGCCGGACGCGGTTCTCGATGTCCAGGAGCAGCGCGGGGTTGGCGGCCAACGCTTCCTTCACGTTCTCGCGGCCCTGACCGATGCGCTCCTCGCCGTAGACATAGAACGAGCCGCGCTTCTCGACGATCTCGTGGTTCACCGCCATGTCCAGCACGTCGCCGGACCGCGAGATGCCCTCAAGGTACATGATGTCGAACTCGGCCTCGCGGAACGGCGCTGCGACCTTGTTCTTCTTCACCCGCACGCGCGTCCGGTTGCCCGTGACGTCGCCGCCGGCCTTCACAGAGTCGATGCGCCGGACGTCGAGCCGGACGCTGGCGTAGAACTTCAGCGCCATGCCCCCGGTCGTCGTCTCGGGGCTGCCGAACATCACGCCGATCTTCTGGCGAAGCTGGTTCGTGAAGATGACGACGGTGTTCGACTTGCTGATCGCCGCCGTGAGCTTGCGCAGCGCCTGGCTCATCAGGCGCGCCTGAAGGCCGACGTGCGAGTCGCCCATGTCGCCCTCGATCTCGGCCTTCGGGACGAGCGCCGCCACGGAGTCGACGACGATGACGTCCAGCGCGCCGGAGCGCACGAGCGCTTCCGTGATGTCGAGCGCCTGCTCGCCGGTGTCGGGCTGGCTGATGAGGAGCCGCTCGATGTCGACGCCGCACTTGGCCGCGTACGCCGGGTCGAGCGCGTGCTCGACGTCGATGAACGCGGCGAGGCCCCCGGCCTGCTGAGCCTCGGCGATGATGTGCTGGCAGATCGTCGTCTTGCCGGATGACTCCGGGCCGTAGATCTCGACGATCCGCCCGCGCGGTACGCCGCCGACGCCGAGCGCGGCATCGAGCGCGAGCGAGCCGGTCGGGATGACGTCGATCGCCTGCCCGATCGTTTCGCCGAGGGTCATGATCGAGCCGTCGCCGTGGCGGCGCTTGATCAGGTTGAGGGCGGTCTCGAGGGCCTTGTCGCGGTCGCTGTCGGTCATGATGTCCCATGCCTCCTGGTTGTACGTGGGTTGGCTGTTCGATGTGCGCGTGACGGCGGTCTACGAAATGGAACATGTCTGCGCTGTGGACATTTGTTCTAGGGGGATTATACGGGTCCGCGGGGCGGCGTCAAGACCTTTGGCAAGAACTTGCCGATCGTGCGCTTCCTCAGTTGCGGGCGACCACGAAGACGTCCGCCGCCGGCGCGTACCGGCTTTCGAACGTATCGCGCCGCTCGCCGTCCGGCAGTTGCACGACACGCTGAATGCGCACGACGGCCCCTTCGCGCGCCCACCCGATCTGGGCGCGCGTCCCCGCCGGCAGCCCGGCCGCACCGCGCTCGACGGGCGGTGCGGCGGCGGTCACGTCGCGTACGTCCGGTGCGCCGAGCACGACCTGGCGCCGTTCGCCGGCGCTGTACAGCGTCATGAGCAGCGCATCGCGCACGGGATCGATCCGGGCGACGATCATGACGGCGTCGTCGGTGTCGTTCGCGAAGCGCAGGTCCCGCTCCGGGGGCCCGACCGTGGCGTCCAGGCCGACGGGCGGCTCGAGCCAGCCGACCCGCACCGGATGGGCGTGGCGCTCGACGATCGGCAGCCCGGCGAGCACGGCCAGCCTGAACAGCGTCGTGGCCACGTGGTTCACTCCGCCGCCGAGCCCGTCGGTGGCGACGCCGAGCGGGTCGATGAAGAGCATCTGGTAGCCGCTCTCGGCCGATACGGCACCGAGGTTCTCCAGCATGCTGAAGGTCGCACCGGGCTCGATCGCCAGCCCATCGAGCTTGGCGGCGGCCACGCGCACGTTCGTCCGCATCCCGTCCGGCATCCCGGTGAGGCTCGTCGCGGCGTTCACCCGCGGCGCGGCGAGCTCGAGCGCGGCCAGCGCGTCGTCCAGCGAATCGGCCGGCTGCTCGGTCACGGCGACCTCGTTCGTCCGGCCGTCGGAGTACGCCGCCTCGATCAACCGCTCGATCGTGCCGGGCACGTCGAGGGCGTAGCCCAGCTTGGCCGGCTGGCGAAGGATGACGCGGTTCGCCTCGACGCCGAAGCGCGCGGGCTCGGGCGCCGACGCGACGACCGCGGCGATCGGCGCGAGCCACTCCGTCACAGCGGTGTTGTCGAGGACGATCGTCGGCACCGGGTCGCCCGCCTCGTTCGGCCGGTCCTCGACACGGGCCCACTTGGCGAGTTCGGCCGTCGACGCCGTCCAGCTCTGGCCGCCGCGCCAGCGCAGGATCACCGGCCCCGACATGATCAGCTTGTAGGCGTCCGTGACCGGCTTGAGGTCGAACACGCGCGGCATCGTCTGGCCGGCGACGAGCGGGATCACGCGGGCGCCCGTCCGTGCCGCCTCGGCCAGCGCGGCGAGGCTGGCGTCGATGTCGAGCGTTCGGCCGGTGACGAATGTCTGCTCCTCCAGCTGGCCGTCCGGCCCGATCCGGAGGTCGGCGGCTTGCGGCGCGACGATGAACGCGTCCGCAAGTCCCTCCAGCGCGGCCCGCGCGGCGTCGGGATCGAACGTGCCGAGCGGGATGTCGATGCCTGGCCCGAAGCGCGCACGCCAGACGTCGCGCACCCGATCCGGCCAGCCGCCCGCGCGACCGACGGCATATGCCTGCTCCGCCAGCCACGACGGGTCGGCCTGCAACCCCACTTCCGAGGCCATTCGCTGCCACGTTCGCGCCGTGTCGACGTCCGTCAGCGTGAGCGAGACCTCGCCGGTCGGCGCGACGGCCACCAAGCGGTCCGCCGCCTCGTCGGGCGACAGGCCGCCGAGGGCGATCCCGCCGGCCGTCACGCCCGGTGCGATCCGGCCGCCCGGCGGTCGCAGCACCGCCGCGGCGATGAGGACGACGCCCGCCATGGCTGACGCGGCAGCGACGGCCACGGTGCGGACCGCGGCGCGGCGGCCGGCGGCGACGGCGTCGGGGTCGACGGTGCGTTGGGGGCGGTGGCTGGTGGGCGCGTCGGGCATCAGCGGCTCCTGGCGGATGACGGGCGAGGCGTGCCGGCCCGCCGAGCTATCGTAGCGCATCGCGCAGCGCGGGAGCGGCGCATCGGCGGGTGAGCAAGCTGCGGGCCGGTGGCGGGCGGCGGCATGCGGTGCGGCGCCTTCACAGGCCCGGGTCGTTCGGCCGCAGGCGTCGGAACGCCACCTTGCCGGCCTCGGTCAACACGGCATAGCCGCCCACCACCACGACGATGGCGGCGACGAGGCGCGCGGACGGGACCGTCAGGCCGAGCGCCGGCAGCAGGGCGGAGCGGAACAGCAGCCACGTCAGGCCGAGCGTCAGCAGCGCCGCCGCGACGAGCGCGCGGCTCGGACGGCTGCGCCAGCTCGGACCGTAGCGGCGGAGGAGGAAGATGATGACGAGTTCGGTCAACAACGACTCGATGAACCAGCCGGTCCGGAACAGGACCATGTCCGCCCGCACGACCCACAGCAGGAGCGCGAACGTGGCGTAGTCGGCCATGCTCGAGATCGTGCCGAAGAAGTACATCGCCCCGGCGATGTGGTCGACGTCCCAGCGGGTCGGCCGGGCGAGGTCCTCGTCGGCCACCCGGTCGGTCGCGATCGCCAGCATCGGCAGATCGCTCACGAGGTTGAGCAGCAGGACGTGCACGGGCAGGAGCGGGATGAACGGCAGGAGGAGCGCCGCGCCGGCGACGGTCAGCATGTTCCCGAAGTTCGAGCTGATCGTGGCCAGGAGGTAGGTGCGGGTGTTGACGAACGTCCGGCGACCCTCGCGGATGCCGTTCGCCACGACGCCGAGGTCGCGCTCGAGCAGGATCACGCTCGCCGCCTCGCGGGCCACTTCGGTGGCCGTATCGAACGAGATCCCGACATCGGCCGCACGCAGCGCCGGCGCATCGTTCACGCCGTCGCCCATGTAGGCCACGGTGTGGCCGCCGGCGCGCAGCGCGTCGATCACGCGCAGCTTCTGCGCCGGCGTGACACGCGCGTAAACGTCGGCCGATTCGGCCCGCCGCGCCAGCTGGGCGTCGTCGAGGGTGTCCACGGTCTCCCCGGGGACGATGTCGCGGACGACGAGACCGATCTGCCGGCAGACGTGGTCGGCGACGGCGGCGGTGTCGCCGGTCAGCACGACGACGCGGACGCCGAGTCGGCCGAGCGCCGCCACGGCCTCCGGCGCCGTCGCCTTGGGCGCATCGCCGATCAGGACGAACCCGATCAGCGACAGGTCGCGCTCGTCGCCCGCGCCGTAGTCCTCCTGCGGCGGCACGGCGCGGCGGGCGACGGCGATGACCTGGTGGCCGGCCGCTTCGAGGTCGGCGTGGCGGGTACGCAGCTCGGCCGCCATGCCGCCATCAAGCGTGCGTGTCGTCGGTTCGTCGGGCACGGCGACATCCTGGCAGACCGCCAGCACCTCGGCCGCGGCGCCCTTCACGATCAACCAGCGCGCGTCGGCGCCGGCCGGCCGAACGACGACGGACATCCGTCGCCGATGGAAGTCGAACGCGACGGTCGCCAGCCGCTCGACGCCGTCGGTCGATGGGGCGGCCGGAACGGGGCGACCTTCCGGCGGCGCAGCGTCGAGGATCGCCTGGTCGATCGGGTTCGTCGCGCCGCCATCGCTCCCGGTCGCCAGGCACAAGCGCGCCCACGCCAGCGGCGTGGCGTCGGATCGTCCCGCGGCGTCGATGGCGCCCGTCACGCGTTGCCGGCCCATCGTGAGCGTGCCGGTCTTGTCGGTGCAGAGGATGTCGGCGTTGCCGAGGTCCTCGATGGCCGCGAGCCGCTTCACGAGGACGTGGCGCCGGCTCATGGCCAACGCGCCATGGGCCAGGTTGACGGTGACGATGACCGGCAGGAGCTCCGGCGCGATCCCGACCGCCAGCGCCAGGGCGAAGAGCAGCGAGCCGGCCCAGTCGCCGTGCAGCACGCCGAGCGCAACGCACACGATGGCCGTCAGCGCGAGCGTCACCTGCAACAGGAAGCGGCCGAAGCGGTCGATGCCCTGTTCGAAGCTCGTCGGACCGCGACGCGCCGTGAGCAACGTCGCCGTCCGGCCGAGCTCCGTCGCGCCCCCTGTGGCGAACACGACGCCGGCGGCGGCGCCGCGGACGACCGCGGTGCCGTGGAAGGCCACGTTCGCCTGGTCCTGCGGCATCGGGCACGGCCCGGGAAGGGCATCGACGCGCTTGGCGACGGGCCGCGACTCGCCGGTCAGCGTCGACTCGTCGATTTCCAGGTCATCGACTTCGATGAGCCGCACGTCGGCCGGCACGACCGAGCCAAGGACGAGCTCGACGACATCGCCCAGCACGAGCGCCCGGGCGTCGAGGCGCGCCGTCGCTCCGTCGCGCCGCACCGTCGCGTGGTGTACCAGCCGCTCGCCGAGCGCCCGCACGGCGCGCTCGCTGCGGTACTCCTGCACGAACGCCAGCAGGCCGCCGAGCGCCACCATGACGACGATGATCGTCGTCTGGATGTGCTCGCCCAGCGCGAACGAGATCCCGCTGGCGGCGACGAGCAGCAATACGAGCGGGCTGGCGAACTGACGCGCCAGGAGGCGCCACGCCTGCAGCGGGCGGTCGGCGGGCAGCGCGTTGGGGCCGTGCCGCGCCAGCCGAAGGGCCGCTTCGGCGGCCGTCAGCCCGCGGCGCGTCGACGCCAGCGCCGCGAGCGCGCCGTCGGCGTCGATGGACCACGGCGGCGGCCCGCCAGCGGACCCCTCGGCAAGCGCGGTGGCGGCGCGCCGTGCAACCCGTCGGTCCATTCTTCCTCCACCGGCTCGGCGATCGGCGCGTCGACCGGGCCGACGTCCGTGATCATGGAGATCATAGGACGGCCCCGGCGGCGGTCAATGGGTCGCGGGACGCGCCATGCCCGGCGCGGAGGTTCCGCGGCCGCACGATCGGCGGTTGACCCCCCGTTTGCCGCCGCGGTACCATTCCGCGCCCTTCGCCCGCCTGCCGAGGGACCCGCCGCTCTTCGCCCGATCGCCCCAGAACGGCCACGCCGATGGACTTCGACCTCAACGAATCGCAGCGCATGATCCGCGACCTGGCGCGGGACTTCGCGCAGGGTGAGATCGCCCCGCTGGCCGCCGCGATCGACGAGAGCGGCGCGTTTCCGATGGCCACGGTCAAGAAGATGGGGGAGCTCGGCCTGCTCGGGTTGACGACGGACGAAGCGTACGGCGGGGTCGGGGCGGATGCGGTGAGCTACGTCCTGGCCGTGATCGAGATCAGCAAGGCGTGCGCGAGCCACGGCGTGATCATGAGCGTCCAGAACTCGCTCGTGAACTACGGCCTCGAGAAGTTCGGCACGCCCGACCAGAAGCGTGACTGGCTCCAGCCGCTGGCGTCCGGCCAGAAGATCGGCGCGTACAGCCTGACGGAGCCGCAGTCGGGCTCGGACGCCGGCAACATGAAGACGACGGCCGTCCGCGACGGCGACCACTACGTCGTGAACGGCCGCAAGAGCTGGGTGACGAGCGGCCCCGTCGCCGACACCGTCCTGCTGTTCTGCACCCAGGACCCCAAGGGTGGCCACAACCAGACGATGTGCCTGCTCGTCGACACGACTCTGCCCGGCTTCAGCCGCGGCAAGACCGAGCCCAAGCTCGGCATCCGCGCCAGCGCGACGTGCGAGCTCACGTTCGACGACTGTCGCGTGCCCGTCGACGCCCGGCTGGGCGACGAGGGCGGCGGCTTCAAGATCGCGATGTCGATCCTGGACAAGGGCCGCATCGGCATCGCCTCGCAGGCGATCGGCATCGCTCAGGCGGCGTACGTGCTGAGCGTCCAGTACGCCAAGGACCGCTCCGCCTTCGGCAAGCCGATCGCGGATCATCAGGCCATCCAGTTCATGCTGGCCGACATGCACGCCCGGATCGAGGCGTCCCGGTTGTTGACGCTCCGCGCGGCGGCGATGATGGACCGCGGCGAGAAGCACTCGCTCGAGGCCTCGATGGCCAAGCTGTACGCCTCGGAGTCCGCCCAGTTCGTGACGGACCGGGCGATCCAGGTCCACGGCGGCATGGGCTACTCCAAGGAGTGCGCCGTCGAGCGCCACTTCCGGGATGCTCGCATCACGACGATCTACGAGGGCACCAGCGAGATCCAGCGCCTCGTCATCTCGCGCGAGCTTCTCCGCCGCGCGCAGGCCGATTGACGTGACCCGACACCCCGACGATGTCGGCGGCCCGCTGCGGGAGCTGCGCGAACGCCGCGCCGCGGCCCGCCTCGGCGGCGGCCAGGCGCGGATCGACAAGCAGCACGAGGCCGGCAAGCTGACGGCGCGCGAGCGGCTCGACCTGCTGCTGGACGAGAACAGCTTCCACGAGCTCGGGATGTTCGTCACGCACCGCTCCTCGGACTTCGGTCTCGACAAGCAGAAGGTTCCTCGGCGACGGCGTCGTCACCGGTTACGGGACGATCAACGGGCGGCTCGTCTACGCCTACAGCCAGGATTTCACGGTCATGGGCGGCTCGCTCGGGCGGGCGCACGCCGACAAGATCGTCGCGCTGCAGGACATGGCGCTCAAGAACGGCGCGCCGATCATCGGCCTGAACGACTCGGGCGGCGCCCGCATCCAGGAAGGCGTCGTCAGCCTCGGCGGCTACGCCGATATCTTCCTGCGCAACGTCCAGGCGTCGGGCGTCGTGCCGCAGCTGAGCTGCATCATGGGCCCGTGCGCCGGCGGCGCCGTCTACTCGCCGGCGATCACGGACTTCGTCATCATGGTCAAGGACACGAGCTACATGTTCGTGACCGGCCCCGAGGTCGTGAAGACCGTGACGCACGAGGACGTGACGTTCGAGGAGCTGGGCGGCGCGGGCGTCCACAACCGCAAGAGCGGCGTCGCGCACTTCGCCGCCGACAGCGAGGGCGAGGCGATCGCGATCCTGCGCCAGCTGCTGAGCTACCTGCCGCAAAACAACATGGTCGATGCGCCCCTCTCGCCCACGCAGGACGATCCGCTCCGCCAGGACGCGGCGCTCGACACGATCGTACCGCCCGCACCCGAGCTGCCGTACGACATGCGGGACGTGATCCGCCGCGTCGTCGACGACGGCGCGTTCCTCGAGGTCCACGCCACGTTTGCGCCGAACATCCTCGTCGGCTTCGCGCGGATGAACGGCCGCACCGTCGGCTTGGTCGCCCAGCAGCCCAAGATCCTGGCCGGCGTCCTCGACAACGACGCCTCGATCAAGGCGGCGCGCTTCGTGCGCTTCTGCGACTGCTTCAACGTACCGCTCATCACGTTCGAGGACGTGCCCGGCTTCATGCCCGGCACCGTACAGGAGCACGGCGGGATCATCCGCAACGGCGCCAAGCTCCTCTACGCCTACGCCGAGGCGACCGTGCCGAAGATCACCGTGATCACCCGCAAGGCCTACGGCGGCGCGTACGACGTGATGAGTTCCAAGCACCTCCGCGGCGACATCAACTACGCCTGGCCGACCGCCGAGATCGCGGTCATGGGACCGGACGGCGCCGTGAGCATCATCTTCCGCCGCGAGCTGGCCGAGGCCGAGGACCCCGTCGCCCGCAAGGCCGAGCTCGTGGCGGATTACCGCGCCAAGTTCGCCAATCCGTACGTCGCCGCCAGCTGGGGCTACATCGACGACATCATCGAGCCGCGCGAGACCCGCCAGCGGATCATCAGCGCGCTCGAGATGCTGCAAAACAAGCGCGACACGAACCCGCCGAAGAAACACGGGAACATTCCGTTGTAGGCCGGGGACGAATCATGTGTGCGATGTTGCGGCCACGGCGGGCCTACGGCATCGAATGCCCGCCCGCGTTCGCCCGCTCCCACGCCTTCAACGCCGCCCGGTCCACGGCGTGCCCGGGCATGATCCGCTCGACCGTCGCCCAGAACCGCGGCGAGTGGTCCCGCACCGCCAGATGGGCGATCTCGTGCGCCACGACGTACGCGAACGCCGGCGGCGGCGCCTGCACCAACCGCCAGTGCACCCGCACGACGCCCGCCGCGCTGCACGAGCCCCAGCGCCGCTGCGCGTTCGTGAGCCGCACGTCGGATGGCAGGCGGCCGGAGCCGGGCGCCGTAGTCGGCGGCCAATCCGCGCGCATGGTCGAGCGCCTGACGGCGCAACCACGCCGCCAGCGCCGTTCGCACCGCCGCCTCGCGCGCCACATCGTCCAAGCCATGCGGCACGGCCACTGCGATGCGCGCTCCCTCGCCTTCCCCGACAACCGACGCCTTTCTCACGGCCGCCGGTTCGATCCTGAGCACCAGCCCTTCCCCCCGCACGACCACCGTCGCCCCGGTGTCGCACCTCGGCGGCGCGGCCGCGGCTGCCGGCGCGAGCGCGCCCACTCTGCGCACGGCCGCGCGCACCCACTCCCGCTTGCCCTCGACGAACGTCAACACGCCGCGCGGGCCGTGCATCGGCCAGCCGACCGGCGCCACCACTTCGACCGCGCCGGGGCGGACGATGATCCGCAGGCGCTTGGCGCGCGGGCTGATGCGCAGTGCCCACGGGATGCTTTCGGAGCCGATGACGAGGTTGGGCAACGGGCGACGGCCTTCGGGCGGGCGGCGGAGCGGCTACTGTAGCGTGCGATGCGGCCGGCGGCCATGCATGCCGGTCGTCGCGGTGAACGATGGCGACGGAGTTCAACCTGCTTGCACCCCGACCGCACCCCGCATGCGTCGGCCGGTCAAGCGCGGGCCTAGAAGGGAAGAACGCGACACGATATCCTTGCAAGCCACATTCGCTCATCGCGATGATCGTAAATCGCCGGTGGCCCACCGCCGTGCGCCACAGTCTTGCGAGGAACGCCCATGACCGTCCGCCCCAGCGCCGCCGCCCTGGCTGCCGCGCTTGCCTGTCTGACCGCGATCGCCGCCGCATGCGGCCCCGCTGCCCCGTCGCCCGATGCCGTCGCGCCGTCGTCCGCCAACACGACCCCGGCGGCCGACGCCCCGCCGCCCTCCGCGTCCACCGACACGGCCGGGCTGCGGCAGGCCGTCGTGGAGACGTACGCCGACATCGCCTACGCCACGTACGCCGATGCGCTGCGGACGGCCGACGACCTGCAGGATGCGATCGACGCCTTTCTGGCCGACCCGACGGATGCAACCCTCGCTGCCGCCAAGACGGCGTGGCTGACATCGCGCGACGTGTACGGCCAGTCCGAGGCCTTTCGCTTCTACGGCGGGCCGATCGACGATGCCGAGACGGGCGTCGAGGGCCTCGTCAACGCCTGGCCCCTGGACGAGGCCTACCTCGACTACGTCGACGGCGACCCCGAGGCGGGCATCGTGAACGCGGTGATGAAGCACCCGGAGATCGGCGCAGCACTGCTCGTCGACCTGAACGAGGTCGGCGGCGAGAAGAACATCGCCACGGGCTTCCATGCGATCGAATTTCTGCTGTGGGGCCAGGACTTGAGCGTCGACGGACCCGGCAAGCGGCCGGTGAGCGACTACGTCGTGGGCGACGGCACCAACACCATGGGCGACGGCACTAACATCATGGGCGAGGGCATTAACGCCGAGCGCCGGCGTCAGGTGCTGGCCCTCGAGGCCGACCTGCTCACGCAGCACCTCCGCCGTGTCGTCGACGCCTGGGATCCCGATGAGATGACGGGCTACCGCGCCGGCTTCGTCCGGGATGTCGACGGCTCGCTTGCCAAGCTCATCGGGGGCATGTCCGCGCTCAGCCGGACCGAGCTGTCCGGCGAGCGCATGGCCGTGGCCTATGAAACGCAAGACCAGGAAGACGAGCACTCGTGCTTCTCGGACAACACCCACAAGGACTTCATCGCGGGCGTCAAGGGCATCGCCAACATCTGGACGGGCAGCTACGGTGCGATCGAGGGCACGGGCCTCGGCGACCTCGTCGCCGCCGTCGACCCGGCGCAGTTCGACGAGCTCGACGCGCAGCTGGCCGCTGCGCGATCCGCCGTCGCCGCGATCCCGGCGCCCTTTGACGTGGCCATCAAGGGGACCGATGACGCGCCCGGCCGGGTGGCCGTCGAGGCGGCGATGTCGGCGCTCGAGGCGCTGGGCGCACGGTTGGCGGCGGCAGGCGCCACGCTGGCGGAAGCGGGCGGCGGTGGGTCGTAGCGGGGGCAAGCACGCCACGGCCTGCGGCCCTCACCCCCCGACCCCCTCCCCCAAACTTGGGGGAGGGGGAGGATCATGGGTTGGGGGAATACGAGCTGTCACAATTCTCTTGACCGTCGCCACTTGCTGGTCGCTGTCCGCATGTGCGCCTCCTGCCGCGCCGAAGCCGTACGATTCGCCACTGACTCCCAACCCAACTCAGCTGCCCAACGCCGCCGTGACCGTCGACGATGCGACCGTCAACGCGTTCTCGCAGCCCCTGCCCGGTCTCACCGTCGCGGAACGCCGCGCCTTCTTCGTCGGCAACGCGTTCTTCAACGATCCGTGGGTCACCGCCCCGTCCTCGACCGCCGGCCGCGACGGATTGGGCCCGACGTTCAACGCCACGAGCTGCGCCGGCTGCCACTTCAAGGACGGCCGCGGGGCGCCGGCGACGGAGGACTATCCGGATCGCGTGGGGTTGCTCGTACGCCTGAGCGTGGTCGACGAACGGGGCGCGTACGCGCCGCATCCGGTGTACGGCGACCAGCTGCAGGACCACGCGATCCTGGGGGTGCCGCCCGAGGGGACGATCGAAATCGCGTGGGATGAGGTCGATGGCCGCTACGGCGACGGAACGGCCTACACGCTCCTCCGCCCGCGCTTCACGTTCCGCGACCTCGCCTTCGGCCCGCTGGGCGACGTCGTCGGCGAAGCAGGCGGCGCCGCGACGCTGGCGATCTCCCCCCGCACCGCGCCCGCCACGTTCGGCCTCGGCCTGCTCGAGGCCGTGCCGGAAGCGGACCTCGTCGCCCGCGCCGACCCCGACGACCGCGACGGCGATGGGATCAGCGGCCGTCCGAGCCGCGTGCCCGACGCACGCACCGGAGCCATGGTCCTCGGCCGCTTCGGCTGGAAGGCCGGCCAGCCGACGATCGAGCAGCAGTCGGCGGCAGCGTTCCTGGGCGACATCGGCATCACGTCGTCGCTTCATCCGGCCGCGAACTGCCCGCCGGCGCAGGTCGACTGCCGCGCAGCGCCGGGTGGGGGATCGCCCGAGGTGGATGACGCCAAGCTGGCGCGGATCGTCCTGTACGATCAGACGCTGGCGGTGCCGGCCCCGCGCGACGTCGACGATCCCGAGGTGGCGCTGGGTGCCGCGCTGTTCGCCACCGCCCGCTGCGACGCCTGCCATGTCCCGTCGATGCGCACCGGCCCGCGATCCACCGTGGCCGTCGATGCGCTCGCCGACCAGCCGTTCGCGCCGTACACGGACCTGCTTCTGCACGACATGGGCGCGGGGCTCGCCGACGATCGCCCCGAGCAGGTGCCACCGGCACGGAGTGGCGAACGGCGCCGCTGTGGGGCGTCGGACTGATCCCGGCGGTCAACGGCCACGACCGGCTGCTGCATGACGGGCGGGCGCGGGGGATCGCGGAGGCGGTGTTGTGGCATGGGGGGGAGGCGGAGGGGGCGAGGGAGCGGTTTCGGGGGATGGCGCGGGATGAGCGGGACGCGCTCGTGGCGTTCGTGGCGTCGCGGTAGGCGTCGGAGCCGCGCGGTCGCGCGATCCGTGGGGGCGGCGGTAACATCGCGCCGCAACGCGAGACAGGAACGATCGGCAACGCCATTCGACACCGTCGAGGATGCCCCTGATGCCCGCCCCCCAGATCCGCCTCACCGCCCCCGCCCCCGACGACGTCCGCGCCTGGCTGATCGCCCAGCCCGACACCCCGCCCCCCTACCCCGCCGCCGGCGCCACCCGCGACGCCCCGACGGACGGCCGCCCCCCACTCGGCGTCCCCGCCGGCTGGAACGTCGACCACCGCCGTGTCCACCTCGGCGACGGCGAGGCGGTCTATCGCGCGGCCCAAGCAGCGCTGATGACGTTCGCCCCGCTCGACATCGGCTGGGTCTGGCCCGTCACGACGACACCCAAGCCGGAACCCTCCACGCGCGGCGCGATGATCGTCCGTGCCTTCGGCATGGTGTGGGTCAACGCCTGGCGCATCGTCTACGTCGACGACGACGTCGCCACCGCCGACGGCGGCCGCCGCACCGCGTTCGCGTACGGCACGATGGAGGCGCACGCGGAGCGGGGCGAGGAACGCTTCATGGTCGAAGTGCTGTCGGACGGCAGCGTCTGGTACGACGTCCTGGCGTTTTCGCACCCGCACCACATCCTCGCGCGCCTCGGCGGGCCGATGACGCGGTGGCTGCAGCGGCGGTTCGGGCCGGCGTCGGTGCGGCGGATGCGGGCGGTGGTGGGGGTGGTCATGGGCCGGGCGACGATCGATGGAGGTGACACGGCCGGGGCCGCGGGCCAGGCCATGGTCAGCCGACATGCACATGCGTTCGACCCACAGCGCATCGTACCGGGCCTCGTGATGATGGGTGTGGGCTTGCCCGGGTTAGTCGGGTTCATGTGGCTGGTGGACCTCGCCGTGATGTCCCGCTGGGGCATCGATTCTCCCGGCTTCGTCGATACCGACCTTGTCGTGGCGATGCTGATCCCTGTCGGGCTGTTCTTCAGCCTCGTCGGAGCTCTCCCGCTGGCAGTAGGTCAGCTGCTCGGACCCGACGACGATCGAGCCCTGATGGCGAAGGCGGTCCTGACCCTGCCGGTGATCGGCATATTTGGCTGGGCCATTTACGGTTCGGTGGCGCGGATGGGCGGCCCGACCGCTGTCTCAGGATCGTTCGGACTGGTGCTGGTCGGTATCGTCGCATGGTTCGCCAAACACGCCCCCCCTCATCGTCCGCCTCACCGCCGTCCACTTCCACTTCGCCGGCTTCATTCTCCCCGTCATCGCCGCCACGCTCGCCCGCGCCTACCCCTCCCGCCTGGCCAACGCCGCCGCCGTCGTCGCCCTGCTCGGCGTCCCGTCGACCGCCATCGGCATCACCGCCACCCAGCTCGGCGCGCCGCACGTCGTCGAAGCCCTCCTCGCCCTGCCGATGATCGCCGGCGCCCTCCTCGTCGCCGCCGTGCACCTGGGCCTCGCGTTCGGCCCGCGCAACCTCGAAGCGCCCATGCGCGTCGTCGCCCTGCGCGCCGTCGTCGGCCTCACGCTCATCGCCACGATGGCCCTCGCGCTCGTCTACGCCCTGCGCGGCTGGCTGCCGTGGGCGCCGACGATCCCGCAGATGGCCGTGTGGCACGGCCTCGGCAACGCGTTCGGGGTGGCGACGTGCGGGCTCATCGCGTGCTGGCTGGATCCGGCGACGCAGCCGCCGGTGGGTTGATCCCCCGATGCCGCCGCCTCCCAAGCGTCCCTTCCCCCACGCCAAGCATCCTCCCCTCCCCAGACTTGGGGGAGGGGGTCGGGGGGAGAGGGCCTTAGGCCGTCGGATGAAGGGCCTTAGGCCGCAGCCTCCCCCAACCCCTCCGGCAACCCCCGCCCATGCACCACCACCAGCCGGTACGTCGGCCGCGTCAACGCCACGTACAGATCGCTCACGCCCCGCGCCGAGGCGTCGACGAGATCGGCCGGCTCGATCAACACGACGACATCGACCTCCAGCCCCTTGCACTGCAGCGGGTCGAGAACGGCCACCGTCGCGTCGAGCGCCGAATCGCCGCGGCCGACGACGGTGCCCGGCAGGGCGGCCGCGATCGCATCGGCCAGCGGGCCGACGGCCCATTCGCCCGCACCCGATGCGTCCGCCCCCCCCTCGCCCGCCCGCGGCACGATGACCGCCATCCGCCGATCGCCGAGTGCCGCCGCCTCCGCGCGAACGACGTCGACGACCGCGCCGACCCGGTCGGGCTCGTCGGGCCGCAATCGAACGAACACCGGAGCCTCGCCGGCCCGCACGGACGTCGGCGGATTCACGGCCACGCCCGCCGCGCGCAGCACGGCGGCGGCGGCGTCCATCACCTTGCCGGGCGTGCGGTAGTTGATCGTCAGCTCGGACATCCGCCACCTGTCGCCGACGTGCGGCGCGAGCGCCTCCGCCCACGAGCCGGCGCTGGCCGCCGAGCCGGCCTGCGCGATGTCGCCGACGAGGGTGAGCGAGCGCGCCCGACAGCGGCGCATCACCAGCCGCCAAGCCATCGGCGACAGCTCCTGCGCCTCGTCGACCACGACGTGGCCGAAGTCCCAGCGGCGGTTGACGCGCGCTCTCTCGGCCACCGTGCCTGTCGGACCGCCATCGCCGAAGCGGTCGGCGAGCGTCTCGGCCGAGACGAGCGCCGCGGCGTAGCCGCCCGATTCGCTGAGAACGTCGCGCGCGTACTCGACATCGGCGGCGCGGCGGGCGGCCGCGTTGCGTGCCGCCAGCTTCTCGGGCGCGTCGGCCGTGCCAGGATCTCGGCCGCCTCGTCCAGGAGCGGGACGTCGGCCACCGTCCAGCGGTGCGCGTCCTCGGTGCTGCGGCGAAGGAGGGCGCGATCCGGGCCGGACAGGTGCTTGGCGGCCTTCTCCAGCCGCGCCGGGTCCGCGTACAGACCCGCCAGGACCTCCTCGGCCGTCAACAGCGGCCAAGCGGCGCTGACCGCCTCGCGGACGTCCTCGCTCGCCAGGAGGTCTTCCAGCAGGTCGGCGCGCGTTTCGGCATCGAGGCGCTCGCCGGGGTTCATCGGACCGGCCAACAGGCGGGCCAGCTGGCTGTAGATCTGGCGCACGAACACCGTCCGGGCCGCGTTGTGGGGCTGCTCCGTCGCGCGGGCCTTCTTGCGGGCCTCGCGAAATGCGTCCGGCGGCACGGTGAGGCCCTTGCCCTCGACGTTCAGGACGACCGGCTCGGACGGCACCCGCTGCCAATCGCGGATCGCGCGCGTGAGGACGTCGACCATGACCGGATCGCCCTTGATCCGGGCGACCGCCGGCGCGTCCTCGTGCTCCGCCCGTACCCCCGGGAACAACGTGCCGGGCGTCCGCATGACCACGCCCGTCTCGCCCAGCGACGGCAGCACGCGCTCGATGTAGCGCAGGAAGACCGCGCTCGGGCCGATGAGCAGCACGCCGCTGTTCGCCAGGGCGGCGCGGTGCGTGTAGAGCAGATAGGCCGTCCGGTGCAGCGCCACGACGGTCTTGCCGGTGCCCGGCCCCCCCTGGACGACGAGCACGCCGCGGATCCCGTCCCGCACGATCCTGTCCTGTTCGCCCTGGATCGTCGCCACGATGTCGCCCATGCGGCCGGTTCGCGGCGCCTCGACGGCGACCATCAGGGCGCCCTCGCCCACGAGGTGGCGTCGCTCGGCCGCGTCGAGGGCGTCGAAGTCCAGGACCTCGTCTTCGACCGCCACGACCGCTCGGCCGCGGGTCGTGAGGTGGCGGCGGCGGACGACCTCGCCCGGTGCCACGGCCGTCGCCTGGTAGAAGGCCGCCGCGATCGGGGTGCGCCAATCCACCAGGAGCGGCTCGTTCGCCGCGTCGGCCAGCCCGACGCGGCCGATGTAGAGGCGGCTCCCATCGCGCAGATCCAGCCGGCCGAAGCACAGCCGTTCGTCGACGCCGCCGAGGGCCAGCAGCTGCTGCTCGTGGTGGATCACGCGGGCGTCGCGTTCGGACAGAGCCTGCGGGCTGCCGACGGTGTCGGCGCGCAGTGCCGCCGTCAAGCGCTCCTGCGCTTCGCCGCGCACTTCGTCGAGGCGCGCATACAACGTGTCGAGGACGGACTGCTCGGCGGCGAGCTCGGCGTTCAGGTCACCCACATCTTCTGACAACGGTTCCACGGCCTCCGCGATAGGGCGTCGCGCCGACGATCGTTCGCCGGCGGGGGGCCGACGTTACGCACGGGGCGGGTTGGGTCAACCCACGGCGGTGGCGATGCCGTTACGGGCGATTCGCCCACGGCAGGAACGCCTTCCCCGCGTCGCGACCGCCGTCGCCGCCGCGGTAGGCGCCCCCGTCGCCTCCGCCGTCGGCGCCCCCGTCGCCGACGCCACCGGACCGGGCGTCCCGACTCCCGCCCCGGGCAGCGGCACCGCGATCTTCACGACGAACGCATCCGACCCCCCCGCCACTTCCGCGTGCGGGCTCGTGCGCCCCGCCAGCCCGCCCCCGTCCGGGAACGTATCAGGTCCGCTGTTCGTGTCGCCGACGACGTACAGCGACCCGTCCCGTCCGAAGGCGAGCCAGAATGCCTCGTCCCACAGCGCGCCGCCGATGTAGCCCGAAAGCACGAGATTCTCACCGACGTCCGCGGACGAAGGGTCGGACGCGACGATCGTGACGAACGCATCGCCCACCTCGGGATCCGTCCCGTTGAACGTCGCGTCCGGGCCGCCGACGACCGGAAACGTCGTCTGGTCGGAGCCGGCGTAGCCGATGACCGCCAGCCGGCCGTGCGCGTCCACCTTGGCGCCGATACCGGCATCCATCTCCGCACCGCCGATGTACCCGAGGTAGGCGAAGGCGCGGCCGTCGGGCGTGAGCTTGCCGGCCATGCCGTCGGCGTTGCCGTTGAACGTCAGGTCGGGCCCGACCACGGGGTGCAGCGTGTCCTCGGCGGAGTCCGTCCACGCCGCGAAGTACGCCGCGCCTGTCGCGTCGACGTCCATGCCGAACGCCAGGTCCTCGTTCGCGCCGCCGAAGAACGTCGCGTATCCCAGCCCGATGCCGTCGGGCCGCACCTTGGCGATCCAGGCATCCCACATCCCGGCGTATGTCTGGTCCGCGCCCGGCACGTCGCCGAAGCCGTCGCCGTCGGGGAAGGAACGCTCGTTGGACTGCGTCTGGCCGCTGATGTAGGCGGCACCGGCAGCATCGACCGCCATCTGGCCGCTCGACACGTACTGGCCGTCCGGCCGGTTGTAGATGTAGGCGTCGTGCAGCGCTCCGCCGATGTAGCCGGAGTAGATCACGTTGTCCAACACGTTCGGCGCCGTCGGGTCGACGACGAGCTTGGCGATGAAGGCATCGGCGCCGCCGTTGAACGTCAGGTCCGGCCCGACCTTCAGCGGAAAGGAGAACGAAGTCGAGAGCGTCATCCCGGTGACGAACATGTGCCCTTCGCCGTCGATCGCGACGCCCTCGGCCATGTCGTACAAGCTGCCCCCGAACGAGCCGCAGAAGACGATGTCGCCGGCCGGATCGAGCTTGCCCACCAACGCGTCCGAGTTGCCGTTGGCGGTCACGTCGGGACCGCCCTTCGTGGGCCGCGTGTCGTCCTTGCTGTTCGTCACGCCGCCGAAGTACGCGTAGCCCGCCCCGTCCACCGCCACGTCGAACGACAGGTCGGCGCCGTCGCCCCCGAGGATCGTCACGTAGTCCAGCGCCGTGCCGTCGGGCCGGACCTTGATCATGTAGGCGTCGACGTCGGTCTCGGACTCCGCGAACGTGTGGCCCGTGAAGTACGCCGCCCCATCCGTGCCGACCGCGATCCCGAGGCCGCGGTCGTCGCCCGGGAAGCCCCAGAAGCCGGCGTAGAGGATGGCGGCGGAGGTGGACTGTGCGGCGAGGGTCGTGCCGTCGCGGCCACGCGGCGCGTCCGCACCGCCCGCCGGGTCGGCGTCGACCGCGAACCCAACGCCGTCGCCGGCCCACCGCACGACCGCCGGACGATCTGCCGCGGCAGCCGGGGCCACCGCCGCCAGCCCCCGTGCCCCCGTCGGACACGGCCCATCGCACCCCACTGTCAGCGCCACGGCCGACGTGTCCGCCCCTGGGGCCGCCTCGACCCGCATCGCCAGCCCGTCGCCCGCCACGTCGAACACGATGTTGACGCCCGGCCACGCGGACGGATAGCGCACGGCGTCGTACGTCGGTCGGTTGCGCTGCCACGCCGCCTCGGGGCCTTTGAAGATGTGGACGATCGTCGGCGTTCGCCCCTCGCCGACTGGCAGGGCATCGTGTGCCGCGCCGACGAACGTCACCTCGACGCGCCGCCAGTCCGGCCGTTCGTCGGCCGGCCACGGCGCGGCGACGAGGTTGCCGGCGGCGTCGTAACGCACCGGCATGCCGGACAGACGCGGGCCGCTCACGGCCGCGCGCGCCGCATGCGGCTCCGGCTGCAGGATCGTCGCCCCGCCGGCATGGAAGTCGATGCGCGCGGTGCGACCGAGGGCGGTGAGCACGGGGCTGCCCGGCGCGGCCGCGCGGCTGAAGATCAGCGGCGGCAGGCGATCAGCGGCGACGGTCACGGCAGGAGAGACGTCGACGGACATCGCGTTGGGCGCAGGAGCGGCCGACGTCGACCGCAGCGAGCCGGCGGAGGTCGCGATGAACATGGCGGACGCGAGGAACGGCAGCGCGCTAGAGGTTAACTTGGATCGCATGGGGAAACCTCCTGGTGTCGACTACAGGGTAGTATGGTACTGATGGCGTTCGGGTAGGGATTTCCCTACCGGCTGACCCCACGCGTTCGCATCCTCCCCCTCCCCCAGACTTGGGGGAAGGGGGTCGGGGGGTGAGGGCCTTAGGCGGGGATCCACGCCATGATCGTGCTCGCAACGTGTCCTGCGCCCTTGCCCCCCGCCCCCTCGAACGATAGACTCCCCCGCCGCCCCATTCACCCGCACCCACCTGCCAACCCCAGGCCACCCCGCCCATGCAAAAGGTCCTCATCGCCAACCGCGGCGAGATCGCCGTGCGGATCATACGCGCCGCCCAGGAGCTGGGCTATGCCACCGTCGCCGTGTACAGCGACGGCGACCGTGCGGCGCTGCACGTCCGACTGGCGGACGAAGCTTTCAACATCGGCCCATCGCCCGCCGCGGAGAGCTACCTGCGAACCGACCGCATCCTCGACGTCGCGCGCCGCTCGGGCGCGACGCTCGTCCACCCCGGCTACGGCTTCCTGGCCGAGAACCAAGCGTTCGCCCAAGCGGTCATCGACGCGGGGCTGCGCTTCGTCGGCCCGCCGCCCGCCGCGATCTACGCGATGGGCGACAAGGTGCGCTCGCGGCAGGCGATGATCGCCGCCGGGGTGCCGGTCGTCCCGGGTACGGCCGAGGGGCTGACGGACGACCAAGTGCTCGCGCAAGCGCCCGGAATCGGCTTTCCGGTGCTCATCAAGGCCTCGGCCGGCGGCGGCGGCAAGGGGATGCGCCGCGTGGACCGCGCCGAGGACCTGGCGGACGCGCTGGCCGCGGCACGGCGGGAGTCCGCCAAGGCGTTCGGCGACGACACCGTCTACCTCGAGAAGCTCGTCGAGGGCGCCCGGCACGTCGAGATCCAGGTGCTGGGCGATCAGCACGGCCACGTCATCCACCTCGGCGAGCGCGAGTGCTCGATGCAGCGGCGGCACCAGAAGGTGCTCGAGGAGTGCCCGTCGCCGGCGGTGACGCCCGAGCTGCGGGAGCGGATGGGCGAAGCGGCGGTGTCGGCGGCGAAGGCGGTGGGCTACTACAGCGCCGGGACGTGCGAGTTCCTGCTGGACGAGAACGGCGAGGACTTCTACTTCCTGGAGATGAACACCCGCCTCCAGGTCGAGCACCCCGTGACCGAGGTCGTGACGGGCGTCGACATCGTCAAGCACATGCTCCGCATCGCCCTCGGCCGCAAGTTGCGCCTGGCGCAGCACGAGGTCCGCTGGACCGGCCACGCGATCGAGTGCCGGATCAACGCCGAGGACCCGTTCAACAACTTCCTGCCGTCCACCGGCCGCGTGACGTCGCTCCAGGAACCCAGCGGCCCCGGCGTCCGCGTCGACAGCGCGCTGTTCGAGGGCTACGAGGTCTCGCTCTACTACGATCCGATGGTCGCCAAGCTCATCGTCCGCGGCCAGAACCGCCCGGACGCGATCCTGCGCATGCGCCGGGCGCTGGCCGAGTACCGGATCGCCGGGATCCGCACGACGATCCCGCTCCACCAGCGCCTGATGGACATGACCCAGTTCATCAGCGGCGCCTACGACACGAGCTACCTCGAACACCACTTTACGATGACGCACGTCGAGGGCCGCGACTTCGACCGCGTCGCCGCGATCACCGCCACGCTCCTGGCCCACCAGCACCGCTCGGACGCCATCAACCGCCTGGCGCCGGTCGGCGACAGCGAGTGGAAGCGGTTCGGGCGCAGGCAAGGCATGCGGGTGTCGTCGTGAAGGGGACGGGTTCAACGATTCCGGGCGCGTGGCGGCGGCCTGCGGGGAGGGCACGGCATGCCGTGCCCCTACACGAACCGTGTGGGCAATGGCCGAAGTCATCCGTTCGGCGACAGGTGGATCACCCACCTGCGCCGCATGCCGTTCCCGCGCCCTCGGGTTGCGGTTCGGACCGCCTCACGACAGCACGCCCGTGTAGGGGCACGGCATGCCGTGCCCATCCCCCGACGACCAGGACCCCCCGATGAAATACAAAGCCACCGTCGACCACCGCGACTTCACGCTCGACGTCGACCGCCCCGGCGAGATCGTCGTCGACGGCGTCGGCGTGGCCGTCGATCTCATGTCGATCGACGGCGAGAACCTGTACTCCCTCCTTGTCGACGGCGTCTCCTATGACCTGCACGTCGAGCGGCGCGAGGGGCTGTACACCGTCATCATCGAGGGCGACCGCTACGTCGTCGACGTCGGCGACGCGCACCTCAAGGAGCTGATCGCGATGAGCCGCCGCGCCCACGAGGAGCACGGCGGCGCGGTGATCAAGGCGCCCATGCCCGGCCTCGTCGTCAAGGTCCTCGTCGCCGCAGGCGAGCCCGTCGCCGCCGACCAACCGGTGGCGATCCTCGAGGCGATGAAGATGGAGAACGAGCTGCGCAGCCCGGCCGCCGGCACGGTGAAGCAGGTGAACATCGCCCCCGGGCAGACCGTGAACATGGACGACGTCCTCATCATCGTCGCCCCGCCCGAGGCCGAATCGGACGCCCCCTCCACGAACGCTGAGTCGAGCGCCGAACCTTCGACCGCCACCGCCCCGCCCGCGCCCACTCGATGACGACCCCCACCCTCGAGCGCTGGCAGCTCGTCTTCGACGGCGGCAGCCTCGGCAACCCCGGCCGCGGCTACGGCTCGTTCCGCCTCCGCCCCCCCGGCGCCGACTGGGAGCCGGCGGTGCGACTCGAATACGGCGACCGGGTGACGAACAACGAGGCCGAGTACCAGACCCTCACCGCCGCCCTCGCCCGCCTGGCCGAGCGCGCCGCCGACCCGGGCCGCATCGCCGTCGAGGTCTTCGGCGACAGCCAGCTCGTCATCCGCCAGCTCGAGGGCGCCTGGAAGGTCCGCACGCCCAGCATTCGCCCCTACCGCGATGCGGCGGCGGTGCAGCTGGCGCGGTTCGGGGGGGTGAAGCTGACGTGGCAGCGGCGGGACAAGTCGGTGGCGTTGCTCGGGCACTGACGGCGCGGACGGCGTCGACGCAGCAAACGACGGACTGCGTTCACCGGGCCGCGATGCGAAGCCTAGCCCCGCCGTTGCCGATCAATAAACGACCACCATCCCCCCCATCGACACCCCCGCCCCCGTCCCGACCAGCAGCGCCCGCTCCCCCCGCCGCAGCCGCCCGGTCGCCACCGCCTCGCACAGCGTGAGCGGCAGCGACGCCGCGACGCAGTTGCCGTAGCGCTCCAGCGTCGTGACGACGGAATCGGCCGGCCAGCCGAAGCGGCCGAGCAGGCGCAGGCCGGCCAGGCTGGCTTGGTGGGGGATGACGACATCGATGTCGCCGAGGCCGCTCGACAGGCCGGGACGGAGGCGCTCGAGGAAGCCGGGGCCGTGGCGGCGGACGAGGCGCAGCAGCGCGGATCCCTCCATGTGAAACAGGTTGTCCGCGGGCACCGTCGCGGGGTTCGTCGAGTGCCGCCGCGTCCCGCCGCCGCGCACCTCGGTCAGCGCCGCGCCGTCGCCGTACGCCTCGAACCGCGCCGCCTCGATGCGCGATGCCGTGCCGTGTGACGCCGCACCGCCCGCCGGCACGACGACGGCCGCCGCCGCGCCGTCGCCCAACAGCGTCGCGCTCTCGGGCTGGTCGAAGTTGATCCCGATCGATGCGATCTCCGCCGAGACGATCACCGCCGTCCGGTACCGACCGGCGGCGATGAGGGCGGCGACGGTGTCGAGCGCCGCCAGGAAGCTCAGGCACGTCGCGTGGACGCTGAAACCCGCCACGCCGATGCCGCCGAGGCCGAGCGCCCGCAGCGTCAGCGGGGCGCCGTCCGGGATCGCCTGCTCGGGCGTGCCCGAGGCGAAGACGAGCAGGTCGATGTCGGCAAGCGCCATCCCGGCGTCGGCGACGGCGGCCCGAACCGCTGTCGCGGCGTAGTGCGAGTTCGTGTCGCCCGGCGCCGCCCAGCGTCGCTCGCGCACGCCGTTGTACCGCACCGCCCACCCCGCCGGCAGCCCGCAACGCGCCTCGATCTCGGCGCTGGACACGATGCGCTGCGGCAGATGGGCGCCGAGGCCGGCGATGCGGACGGGAAGCGAAGGGGGCGCGGGACGGCGTTCATGATCGGACATCGGCGTCGATGGTATACCCGGGCAGTCCCGTCACAGGCCCCGCCGCACGACAATGGGCGCGACGGCGCGGTTGGCGATGAAGCCGAGCACCGCCCACGCCCGCCGCGCATCCGGCGCCAGATGCGCCGTCGCCGCCGCGTGCCACTCCACCGCCGGCTCGCCGCCGCGCACCCGCTTGAACGCCCCGACGCCGGCCGACGCATGCACCGTCCATCCCGCCTCGGCCGCGTCGAGGATCGCCTGCACGCTGAGCAGCCGATAGAGCGCCGCCTCGGCCGGCAACGACGTGTCGTAGCCGAACAGCGGCTGCGTGACGAACCCGCCGCGCGCGAAGCTGCCCAGCACGGCGTCGATCCGGCCGCCCGGCGCCGCGAAGGCCCGGAACCGCAGCCGGCCGTCGGCGAGCGCGCCGGCGATGAAGGCGTCGGTCAGCTGCGGGTTCTGGCGCGGGTACTTCTCCAGGTAGAGCCGGCGATAGAGCGCCGCCAGCCGCGGCACGTCGCGCTCCGCGAGATCGGCGCCGTCGACCAGACGGTACGGCGAGCGGCGCAGCAGCGATCGATCGGCCCTGGTCTGCTTCCGTCGCAATACCGTGGCCGGATCCTGGTACCAGACCTGGCGCGCGAACACCCGCCGGCACCCGGCCCCGTCGAGCGCCGCCACGAGCGCAGGATTCCCGCGCGCATCGACGGACCGCCATACGATGGGGCGATCGGGGAAGGCGTCGACGAGGGCGCGTGTTACGGCGGGGGCAACGTCGGCGACGCCCGGCGGGTAGAGGTTCGTCGACACCAGCCAGTTGTTCACGAGGACGGCGCGGTCGAGCCCCGCTCGCCTCGCCACCGGCGCCAGCGCCCGCAGGAGCCCCCCGACGACCGCGCCTGCCGCCGCCCCCGCCATCCGCTCCGCCTCGGCCCGCGGATACACGACGTAGTGGGCGAAGAGTGAAGCCACGAAGCTCGCCTCGTCGTCCGTGTCCACTGCGCCCGCCCGCGTGACCGTGTACGGCAGCACGACGTCGCCCGTGCGCACGACGCCGATGTCGCATGGTGCATTCGTCATCATCGCGCCCGGGCCGCCAACAATCAGCGGGCCAAGCCACCGACGCGCGGCTGCCCCTTCTTCTCCCAACGGCCAATCGATGTCGGCGTCACCCGGCGAATGCACGACCACGTGGGCGCCCTCCGTTGCCATCCTCCTTCAACCCGTGATCCTCCCCCTCCCCCAAACTTGGGGGAGGGGGTCGGGGGGAGAGGGCCTTAGGCGGCCCGTCGCAACCAACACGCCCCGGCCACCGTATACCCTGTCGCGCCTACCCGAGGCGCCCATCAGGAGCCTCTCATGTCCACAGACCCCCTCGCCCATCCCGAAGCCCGCAACCCCGGCACCGCCGCCGTCCTCTCGCTCGTCATCCCCGGCATCGGCCAGTTCTATACCGGTCACTTCTTGTGGGGCATCTTCTGGCTCGTCGTCACGCCGGGCTTCTGGATCGGCACAGCCGGACTCTTCGGCTGGCCGTTTCACATCTTCTCCGCCTGGCAAGCATACCGCCAAGCGGAGCGACGCAACCGTCGCTGGTAGGCGATTCCGTCGACGCGGCCGCCCGCTTCACGCTGCGTCGACGGACCACGCCCGCACCAGCCGCCGCCGCTTGTCCGGCCCCGGCCGCTCCGGTCCGAGCGGCCTGACTTCGACGTCCGGCGGCCGCGCCCCGGCATCGATGAACGCCGCGCGCAGCCCTTCGGCCGCCCGCCCACCGGCCGCGAGCGGCGCGATCGCCAGTTCGACGCGCCCCGCCGCCGTCTGCACGGCTCGCCACCCGACCGCTTCCGGCGCCGCGACGACGAACGCCCGCCGCAGCGCGTCGGCAAACACGGGCACCCGTCCGGCCGCCCCGTCGCCGATGAACACATCGTCCCGCCGCCCGTCGACCGCCGCCAGCGCCCGCCGCGGCGAACCGCACGGGCAGGCGCGCGCCGCGGCGACGAGGACGTCGTCCAGGCGGTAGCGGATGACCGGCTGCGTCGCGCGGTGGAGGTCGGTGACGATCGGCACGAAGTGCGTGCCGGACGCTCGATGTGGATGGGCGCCCGCCGGCATGACCGCCGTCGCCGTGCCGCGATCCCCCGCGAGGTCGGCGGCCGTCCCGTCCAGCCACTCCGGTTCGATCGCCACGATGTCCTCGTTGACGTGCAGCGTGCCGCGCCGGCACGTCGCGGCCAGGAACCCTTCCGTGGCCTGATAGACCTGGTGGACCGGGGCGCCGAACGCAGCGGCGATGCGGGCCTCGTCCGGCGGCTCGAGCGTCTCAGCGACGCTGATGACCTTGTGGGGCGCCATCCGCAGTCGCCCGCAGGCCGCCTCGTCTGCCAGCGCGGCCAGCAGCGACGGCGGCCCGACGAGGACGGTCGGGTCGAGCTCGGCCAGCGGCGCCAAGTGCGTCTCGAACGGTTGGCACAGATCGAAGAACCGGAACCGGAGCCGCCGCGATCCGACGGCCTCGTAGAGCTGGCTGTTCGCCCGCAGGAAGAACGCCACGCGGTGCCGCGCCAGGATGCTGCCCGGCATCGTTCGCGCCAACACCGCTCCCGCCCACGCCGCCCGCTCCCGCGCGCTCGCGATGAACACCCCCCGCCGCCCGCTCGTCCCGCTCGACAGCCCGACCGCCAGGTCGCCGAGGAGCGGCGCGAAGTCACGCGACCGCTCGGCGTCCTCCGCCACCGCCAGCGCGTCCGCCAGCCGCACGCCGCATGTCGTCCATCGGTCGAACTCGGCCATGAGCATGCCCTTGTCGACGATCGGCCACGACCGCCAACTCTCGACATCCCATCCGGCGAGATGCGATCGATAGAACGGCGATGCCGCGACGACGTCCGGCAAGAACCGCCGCGCCCGCCGCTCCTGCCACCGCGCGACGCCGGCCGGCGTCCGCACCCGCGCGTCGAACGAGCGCGTACGCAGGTACGTGGCGAGCAAGTGCGCCCCAGCCGTGGTCAACCCGCTTCCCCTTCCCGCGGCCTAGCATCCTCCCCCTCCCCCAGACTTGGGGGAGGGGATCGGGGGGAGAGGGCCTCGTCGGCCTCGCCGCGGAAGCAGCGACCATCGCGAGGAGTCTGGAGAGGAAGGTCCCGGCGCCATCCACCCCACCCCCGCCGCCACCTCCGCGCAATGCAGCGGCACCACCCGCACGGCGTCGCCCGTCGCCAGCACGTGCAGCGCGTCCAACGTCGCCCGCCATGCGCGGTGATCGGGCGAGAGCAGCCGGGCCAGCAGATGCAGGTCGTGCGGCGCCCGGATCGAGCGGCTGTGCCACGCCGCGTCGGCGGCGATGAGCGTCGGCCCGACGGACGCCGCTTCGAAGTACACGCCCAGTTGCCCCGCCGCATGCCCCGGCAGCGGCACGCCCCACAGCGTCGCGTCGCCCAGAATGTCGATCCCGCGGCCGAACGGCGCGACCTCCGGCGGCAGCGGCCGGAGCGCGCGCACGTCGTCCAGCGCATCGGCGCGGCTGCTGAAGTCGTCGGGCAGGAGCGCCGGGAGGTAGGCTTTGCGGACGGCGGCCAGCCCGCGCAGATCCGCCACCGCCGCCCACGCCGAGGCCGTGAAGACGATCCGTGCCCGCGGGAAGTCGCGCAGCCCGGCGATGTGGTCGCCGTGAAAGTGCGTCACGACGATCGTCCGGACGTCATCGGCCCGGATGCCCCGCGCCGCAAGCCGCTCGACGGCGGTCTCGCCCGACGGCATCGTCACCGGCGTCAGGAGGCGATACCCCATCTCCGGCCAGCGCGCCGTCGCCGCCATGAACCGCGGCGCGTACCCGGTGTCGACGAGCACGATGCCCGTGCGCGGGTGCTCGATGACGCCGAACAGCGCCGGAAAGCGCAGCGGCCGCCACGACGCGTCGGGCCGGGTGACGCGCCCGGGGTGGGTGCAGTAGCCGGCGACGTCGAGGGCGAAAGGCAGCGGAGCGGTCATTGCGTGCCGTGTGTTCCGAACCGCTCGACGTCCGCGGGCCGCCCTGCACGCCACCATGCCACGAACCGCGCCAACCCGTCCTCGGCCGGCCGCCGCGGCGCCCAGCCGAGGTCGCGCCGCGCCGCGCCGATGTCCAGCGTTTGGCTCGTCGACAGAACGGCAACGGCGTACCGCGACAGCTGCGGCTCGCCGGGCCGCCGCAACGCGGCGTGGGCGATCTCGTTCGTCCAGCCGATGGCGAACGCGATGCGCTGCGGCAGGTGTCCGCGCGGCGGCGGCAGCTCGAGCGCCTCGGCAAGGCGCGCGATCATCGGCCAGATCGGAACCGGCGCGCCGTTCGAGACGTGGTAGGTCCGACCCCGCACGATGCCCTCGGGCGCCGTCGCCGCTGCGATGAGCGCATCCACCGCGTTGTCCACCACCGTCACGTCCGCCACCGCCCGCGCGTCGCCGATGACCGGCAGGCGCCCGCGTTCGAGCGCCGCCACGATCCGCGGCAGGACCGCGGTGTCGCCCGGCCCGATGAGCGCACGCGGCCGCAGCACGACCGCGGTGAGTCCTTCCGCCACGGCCGCGGCGATCAGCCCCTCGGCCGCGTGTTTGCTCGCGGCGTACCGCGTCGCCGGCCGCGGCAACGGATCGCCCTCATGCACGGCCAGGCGGTCCCGCCACCGGAAGCACACGCTGGGGGAGGAGACGTGGACCAGCCGCCCGACGCGGCCTTCCCGGCAGGCGGCGATGACGGCGGCCGTGCCGACGACGTTCGCGGCACGGAACGCAGCCATCGGGCCGAACGGGGTCGACAGCGCGGCGCAGTGGAACACGACATCGGCCGATCGACAGATGTCGTTCAGCGGCGCCCCCGCCCGATGCGCGTCGTCCATCGCCAGGTCGTGCCGCATGAACGGCACGCCGGCCGCCTCGAGCGCCGCCCCGGCCGCCTGATCGCGCCCGAGCCCGACGACGGACCAGCCGTCGGCTGCCAGTCGCCGTGCCAGGTGGCCGCCGAGGAAACCGGTGGCGCCGGTGACGACGGCGCGCATCACGCCGCCCCGACCGTGTCGAAATCGGCGCGCCCGTCCGTCCACTCGTCGGCGTCGACGCCCTTGCCGCCGCCCTTGCCGACTGGGCCGGTGACCGCCTCGCCGTCCCAGCGCATGTCCACCGTCATCGCGTCCGCCACGCCGATACCGTGGCGCACGGCGCGAGCGACGCATTCGACGAGCGCCAAGGGCTGCGCGATCGCCGGGCGGACGTCGCCGCGGCGGGCGAACGCGTCACGGCCGCTCGCCAGGGCGGTCAACGCAATTCGGCGACGGTCGGAATCGCCTGACCAGCCGGGCAGGCCCAACCACACGGCCGACTTGATGGCCGTCACGGCGCCGATCACGGGTCGAACGACGTCGGATGGTGTCGGGGCAAGGCCGGCGGCGGCCAGGATCGCGGTGCCGAGGGACGGATCCCCCTGCCACAGGTTCGCGCCGCTCGTCGCCCGCGGATTGCACTCGACCGCGTACAGGCCGACCGATGCGTCGCGGAGCTCTCCAAGCGTCGTGTCGCCATTGTTGCCGCCATCGACATCGCCTTCGATGAAATCGAACGAGACCTGTCCCGTCAACCGTTCCGCCCCGCACAGCCGCCGCACCCAAGCCTCGGCCGCCGCGTGCTCGATCGCCTCGAGCACGACCGCGGCCCGGCTGTAGACGATGTCGGGCCAACAAGCGCTGTGGGCGATCACCTCGCCGTCGCGCACGATGCTGTACGTGCACAAGCCGCGACCGTGCACGCGCGCCTGCGCCACCCACGGCGCCGCCGCCGTCGGCCGGACGCGCCGCCGTACGACGTCCGCGGAGGCGCCGATGAGCGCTGCCGTGGCGAAGCGCGACCAGACCGGCTTGAAGACCCAGCGCCCCGCCGGACCGTCGGCCAGGACCGCCTCGACTTCGTCGGCCGACGCGAGGCGGTGCGTCGACGGCACCGCCAGGCCGTGGCGCAGCGCCGTCTCGGCGAACGCAGCTTTGTCGTGGATCCGCGCGACGGCATCGGCGGCCGGGGCGACGAGGCGGCAGCCGGGCGGCAGCAGTCCGGGGCGGGCCGCGATCACGGCGGCCAGCCAGAAGCCCTCCTCACACAGCGGCACCACGGCGTCCGCGCACTCCGTCCGCACCAGGTCCGCCACCGCCGACGCGAACGCCCATGCCCCGGCGCGCGGCGCCGGCAGCCGGACGGTGCGCGCCACGGCCCGCGACCAGCGCGCGGGCGGCCAGCGCCACGCGTCGGCGGCCACCACGCGCGCGCCGGCGGCGGCCAGCGAGCGGGCGATGTCACAGGCGACGGGGGCGCGGGCGCCGAGGAGGAGGACGGTGGGCATGGGGCGAAGTGTAGTCGAGCGGACGCAAAGGCCGGTGTGGTGGCGGGTCACACCCCCACCCCCGACGCTGCTCCCCGTCGGAACCGTATCCCGATGGGCCAAAACACCCCCACCAGACAGCACTTTCACCGACCGAGTGGTACAGTAGCCGCATGAGCCGACGGCACCCATCCGCCCCCGCTGCTGCCACGCCGACGACGACTGGCGAGCACGTTTCGCCTCCCGATGACGCAACCACCGCCTGGCGCAACGACATCCTCGCCCCCTTCGTCGCCAAGACCGGCCTCCGCCGCCCGTCCTTCGCCACGGACAGCGGCCTGCCGTTGGACGACATCGACACGCCCGCGGACATCGCCGACCTCGACATCGCGCGCGACCTCGGCCTGCCCGGCACCTACCCGTTCACCCGCGGCATCTACCCCAGCATGTATCGCGGCCGGCTATGGACGATGCGCCAGTACGCCGGCTTCGCCTCGGCCGCCGAGTCGAACGCCCGCTACCGCTACCTCCTCGACCACGGCCAGACCGGCCTCTCCGTCGCGTTCGACTTGCCGACGCAGATCGGCTACGACCCGGACCACGCGATGGCGGCAGGCGAGGTCGGCAAGGTCGGTGTTTCGATCGCCAGCCTGGCCGACATGGAGGTCCTCTTCGACTCCATCCCCCTCGACCGGGTGAGCACGTCGATGACGATCAACGCCACCGCGTCCGTCCTCCTCGCGCTCTACGTCGCCGTCGCCAAGCAGCAGGGCGTGCCGATGGCCGCGCTCAAGGGCACCGTCCAGAACGACATCCTCAAGGAGTACATCGCCCGCGGGACGTACATCTACCCGCCGGCGCCCAGCCTGCGCCTGATCACGGACATGTTCCGCTTCTGCGCCGACGAGATGCCGGGCTGGAACCCGATCAGCATCTCGGGCTACCACATCCGCGAGGCCGGCGCCACCGCCCCGCAGGAGATCGCCTTCACGTTGGCCAACGCCATCGCGTACGTCGACGCCGCGCGCCGCACCGGCCTCGATGTCGACCGCTTCATGCCGCAGCTCTCGTTCTTCTTCGTCGCCCAGAACAACCTCCTGGAAGAAGTGGCCAAGTTCCGCGCCGCGCGGCGCCTCTGGGCCCGCATCGCCCGCGACCGCTTCGGCGCGAAGGACCCGCGCAGCATGATGCTCCGCTTCCACACCCAGACCGCGGGCGTCGCCCTCACCGCCCAGCAGCCGACGAACAACGTCGTCCGCGTCGCCATCCAGGCGCTGGCGGCGGTTCTCGGCGGCACGCAGAGCCTGCACACGAACTCGATGGACGAGGCGCTCGGTCTGCCGACCGAGGAGGCCGTCAAGGTCGCGCTCCGCACGCAGCAGATCCTCGCCGCCGAGTCCGGCGTCGCCGATGTCGTCGACCCGCTCGCCGGCAGCTACCTCGTCGAGCGCCTCACGGACGAACTCGAAGCCGAGGCCGAGGCCCTCATCGCGCGCATCGACGCCTTCGGCGGCGCGCTCGCGGCGATCGAGACAGGCTGGACGGCCGCCCAGATCGCCGACAGCGCCTACCGCCTCCAGCGCGAGGTCGAGGCCGGCGAGCGGGACATCGTCGGCGTGAACCGCTACGTCGACGACGCCGAACTCGAGACGCCCGTGCTCCGGATCGACGAAGCCGTCGAGCGCCAGCGCGCGGCCGACCTGGCCGCCCTGCGCGCCCGCCGCGACGGTGCCTCCGCCGCCAACGCCCTCGACGCGCTCCGCGCCGCCGCCGCGTCGGAGGCCAACCTCATGCCGCCGATCATCGCGTGCGTCGAGGCGTACGCCACGCTCGGGGAGATCTGCGACGTGTTGCGCGCGACCTTCGGCGAACACCGCCCCGCCGTGGTCCTGTAGGGGCACGGCGCGCCGTGCCCGTACCGAACGGAATGACGACCCCAACGAACGGATGCATCCATGATCAGCCCGAACCACCCGATCCGCATCCACCATATCGCCGTCGTCGTTCCCGACACCGCCGCCGCCCTCGCCTTCTGGCGCGACGGCCTCGGCCTTGCCGTCGGCGGTGTCCACGACGAGCCGGCCCAGGGCGTCGCCGTCACGTTCCTCCCGGTCGGCGAGGGGGCGATCGAGCTCGTCGAGCCGACGGACGCGGCGTCCGGCATCGCCCGCTTCCTGGGGAGCCGCGGCCCGGGGATGCACCACGTCTGCCTCGAGGTGGACGACCTCGATGCGGCCGTCGCCCACCTCAAGGCACGGAACGTGCGGCTGATCACCGAGGCGCCCATCACCAACAGCAGCGGGCGCCGGCTGATCTTCGTCCACCCGGCCGCAGCGGGCGGCGTGCTCGTCGAGTTGTACGATGCCGTGGGCGACGACGCATCCAATCGGCCGTGAGCGGTGTCGAAGTGGGTGACACATCGCCACGGCGTGCCGATAGCGTTGGGCAATCGGCGGCGGCGCGGCGGAAACGTCACCGTTTTGGGTCCTTCGCTTGTCGGTATCATGGTCGGCGGGTTCGCCGACAACGGCGTCCGGCCACCGGCGGCGCGGACGAATCGACGATTCCGGTGTTAATGCAGGATGGATCGGCTGGCGGATAGCCTTGACCGACCGAATCGGACGGAGGTGAGCACGTCGTGGGCCGCACATGGAACAGCACACCGATCACGAACGATGCCGCACCGGCAAGCGCCGGTCGATCGGCCGCGGCCGCCGCTCTCGCTGTCGGCCTCGCGCTCGCACTCATCGCGCCCGGGCGAACGCCGCCCGCCGGGCGCGCCGCGGGCGACGGGCCTTCATCGGCCGGGTACACGAACTTCGAAACCGAGCCGGTCCGGCCGCTCGCCCTCGCCGCGGACGGGCGCCACCTCTTTGCCCTGAACACCGCCGACGATCGACTCGAGGTCTTCCGCGTCGCCCCGGATGGTCTCCATCCGCTCGCCGAGATCGTCGTCGGCCTTCGGCCGGTGGCCATCGCGCTGCGGGGCGACCAGGCGTGGGTCGTCAACCACCTGTCCGACGCCGTCTCGGTCGTCGACGTGCGCGATCCGGCGGCGCCGCGCGTGGTTCACACGCTCGCCGTCGGCGACGAGCCGCGCGACATCGTCATCGCCGGGCCGAACCACGACCGCGTCTTCGTGGCGGCCGCGTGGCGCGCCAACCTGACGAAGGCCGGCGCCGGGCGGGCGGGCGTCTGGATTTTCGACGCCAAGGCGCCGACGCTCGCACCGCGGACGGTCCAGCTCTTCGGCCAGAAGCCGCGCGCCCTGGCCACCGGCGCCGACGGGACGCGCGTGTACGCCGCGGTCTTCGCCTCGGGCAACCGCACGAGCGTCGTCCATGAGAACGCCGTCGCCGAGCGCGGCGTGCCGTTGCCGACCGTCATCAGCACGACGGTGCTGGCCACGCCGCCGCCGACCGGGCTCATGGTCAAGCGGACCGGCAGCAGCTGGGTGGACGATGTCGGCGGCGACTGGACGGCGAACGTGCCGTTCAACCTGCCGGACAAGGACGTGTTCGTGCTGGATGCCGCCGCTCTCCAGCCGACCGTCCTCGAAACGTGGTCGACCGTCGGGACGATGCTGTTCAACATGGCCGTGCATCCGACGAGCGGCGAGGTCTGGGTGGCGAACAGCGACGCCCGCAACCACACCCGCTTCGAGCCCGTCCTGCGCGGCGACACGTGGTCGCATCGGATCACCCGCCTCGCGCCGCGCGCCGCGCCCGTCGTCGCCAACTTGAACGGCCACATCGACCACGGCGTCTCGCCCGGACCGGACGCGGAGCGGGCGCGGACGCTCGCCCAGCCGCTCGACCTCGTGTTCGCACCCGACGGCCGGACGGCGTACGTGGCGGCGTTCCAGTCGGCGCAGGTTGGCGTGCTCGACTCCGTCGGCAACGTCGTGGCCCGCATCCCGGTCGGCTTCGGTCCGGGCGGCTTGGCGCTCGATGCCGCCGGCGGACGCCTGTACGTCCTCAACCACTTGGCGCTCTCGATCAGCACCGTCGACACCGCCACCCGCACCGTCATCGCCACGACGCCGCTGGCCTACGACCCGACGCCGGCGGTCATCCGCGCCGGCCGACCGCTGTTCTACGACGCCGCGCGCACGAGCGGGCACGGCGACATGGCGTGCTCGAGCTGCCACGTCTTCGGCGATCTCGACAGCCTGGCCTGGGACCTCGGCGACCCGACGGGCAAAGTCGACGCGATGCCGTTCGGCCTCACCCACCCGGACGCGCGCCTCAAGCCGCGCAACTTCAAGTTCCACCCGATGAAGGGCGCGATGGTCACGCAATCGTTCCGCGGCATGGCCGGCGCCGGGCCGATGCACTGGCGGGCCGACCGATTCGCCGACGGCCCGCAGCCGACGAACGAACACGCCAGCTTCCTGAAGTTCCGCCCCGCGTTCCAGAGCCTGAACGGCATGGCCGAGCCGATCAGCGAAGCCGAGATGGATGCGTTTGCCACGTTCGTCCTGACGATCCACTACCCGCCCAACCCGCTGCAGAACCTGGACCGCTCGCGAACCGCCGAGCAGCAGGCCGGCTTCGATCTCTTCACGGGCGACAACAAGATCGACAGCGGCCTCACGAACTGCGCCGGCTGCCACACGATGCCGCTTGGCACGAACAAGCGGGTGAACTTCGAGGGCAACCGCACGAATCAGGACTTCAAAGCGCCGCACCTGCGCAACATCTACGACAAGGTCGGCCGGTTCGACGTGCCGGGCGATCAGGTCAGCGGCTTCGGCTTCACCCACGACGGCGCGGTGGACACGGTGGCCCACTTCCTGGAAGGCGATGTCTTCTCGTTCCCCGGCGCCGACGGTGAGGCGATCGCCGCCCGGCAGCGCGAGGTCGAGGCCTTCGTGCTGGCGTTCGACACCGGCATGGCCCCCGCCGTCGGCGCCCAGTTCACGCTGCGCAGCGCCGTCGAAGCGATCGGCAACCCCCGCCTCACGACCGTGCTCCAGCGCGCCGCCGCCGGCGACTGCGATCTCGTGGCCCATGCCCGCGTGGACGGGCGAGAGCGCGGTTGGCTGAGCTGGCAAGGCCAGTGGTATCCGGACGGTGCCGAGCCGACGACGACGTTCGACGACCTTGTCGCGCGGGCCGCGCCGGACCGCGAGCTGACGCTGCTCTGCACGCCGCCCGGCGACGGTCCGCGCAGCGCCGTCGACCGCGACCTCGACGGCTGGCGCGACGGCGACGAACGGTCCGCCGGCACGTCGCCGACCGACCCGGCCAGCCATCCGGCCGGCGATCCACCACCGGTGCCGTGGCGGACGATCGTACCCACGACGCCGAGCGCCTCACCGACCAGCGCCTCACCGACCAGCGGCACGCCCGCGACACCGACCACGCCTCGCCCCTCGGCCACGCCGGGGCCGACGCTTGGCCCAACGCCGCGGCCCACGCCGGTCGGGA